>JAHEKS010000173.1 GCA_024638215.1 Acidobacteriota bacterium | reverse complement strand
CCGGCGGGTAACGACTGGGACTTTGCCAGCGGCATCGGAACCGTCCGTGGCCTGACCGGCTTTGGCGGTGCTGCCCCATCAGCGAGCTTTTCAGTTTCAGCGTCACCTTCAAAGGCGACCATTACCGAAGGGCAGAACACGAGCTTCTCCATAACGGTGACACCTTCCAATGGATACACTGGAACGGTGGACTTGGGTGTGACCGGATGCCCTACCAACGCCACCTGCTCGTTGCCTTCTTCTGTAGGCATCACGGGAACAAGTTCGCAATCCGTGACTTTGAATATCAGCGCCACGTCCTCCACGGTAGCCGGGACTTACACGTTGACGGTCACCGGCACGGACTCAGCGGACTCCAACCTGACCAGCTCCGCCAGTGTGTCCGTGACCGTCAACCCGGCCTCGTCTGGCGGCGATTTTTCAATCTCCGCCTCGCCCGGCAACGTAACGCTCAAGGGCGGCGGCCTCGCGACTTACACGGTTAGCGTGTCCGCGCTGAACGGATACACCGGCACGGTCAATCTGAGTGCGACGAGCAACCTTTCAGGAGCCACTTACTCGTTTAACC
This sequence comes from Acidobacteriota bacterium, assembly GCA_024638215.1. GTDB lineage: Bacteria > Acidobacteriota > Terriglobia > UBA7540 > UBA7540 > JAHEKS01. The sequence goes on along the minus strand of JAHEKS010000173.1, from coordinate 9,441 downwards.
CAGCACAGGTAGCGAACGGCTCCGGATCAAGCACCCTTACTGTCAATACCGGAAGCTCTCCCCAAAAGGGGAATTACACGGTGACGATTGTGGGAACGGATTCGAGCACGCCGACTCTAACCCATTCGACGACAGTCGGCTTGAAGATTCACTAACTAGGGTGTAATGAATCGCGCGACCGCGGCTGACGCGGAGAATGGTTTGTTGGTCGCGGCGTAAAGTGCTTCTTGCAAACGCAAAACGGCCGGCTCCTGAGAGCCGGCCGTTTTATTTGCGGAAGGCTGTGGATTGCCGAGCCGCGGTTGGAAAGAAAGAGCACGGCGTTTCAGTTCTGCTCTTTACGGCTTCTCTTTCGGTGTCGGCTTCCGCTTCGTTTTTTCTTTGGGGTTTTCCGTGGGATTTTCCTTCCCGGTCACGACGACGGTCCCCTGCTGTAGTTCCTCTTCGGTGGACTTCAACGGGGTCTTGCCGCTGAGTGAGCGCAGGTAATTCACGAGTTCCCATTTGTAGGTATCCGTCATCCGCGTGCCCTGGCCGGGCATGGTGGCGTCTCCCACCTGGATGATCGTGAATAACTCGCCATCGGTGCGTTTGTCGAGCACTCCGGGCTTGGTGAAGTCGGGGGGATTGATTTTCATGTCCTCGACGATCTCCCCCTTGCCGTCGCCCTTCTCGCCGTGGCACATGGCGCATTGGGTTTCGTAGATCTTCTTCCCGCGCTCCACGCTGATTTCGGAGAAGCGCAGGGGATTCTTGCGCGCCGCATCCTCGGGCGTGATGGTAAAAGTGTGCGGGGCCGCGGGAGCCTGAGCTGCGGGGGCCTGAGCTGCGGGAGCCTGAGCTGCGGGTGCCTGGGCCGCCGGCGCCTGGGCCGGCTGAGAGGTGGCGGCGGGAGGCGGCGTTGGCTCCGGCTCCTTTTTCTCCTGCGCCCAGAAGACCGAAACCATCGCCACAAAAATGAGCGCTGCGAACGTATATTTGAATCTCATAAAATCACTCCCTAGCCGCGAACGGTGAGCACCGGGCAAGGCGCCCGGCATACGACTTTATAGGCCGTGGCCGGCGGCAGGTGGCTGAAGGAAAAATCTGGGTGACGAACACCCATCACGATCAAGTCCGCCTTGTATTCGCCCGCGGCTTTCAAAATCCCGTCGGCCGCAGATCCAAACTCGACTTCGTAACGCGGAGTGCACCACAGATCGGCTCCCGGCGGAACGAGCGCTTTCAAGCGTTCGAGGGCCGCCGGCGCTTCCGCTGAGGCTGGCTCGTGGGCGCGATCCATCACGTGAAGGAGCATGAGGGCCGCCTGCTGCTCCTGCGCCAGCGACAACGCATAGGCCGCGGCGCACGCTGATTCCGGAGAGAAGTCGGTGGCGTAGAGGACCTGCTGCAGCTCCGCGTCCGCCGGGGCTTCTCCCGGGGCCCTCGGCCCGACGGTCAGCACCGGGCACGCCGCAAGACGAAAGACTCGCTCCGCCACCGACCCGATCAGCATTTTCTCGAGGCCCGTTCTCCCCTGTGTCCCCACCACCACCAGGTCAATTTCGTGCTCGTCAATCAGCTTGGAAAAAATCGTCCAGAGCTCGCCCTGGCCCAGCAGCACCTGATGGGGAATGCCCCGCAAACGGCCCGAGACCAGAATCTTCGCCATCTGCTGTTCGGCGTAATGGCGCGTTTGCTCGAGCACCGTCTCCATTGCTTCCGGGGAGACGAGCTGGTAAACGTCCGGCCGGATGACGTGGGCCAGATAGATGCGCGAGCCATAGCGATGCGCCAGCGCCGTCGCGTAAGCCAGCGCTCCATTGGAAGATGGCGAAAAATCAACTGCCATCAGAATGTTGCGGACTGCCACGCGTGTCCTCGCATCCATCAATTTCATCGCGAATCCCTCCGAGGCGCTGCCTTCCTCCTCGGCGCCGCCCCAGGCGTTGGATTCGCCAGCCTGCTCCGGTTTCACTTGGCTTCCCTGTCCTGACCTTAACGCAAGCCGGCAAGGTCCTGGAGCCGCCGCCAGTTTTCAAGGCGTTCCTGCTGGGCGGCCAGCAAAGACTCGTCCGGAGCGCCTTGCGCGTTAAAGTGCCTTGCAAAGCGGCCTTCCGTCCGTGCGAAGGCCACGAAATCCACCGCTTGATTCGCCTTGGGATCCACGTACCAATCGTCTTTCGGCTTCGGATTGCCGTTCAAGCTCAAGCATTCGCGGAACCGGTCGCCCTTGCGCGGATCGTAAACCAGCAAGGGGAAGGCGCGCGATTCGATGGCCAGCTTCTCGTGCACCATGGCCTGGTCGTCCCCGACGCCGTGCTCGGGCTGGCAAGTGGAATACGTGATCACCACCGCCGGCCCCGGAAACTCGTTGGCGGCCATGATGGTCTTGTAGAAATGGTTCAAGTACGCGGGAGTGGTCTGCGCCACAAAGACGCCGGGATGCATCATGGCGATCTGGGCCAGCTCCTTGCGCCGCTCGCGCTTGCCTCTTTGCTGCGATCCGAACGCCGCCATCTTGGCGTCCTGTCCGGTGAAGGTCGCGGTTGACGTTTGCCCGCCCGTGTTGGAATAAACCTGGGTGTCGAGCACCAGGACTTTGATGTCCAGCCCCGAGGCCAGCATGCGCGAGAGAGCCTGGAAGCCGATGTCGTAGATTGCTCCGTCGCCGCCCAGCACCCACAGGCGCCGCTTGGGGTGGCCTTCCTGGTCCCAGCGCAGGCGCACGCCGATGGCGTCGGTAGCGGCGTTTTCAAACAGCGAGTTCGTCCACGGCACGGAAAACGGATTGAACGGATACGTGGAGCCGTAGACGGTGTTGCAGCCGGTGGCAGCCACCACGCCGACCTGGTCGGCGCCGTAAACAAAACCGGTCGCCGCCAGCATCACGCGCACCGCGGTCGCTTCCCCGCAACCCATGCAGGAGCCGGCTCCGCCCTTGTAGAGCAACGACCGGCCGGCGAGCATCATGTCGCCCAGCGATTTCTCGTTCAGGTAGCGCGCCGGAGTTTCCGGCAGGTGATGGTAGAGATCCATCGCGAGATCGAAAGCTTTCAAGTCGCCATTGGCTCCCTTGGTGACCATCTTGAGCGCTTCGTGCGAGCCGCACGCGATGACACATTCGCCGCAGCCCTTGCATTTGTCGGGATCCACGAAGATGCCGAACAGCCCTCCCACTTCGCCGCGCTTCTTGGGCAGGTCGTGGTACTTGCTGGTCACGCAAAACTGCCGGCGCAGGGCGGCGCGCATGTCTTCGCGTTCGACCTGCAACAGTTTCTCTTCCAGCACCGCGGGCTCGGCCACTTTTGCCAGGATCGCGGTGTCCGGGCACTGATTGACGCAATCCATGCACCCCACGCACTGCTCGCTGAGGAAGGTGGGGATTTCGGGCGCCAGAGTGCGGAAGCTGCGCTGGAGGCCGGTCGACGGCGGTATCAGACTGCGGCCGATGTATTCGTCGGCCTCCAGGTCCGCCTCGCGCCCGCGCGCGTAATTGCCGATCACCCAATTGCAGAAGTCCGGAGCGACCAGCTCGCCTCCCTGAGCGGCAGGGCGCTGGAGCTGGTGCTCGGCCCGAACTCCCTCCGCCAGCACTGCCGCGCTCGGCGTGACCTCGCGGACCTCTTCGTAGCCGCGCCGCGCCGCGGCCAAGTTATCCGCCACCACTTGCTCGCCGCGTTTGCCGAAATACTTGCGAATGACCTTTTCGAGCGAATCGAAAAGCTGTTCTTTGCTGAAGCCGGCTTTTTCCTGGAAAGGCGTCAGGCGCAGAAACGCGCCGAGCAGCACGATGCCCTGCATGCGAATCTGCAAGTCGGCGCGGCTGGAGCATTCGCGCGCGATGTTCAGCGCGTCCACGGCGTAAAGGCGCAGCTTGCGTTCGCGGATGGTCGCGCGCGTCGCGGCCGGCAGACCCGCCCAGACCTTCTCCGGCGTGTCGGACGACTGGAAGTAAATCGTTCCGCCCTCCGCCAATCCCTCCAGCGGATTGCCGTTCAGGAAGGCGTTCGCATCCTGCACGGCGACGAATTCCACCTGATTGAGCTCCGCGTGCAAGCGGACGGGTTCGGGCGCGAGCGTCAGGTAATAGTTGGTCGGCAGACCCTTCTTCTCCGAGCCGTATTTGGGAAACGCCTGCGCCTGCAGGCCGAAAAGGTCGGAAGCGACGGAAGCGATCACCTTGTTCGTGGTCACTGAGCCGAAGCCGCCGATGGAATGGCCGCGCAGCGAATAGGCGGCTTCCGGGCGCACATCGGGGTCTGAGTCGAATTCAAGCGATGCCGGATGCTTGACGCCCAGCACGAAAAACCGGCGCCCGTCCGGCTCCATCATGTTTTCGAAAGTGGCCGCAATATGGCCGGGACGTATGTCGCGGCCGCCCAGTCCGGCGACTCCGGAAAAGATTTGCGGGACGTGCGAGTGCTGCGAGCCGTTGGGACCGCTGCGCGCCTCAAGCAGCGCCGCTTTCACTTCCACCGTCAGCGGGTTCGACTCGGCCAGCGGCACGTCCGCGCGCTCGATGATGGCAATGGCGCGCAAGTTGCCAAGCAACTCGGCCAACTCGGCAGCAGGGAAGGGCCGGAAGCTGGTAATAGTCACGGCGCCCACCGGCATTCCTTGCTCGCGCAGGTAATCCACCGTCGCCTCAACCGTCTCCATCATGGAGCCCATCCCGACGACGGCAAAGTTCGCGCCTTCCATGCGGTAGGGTTGCAGCAGGCCGTAGGACCTTCCCGTCAGCTCACTGTAGAGCGCCATGGCCTTGGCGAGCGCGGGCTCAACGCGATCGTAAAAGTAGCGTTGGCCGATCTTGCCCTTCATGTAGCTGTCCTGATTCTGGACCGGGCCGCTCAGCAGAGGCTGGGCCGTGTCGAACAGTTTGCGAATCTTTTCGGAGGGCGCGCCCACGAATTCGCGCATCAGCTCAGGCTCGGGAAGGCTGAGCGTCTCCAGCGTGTGCGTGGTCAGGAAGCCGTCCTGCACGTTCATGAAAGGCGTTTCGGATTCTTCCGCGGCACGGCGGGCAATCAGCGCCAGATCCGCCGCTTCCTGCGCGTTGCGTCCGAAAAGAATGCCCCATCCCACATCCGCCACGCCCATCACGTCGTCATGGCCGCAGTGGACGTTGAGCGAATGCGAAGTCAGCGCGCGCGCGCCAATGTGAAAAACCACCGGCAGGCGCTTGCCCGAGATCACGTAGAGGACTTCCTTCATCAGGATCAGTCCTTGGCCGGAAGTGAAATTGGTCACGCGGCCGCCCGCCAGCGCGAAGCCCTCGCAGACAGAGGCTGAACTGTGTTCCGACTCCGGTTCGAAAAACTCCAGCGGTTCCCCCCACACGTTCTTCTTGCCATTGGCGAATTCGACGCCAAACCCGTCACCCATCGGTGTGGAGGGCGTAATGGGGTAAGCGCAAGCTGCTTGCGAGATATGCGATTCGACCCACACGACCGCAGCGGACCCGTCGGCCGTGGACCGGATGCCCGGGAAGCGGGCTGTCTCCTTTGCGGCGAGATTAGTATCTGTCGCAAAAGACGTCGGTGCTGTCACTAAGGCCTCCCTCTTTTGTGAACAGCGAAGCGCACCTGAAATGCCAAACGTCAACTGAGTAACCAGGTGAAACTGCGACACTTAACCCAACACTCGAGCCCATCCACGAAAAGAAATGCGCCACATGACGCAAATCAATGGGTCAATGGCCACAAAGTTGCCGCGCAGAAAAACAACCACGGTTCCTGCAACTGCTTCCTGGCAGCGGAGTTAGGCGGAAACCCGGATAGCGGTTCCTGTGGTAGATAAAGTGCTGCGCTGCAAGGTCAGGTCGAAACCTAGAGGGAAAAATGCGAGCCACAGAAGAATCCGTGGCCACCCAAGCGATCACTGCCGAGCGCTCCACCGCAGCGGATCGCCCAGGACTGGTCGAAATGTACCTTAGTTTCGACCCTAAGGGGCTGGCGTTGGGCCTTCCGCCACGCAAAGACCCTGCCCGTTGGCTTGAATCCCTGAGCCCATTTCCGAATTTCGTGGTAAAAGTGAACGGTCGGATCGTCGGCCACGGCGTGCTTTGCATCGACGGTGACACCGGAGAAACGGCTGTTTTTGTCCATCAGGATTGGCGCGGCCGCAGCATCGGGAAGGTGCTGCTGAAGGCATTGATCGCCGAGGGTCGGCGGCAGCACTTGCGGCGGGTGTGGGGAATGGCTGCGCCCGACAATTTTGTCATGCTTCGTCTCGCAGATTCATTGGGTTTCGTTACCGGAAGTGATCCCGGCGTCTTTCATCTCGATTTGAAAGAGGACGATTCCGAAATCAGTTCGGCCACCGCTGGGTAAGCGCAAACTCGGCCTCGCCGGACAAGCGGCGAGGGCGAAATCCTTCCCTCGGGAGGAGATTATGTTTGAGGAGCTCCAACAGGAAGAAAAAGAACTCAAAGAAATGCGTCGGAAACAGATTTGGATGAGCGGCATCATTGTCCTTGCCCTAGTTGTGGTTGGAGGGGCGGTTTTCTTGCTCACCAAGCCGTTTGCCAAAAAGGCTCCGGCGACTGCCGAAACATCCGCTCCAGCCGTCAAAGAAACGGCTCCGGACCCGGTCCGCGATCTGCAGGTCGTGCGTGCTGTCATGGGGAAGGACGTTTCCGGGGTAAGAGTGATGTGGTCGGTGCTGTTGCGAAACAAATCTTCCGCCTATACTTACAGCGATGTCCAGTATGAGGCCAGGTTCCTGCGTCCTGATGGCTCGGTGCTGGCGGTTTCGCGCGGCACGATCCCATGCAATTTGGCTCCCGGCGACGAGGAGAAGATCCCCGATTTCATGGGCGGGATTTACGACGCCAGCGCTTCTACCTACAACTTTGTGCTGGTAGGCGCCAAGGCTACGCCCGCACAGTGAAGCTGCGAAGCCGAGCGGTGGACCGACGCTCCGCTCCGTGGAGTTGTGCCTTCAGGGTTTCTCAATCTCCGCCAGCGAGCCGGGCGGGAGATGGTAGGAATCCGAGCGCAGCGCGACCCGCCTATAGTTTCCCCGGGAATTTCCCGGCATATAAAAAATCACCGTAACATTGGCATGATGGGCGAGCAGCACGCGACCGCGCTGCGGCCCGAGAACGTAGAATGAGGTTGAAAGGCCGTCAGTCGTCTCTCCTCGTGGCGCCAGGACTGCGGTCGAGAGCATGCCTTCGACCGGGCGGCCGGTTTTCGGGTTGAAAATGTGCGAATAGGTCTTGCCGCGCAGGGTGAAGAATTTTTCGTAATTGCCCGAAACCGAAAGCGAAAAGTTCCTCAGCCGAACCGTGTCGGCGGCCTTTTGTTTATCGTAGGGATCGCGAATCGAAATCTTCCAGCCCTTTTCGCCAGGCGGCGAGTCCAGTGCATCGAAGCTGCTGGTGCCGCAGGAAATGAGCGCTTGGGTGACGCCGTTCGCGCGCAGGATTTCTTCCGCCCGGTCGAGCGCGTAGCCCTTGGCAATCGCGCCCAGGTCGAGCTCGATGCCCGGCGCATCCAAACGGATCTCGCGCCGCACCGCATCCAGTCTGACGTGACGGTATCCGACGCGCTTCATCACCGAAGCCAGTTCCGCGCTCGAAGGGAGGCGCCCCTGGCCCCGGAAAAATCCCCACGCCTTGAGAAGCGGCCCGACTGTGATGTCGAAGGCGCCGTTTGTCTCCTCGCTCAGGCGCATAGAGTCCTGAATCAACGCGAAAAGTTTCGGTTCGACGATAACCGCATGCTCCGCCGCTTCACGGTTGATGTCGGAGAGCTCGCTGTCCGGTCTGTAATTGCTCATCTGCGCGTCGAGGCGGTCAATCTCCTCGAAAACTTCGCGCGCGACCTCGGAAAGGTACTCACCATTCTGCCCGTAAGCCACCACCATAAAGACGGTCCCCTGACTTTCGCGAGATCATCCAAAGTCCTCACCGGCATTCGAACTATCTCTTCCAGCCATTTGTTCTGCGCCACCATGTAGAGCGGGACGCCCTCCAGCGCAGCCTGATCAGCCCGCCACTTTTTTAAGGCGACGATCGACTTTACCTGCTCGCCGGTCAGGGGAGTACTGGGATCCATCGTGGCCTCCAGGCTGGCCGGCGCTTTCTGCGTTGCCTGCGCTCCATCCTCGGAGAAGAAGAGGACAGACCACATGGGACCTTGCGGGTGATTGGCAAGAGAAGCAAAAACCCGCTTGACGTTTGTCGTAGCGAGAAAATCATTCAACTTTCTCTCCCTGTCGAGTGCTTCTTCGGGCTCCAGGGGAATACTGAACACTTTGCACTGCATGGCGCCTCCTGTAATCGAATGAATCTGCATTTCCAGACATATGATCGGCCGATGGGGAGGGGAACATGAGAGAATTCTCATCCGCATGGGCGTCCGGGCTGCGGGGGCGCACCCATGAGAAGCCATAGCCCGGTGCAGGGTGTCGCGGCACGGCCATTTGCGTCGCGAGTTGAGTATGCTAATGACTCGGCGTAAAGCTACCCCGAGGCGCGAGTCGAAGGCCATGGCTGACCAGATTATGACGGCATCCAAGGAGCGGCTTCGCACCCTTATGGGCGCGCTTTCGCCCCACGACCTCAGGGCTGTGGAGGATGCCATTCTGGTGCAGCTCGGCATCCGCAGATAGTGGGTTTACAGAGGCCGAATGTTAGAATGTCGTACTCGTGGCGGAGCCTGGCTTGACGCGCCTCATTTACACTTCCGACCTCCACGGCGACCTCGACCTGTACCGCGCGGCAGGGGAAGCGGCCATCCGCCTGCGTGCTGACGCGCTGATTTTCGGCGGTGACCTTTGCCCCGGCACGCCCAGCGGCGCTTCCTTGCGGCTGCCGGTCGAGCAACCGGAGTTCATCCTTTACCGGCTGTCGCCGCTCCTCGACGAGTGGAAGCAGGTCCACCCTACGCTGCGCGTGTTCGCGATCCCCGGGAACGATGACTGCCAAACCGTTCTGCCCGTACTCGAAGAGCTCGAGATGAACGGGCTCATCGAGAACCTGCATCAGGAGTCAAGAACCTTGGGCGCGTACACCCTGGGGGGCCTTTCTTTCGTCCCGCCCACGCCCTTTCAGTTGAAAGATTTCGAGCGCTGGGACGGCAAGCGGGACCCAGGGACCGAGGCGTATTCTTATCGCTGCGTGGTGGGGACGCCGCGGGGTTTCCTGGTGATCGAGGATTTCGGGGCCTACCTGGATTCCCTGCCCAGCCTCGACGAAGAACTCCGGCGGCTTCCCGTTGACGACCCCGCCCACACGGTGGCCGTCATCCATGCCCCGCCGTTCGATACGCACTGTGATGTGCTTTACGATGGACGCCACATCGGGAGCAAATCGGTGCGGCGCTGGATTGAGAAACACCAGCCGCGGTTGACGCTCCACGGCCATATCCACGAAAGCCCCCAACTCTCCGGCAGCTTCTTCGACCGGATTGGCGCGACCACCCTCATCAACCCGGGATGCGACCACGCGCA
>JAHEKS010000172.1 GCA_024638215.1 Acidobacteriota bacterium | reverse complement strand
CCTCCGCACCCGAGAAGACCAACAGCGGCCAAAATGACCGCAAGACATTTTGTCATCATATAACACCGCCAACACCATTAAATAGGACTACATAACACATAGAGTAAATTTTGTGCTTGGCAAAAAAAAGTCAAGAGCCATCTTTCGCCTAACAACAATAACGGGAGAGTAGCGGAAGCCCTTCCGGTCGAAAGGAGCGAACATCATGACTTCTATCTTTCTTCGTTTCCTCCGCCAAATAAGTCTTTCCATCTTGGTTGCTGCACTCGCCTTGCCTGCTAGGGCGCAGGTGGCCGTGCAGTCTTACAACGGCCACGACGCCGTGGCCCAGGAAGTCCTGATCAAATTCCGACAGCCCGCCCCCGGAGACGCGCAGGCGCAAGCTGCAATCACCGCCAACGTCCTGCAAGCCCAAGTGACGGCCGACATTGACGTGGCGCAGTCCGTCGGCAGCCACGGCTGGGTGCTGTGGCACTCGAGGTCCAACGACGTGGCGACGCTGATGGGGCTGCTGACAGGCGCAAGCGATCTTGTCGGCGTCGAGCCGAACTGGGTGATGCACCTTGCCTCCACACCGAACGATCCTTACTTTCCACAGGAGTGGGGGTTGCAGAATACGGGGCAGAGCATTCTTGGCATCACGGGAACGCCTGGGGCAGACATCGGTGCTCCGCAGGCATGGAATATCTCAACCGGCTCAGCGAGCATCGTGGTGGCAGTCCTGGACACCGGGATTGACTACACACATCCTGACCTCGCCGCAAACGTGTGGTCGGCGCCATCACAGTTCAGTTTCTACCAGGGGACTACGCTCTACACGTGTCCGGCGGGGACGCACGGCTGGAATGTGCTTAACAACACGTGCGACCCGATGGACAACGACGACCACGGCACCCACGTCGCCGAGACGATTGGCGCCGCCGGTAACAACGGCATGGGTGTGACGGGCGTCAACTGGACGACGAAGATCATCGCCGTTAAGATGTGCATCCCGGGCAACTGTTCGAGCGCCAATGCGGCCAACGGCATTCAGTTCCTGCTCGGTGCCAAAGCAGCCTTCGGCGGCGAGGCGGGCAGCACCGATGTCCGCGTTTTGAACAACAGCTACGGGGGCATGCCGTTCGCGCAGTCACTGTTAGACGAGATCAATGGTGCCAACGCGGCGGACATGTCGTTCGTGGTCGCGGCGGGCAACAACGGGTCGAACAACGACACGACTCCCGTCTATCCAGCCAGCTACAACGCGCCGAACGTCATTTCCGTTGCTGGAACCGACAATCGCGATAACCTGGCTGCGCTGGCGCTCCAGGACGGTTTCGACCCAAACTATGGAGCGACCAGCGTGGACCTTGGCGCGCCGGGGGCGGAAGTGTATTCCACGTGGCCCAGTGGCAGCTACGGTTGGATGACAGGGACCTCGATGGCGACGCCGCACGTTTCGGGAACTGCCGCGCTCTCCGAGTCGGTGTGCCAATTTGACACGGAACTCTTGAAGCCGAACCTGCTCAATAACGTCGCGGTCATACCGGCCCTGGTGGGAAAGACCGTGACCGGAGGGCGCGTCAATGCGTTCAACTCGCTCGATGCGGCGTCGAGCGCCTGCCCAGGGACAGGGTGGAGCAGCGTGTCGGGAGTGGACAAGCACAAAAGGGTCTGCGAGTTCCCCGGCAACTGCTGGATTGTCTGGGACAGCGGGTACGTAAGCGTCACGGTGAACGGCTACACAACGTCGGCGAACTACAGCGAATACAGCACGGGGCAGTCCCTGGCTTACGCGCTCCGCAGTGCGATCAACAACGACGCGAACCATCCCGCTCGCGCGCACGTATCGGGCTCGAAGGTCAGCCTCAGCGCCAAGCGCACCGGGTCCGATACTTGCTACACACTGAGCGTCAGTTCCGGCTCCAATGACCCGGAAGACTTCCCGACGCCGTCGTTCAGTGCGTCGCCATCCGGCTCCGCCCTTGTCGGTTGCAGATAAGCTCTACCCTTCGCTACCCAAGGCAAGCTCTCAGTGCCCGTGCGTTGGCGGCTGATTCCGACAGGCCGCTCATTGGGCGGCAAGCTGAGCGATGTTCAACGAGAGATCCGCCAGGTTTACCGGCTCGTCTTCGGACCAGAAGCCAATTGAAAAGGAAGCAGCGCTTACAGTTTGGGGAATTTGAAGACCACGCCCGCGCCGACGCGGAGGCTGTGCCCCCAGACGCCTTCGGTGTGGTCGTGAATGGAATCTACCTGCAGGATGCGGATGGAGACGATGCGCCCGGCGGAGACATCCAATCCGCCACCGAATCCGAGCGCAAAGGCGCCGTGCGTGTGGTTGGGGACGTGGGCTGCGTCGCCGCCGACTAACCCTTCGGCGAAAGCGGTCACCCGGCCCCGGCGCGCCTTGAATCGCGGGCCGACCATGTACTGGTAAAGACCGAGCGTGCCTCCGGACGTCGTCTTGTAAGCTCCGCCCAGGTCCAGAACCACGCTCACGTGCTTGTGGACGTTGTAATCAAAGGCGGCCTGCCAGCCGACGAGGTTTATGCCGTAGCTGACTCCGGCGCGATAATAGGAGGCACCCACAAAAACTTCGGTGTGGGGGACACGATTCGGAAGCACCTGCGCCGCAGCCGGAACGGCCATCCACAATCCGAAGGCGAGCACCACAAGACATCTTTTCATGTGTTTCTCCTTCTGACCTTAGCCGTCACATTACCATCACATTTGAAGACAGGCAACAGGCATTGTGCGGGGAGGGCGGAGGAGGTTCACCGTCGGATGACCTTTGACGGGCGTTTCGAGGGGGTATCATTCTCGTCGAAAGTGGCGTCCTTTGCATGGGGTGCGGCGGTCTGCCACCGCTTCGGTGTCTGTAGCGGCGGCGTCTCGCCGCCGCCCTGCCGAAGCCGGAGCAAGCTCATGCATTCCAAGCTCCCGCACTCCAAGGTGCATTCCAAGTCGTGCCTCCTGGTCCTAATTGATTTCCACTCGCTGCGGGTGATATCGTAATTGGTTTGGTTTCATCAATTCCTGATCGGGGGCGAGACGCTCAGGCGCCGCGGCACCGATCTTCCCTGGGGGTGGAGCGTGGCAGATCCCAAGTCCAAAGATCCATTCGGCGTGCGGGCTTCGCTCGAGAGCAAGAGCGGCCGCGCCGCCATTTATCGCCTTGACGGGCTGGAAAAGTCCGGCCTGGGAAATCTTTCCCTTCTTCCTTTTTCCATCAAAGTCCTTCTGGAAGCCGTGCTGCGCAACTGCGACGGCACGCTGGTGACCGAAGACGACGTTCGGGCGCTGGCCGCCTGGAACGCCGCCGCGCCCGCCGCGCGCGAGGTGCCCTTCAAGCCCGCGCGCGTGATTCTTCAGGATTTTACCGGCGTCCCGGCGGTGGTGGACTTGGCCGCCTTGCGCTCCGCCATGAAGCGATTGGGCGGCGACCCTTCCAAAATCAATCCCCTGGTTCCGGTGGACCTGGTGATAGACCATTCCGTTCAGGTTGACTATTTTGGAACCGGCTTGGCGCTCCAGAAGAACGCCGAGATCGAATTCCAGCGCAACCGCGAGCGCTACGAGTTCCTGCGCTGGGGCCAAAAAGCGTTCGACAACTTCCGCGTTGTGCCGCCCGCCACTGGAATCGTTCACCAGGTCAACCTGGAATTTCTCGCCAAGGTTGTTCAGGCCGCGCAGGATGGCTCCGAAACGGTTCTTTATCCCGACACGCTGGTCGGCACCGACTCGCACACCACCATGATCAACGGCCTGGGTGTGCTCGGCTGGGGCGTGGGCGGAATCGAAGCCGAGGCCGCCATGCTGGGCCAGCCCTATTACTTCCTGACGCCCAAGGTCGTCGGCTTTAAGCTGAAAGGGAAGTTGGCGGAAGGCGTGACTGCCACCGATCTGGTGCTCACCGTCACCGAAATGCTGCGCAAAAAGGGCGTGGTGGACAAATTCGTCGAGTTCTTCGGCGACGGCCTCTCGCAGATGACCCTTGCCGACCGCGCCACCGTTGCCAACATGTCTCCCGAGTACGGCGCGACCATGGGATTCTTCCCTGTGGACGCGGAAACGCTGCGCTACCTGCGGCAAACGGGCCGGACGAACGAGGAAATTGACCGCGTCGAGCGCTACACCAAGGAGCAGGGCATCTTCCGCACCGGCCAGACGCCCGACCCGCAATATACGGACACTCTGGAATTGGATTTGGAAAAAGTCGAGCCCAGCCTCGCCGGTCCCAAGCGGCCGCAAGACCGCATCCCGCTTTCCGCGATGAAAAGCTCGTTCCAACGCATCCTGACCGCGCCCGTCAAAGAGCGCGGCTTCGGCCTTTCGTCAGGCGATTTGGCACGCAGCGCCAGCGTGGGCACAAACGGAGCGCGGGCCAAGCTGGGCCATGGCGCCGTGGTCATCGCGGCCATCACGTCGTGCACCAACACGTCCAATCCTTCGGTCATGCTCGCCGCGGGGCTGGTGGCCAAGAATGCCCTGGAGCGCGGCCTGAAAGTTCCTTCCTACGTCAAGACCAGCCTGGCGCCCGGTTCAAAAGTAGTTACGGAGTATTTGAAGGCCGCCGGGCTGCTTGAGAAGCTGGCGGAAATCCGGTTCAACCTGGTCGGCTACGGCTGCACCACCTGCATCGGCAACAGCGGCCCGCTGCCGGAGGAAGTGGCGAAGGCTGTTTCGGAAAACCAGCTCGTTGCCGCCGCGGTGCTTTCCGGCAACCGGAACTTTGAAGGGCGCGTTCATCCGCTCGTGCGCGCCAACTACCTGGCTTCGCCGCCGCTGGTGGTCGCTTACGCGCTGGCGGGCAGGGTGGACGTTGACTTGAACGCCGAGCCGCTGGGCCACGGCCGCGGGGGCGCGCCGGTTTATCTGCGCGATATTTGGCCGAAACACGAAGAAGTCGTCGCCACCATGAACCGCGCCATCCGCCCCGAAATGTTCCGCGAGGTTTACGGAAACGTCTGGAACGGCAATCCGGAATGGAATGCCATTCCGGTTTCGGGCGGCGCGCTGTATGAGTGGCGCGAGGATTCCACCTACATTCAGGAGCCGCCTTTCTTTACCGAACTCACGCCCGAACTGCCTCCTGTCGGCGACATTCGCGGCGCGCGCGTGCTGGCGCTGCTGGGTGATTCGGTGACCACCGACCACATTTCGCCCGCCGGAGACATTCCTCAGGACGGCCCCGCGGGCCGCTACCTGGTCGAGCACGGCGTGATCAAAAAGGATTTCAATTCCTTCGGCTCCCGCCGCGGCAACGACCGCGTGATGGTGCGCGGCACGTTTGCCAATATTCGGCTCAAAAACCTTCTCGTTCCGGGCGTTGAGGGCGGCGTGACGGTCCATTTCCCGGATGCGAAGCAGATGACCATTTACGATGCGGCCATGCAATACAGGCGCGAGGGCGTGCCGCTGGTAATCGTTGGGGGCAAGGAATACGGCTCCGGCTCCTCGCGCGATTGGGCGGCCAAGGGAACTTTGCTGCTCGGCGTGCGCGCGGTGCTGGCCGAATCCTACGAGCGCATTCATCGCGGCAATCTGGTGGGAATGGGTGTTTTGCCGCTGCAATTCGTCGAAGGCGAGAGCGCCGCTTCGCTCGGCCTCACGGGCCAGGAGGTTTTTGACATTACAGGCCTCGGCGAAAATATCAAGCCGCATGCTGAGGTGACGGTCGCGGCCAAGGCTCCCGACGGCTCCTCGCGCAGCTTCAAGGCCGTCGCGCGGCTCGATTCGCATGTCGAAGTGAATTACTACCGCAATGGGGGCATTCTCCCGACCGTCCTGCGGAATTTTTTGAAATAGAGGGAGTGCTGCCTCGCCTGTTCTGGCCCTATGATTGCTGTAAAGAGCAGGATACTTGTTTTTGGAGGGTGATTTCGCGCATGCGCTCATACAATGGTGTCCCTGTGCCCGCAGAGGGCAGTGCAATTGGTTATCAAAACGGTAAGTTTGTCGTCCCCGACGTCCCGATTATCCCTTTCATCGAGGGCGACGGGACGGGTCGCGACATCACGAAGGCTTCACGACGCGTTTTTGATGCGGCGGTGGAAAAGGTTTTTGGCGGCAAGCGCCGCATCGTGTGGTACGAAGTTTTCGCGGGAGAGAAAGCCTTCCGTCAATTCGGCGAGTGGCTGCCGCAGGGCACCCTCGACGCCATCACGCAGTTTCGCATTGCGATCAAGGGCCCGCTCACCACGCCCGTCGGCGGCGGCATCCGCAGCCTCAACGTGGCGCTGCGCCAAATCATGAATCTCTACGCCTGCTGGCGGCCGGTGAAATACATCCCCGGCGTGCCTTCGCCCGTCAAGCATCCCGAGCGGATGAACATCACCATCTTCCGCGAGAATACGGAAGACGTTTACGCCGGGATCGAGTGGCGCGAGGGAACGCCGCAGGCCAAGCGGCTGATCGAATTCGTCAACGCGCTGTTGAAGGAAGACAAAATCAAAAAGCAGATCCGCTTCGATTCCGGCATCGGCATCAAGCCGATTTCGATCACCTGCACGCAACAACTGGTGCGGCGGGCGCTTCGCTACGGTCTCGACCACGGCTCGAAGAGCGCCACCCTGGTTCACAAAGGCAACATTATGAAGTTTACCGAGGGCTCGTTCCGCGACTGGGGCTACGAGCTGGCCAAGAAGGAATTCCGCCAGCAGATTGTCACCGAGCGCGAGAGCTGGATCCTCGACAACAAGGACCGCAACTCTGAGATTTCGATTGAAGCAAACGCCGCCCAGGTCGAGCCGGGCCTGGAAATGGCTTCGGAAGGCTTCAAGCAGAAGATTTACGAGGAAGTGAAGCAGTGTCTCGACTCCATTTACGCGACGCACGGCAAGGGACAGTGGAAACAAAAGCTGCTGGTGAACGACCGCATCGCCGATTCCATGTTGCAGCAGATCCAGACGCGCGCGGACGAATACGACTTGGTTTGCACGCCGAACCTGAACGGCGATTATCTTTCGGACGCCTGCGCGGCCCAGATCGGCGGCCTGGGCGTGGCGCCAGGGGCCAACATCGGCGACGGCTACGGCGTGTTCGAGGCCACGCACGGCACGGCGCCCAAATACGCGGATAAGGACGTCATCAATCCCGGCGCGCTGATCCGCTCGGGCGCGTTGATGTTCGAATTCATGGGCTGGCCGCAAGTGGGCGAAATGATCGAGAAGGCCCTGGCGGCCACCATCGCCGAGCATCGCGTCACGTACGATTTGGAACGCCTGATGGTGATGGAAGGAATCTCCGGCGTTCAGAAGCTCGGGACCAGCGCGTTCGCGAGCGCCATCATCGAGAACATGAGCAAGGTCATGGCCGCCGCCCGGTAACGCGGCGCCATCGCTCGACCTCGAGCTTGCCGGAAACTGCACAAATACCATTTCAGCGGCGGAGGGCAGCCGTCGTGTGACGGGATCGACTTGAGCGCCCGCCACGCGAAGTCTGCCGCTTCGCCTCGACGGAGGGAGGTTCAATGCGAAAGAAAGTGACCGTAGTAGGTGCGGGAAATGTTGGAGCGACCACGGCGCACCGCCTCGCCGACAAGCAACTGGCGGACGTCGTCCTCATTGATATTTTGGAAGGCATTCCGCAAGGGAAGGGCCTCGACCTGCTCGAAGCGGGGCCGATCGAAGGATACGACTGCCGCGTTCGGGGCACCAACGATTATGCCGACACGGCCAATTCCGACCTGGTGGTGATGACGGCGGGCTTTCCGCGCAAGCCGGGAATGAGCCGCGACGACCTGCTGAAGGCGAATTTCGACGTGGTGAAGGGGACCATCGAAAAGGTCGTCAAGCATTCTCCCGATTGCATCCTGATCGTCGTCACCAATCCGCTCGACGCCATGGCGCAGACCGCTCTCAAGGTGAGCGGCTTTTCGCGTAACCGCGTCATCGGCATGGCCGGCATTCTGGATACGGCGCGCTACCGGACGTTCATCGCTGAGGCGCTCAACGTCTCGGTTCAGAACGTTCAGGGATTCGTGCTCGGCGGCCATGGCGACACCATGGTCCCGGTGCCGCGGTACACCACCGTGGCGGGCATTCCGGTCGCGGAACTGATGCCCAAAGACAAGCTGGACGCCATCATTGAGCGCACGCGCAAAGGCGGCGGCGAGATCGTCGCCCTGCTGAAGGCCGGAAGTGCCTACTACGCGCCTTCGGCGGCGGTGGTCGAAATGGTGGACGCGATCTTCAACGACCGCAAGAAGGTTCTCCCCTGCGCGGCCTATCTCGAGGGCGAGTACGGAATCAAGGGCCTGTTCGTGGGCGTTCCGGTCAAGCTCGGCGCCAAGGGAATCGAGCAGATTATCGAAATCAAGCTTACCGCGGAAGAGAAGGCGGCGCTCGACAAATCCGCCGCGTCGGTCAAGGAACTAGTCCAGATTGTCGGCGTGTGAAAAAAGTCTGAAGTGTGAAGTATGAAGTCTGAAGCAGCTGCACCACGTGTGCCTGCTGACATTCGGCTGCGATCTTTCAGATATGCCGTCCGCGCGGTCAATCTATACCGCTACCTGCAGGATCGGAAAGACGGGGCAGGCTGGATAATCGGAAAGCAGTACCTTCGTTCCGCAACGAGTATTGGCGCAAACTTACAGGAAGCGAAGTCCGCAGAAAGTCGGTCGGATTTCGTTCACAAGTACGGTGTCGCGCAGAAAGAAGCCCGGGAAAGCCTTTGCTGGCTCCAGTTAATGACAGAGGCGGGCGTTGTTTCGCGAGCCCGCCTCGCCCCGCTGATTGGGGAAACCGAAGAACTCATTTCAATCATTACCGCGATAATAGTCAACTCGAAGAAGCGGAAACAAAACGCGCCGAGCGAATAACCTGGAAACTTCGCTGCGCTCCCGTTTGCTACTTCATGCTTTAGACTTCACACTTCACACTTCATACTTCACATTTCTCACATCCCCTACTTTATTTCGACGATCCCCACCTGTTTGATGACAACAGGCGTGAGAGGCCGGTCGCGCCGGTCCTTGGGCAGCCGCGAAATCTTGTCTGCGATGTCCTGCCCTTCGACGACTTGGCCAAAAATGGTGTGGTGTTTGTCGAGCCAAGTTGTGGGCGCGACGGTGATGAAGAACTGGCTGCCGTTAGTGCCGGGTCCGGCGTTGGCCATGGCGAGCCGGCCCGGCCGGTCGAACCCCAAGGCCTTGTCGAATTCGTCTTTGAACTGATAACCTGGCCCGCCGGTGCCGCTGCCCAGCGGGCAGCCACCCTGGATCATGAAATCGGGGATGACCCGATGAAAGATGAGGCCGTCGTAGAACGGTCTTATCACCTTCTGCCCCGACTTGGGATCGGTGAAATCCTTGGTGCCTTGCGCCAGTCCGATGAAGTTTTCGACGGTTACGGGCGCCTGCTCGGGGAACAACTGGCAGGTGATTTTTCCCTGCGACGTTTCAAAGACCACGTAGGTTCCGGGTTTCAGTTCGCTCATTTTTTCTCCTTGGCCGGCGCTGGCTGGGGAACGCGCTCGATGACCGCCGACTTGATGCTGTCCAATTTGGGAAATTCCTTTTCGAGATACGCTTTCCCCTCGTTGGTGATGCGGGTCTGGTCGGGGCCATTGCCTTGCGGGGCGCCCTCGCCGTAGCCGCTATAGAACTGATCCACGACGTCCATGCCTTCCACAACTTTGCCGAACGGTGCGAATCCCATACTGTTGAGGCTTTTATTGTCAGCCAGGTTGATGAAAACCTGCGTGGTCCTGGTATTCGGGCCGGCGGTCGCAAAGGTCAAAGTGCCGCGCAGGTTGCTCTTGGCCATGGGGTCGTCTTTGATCTTGGCATCGTTCCAGGCCTTGGCGACCGCGGGCTTGGCGCTGATGCCGAATTGCACCACGAAGCCCGGCAGGACACGGAAGAAGCTTGCGTCCGTGTAGAAGCCGTGTTTGACCAGATTGTAGAACCGATCCGCGCCGAGCGGCGCCCAGGCGCGCTCAACTTCCACGACGAACGGCCCCTTGGTGGTCAAGAACCTGACGCGGTAGGTTGCCGGGGCGCGCTCATTGAGCGTTGCAGGGCGGAGAAGCGACCGCTGGGTTGTGTGCTTGGGGGTCTGCGCCAGAAGG
>JAHEKS010000440.1 GCA_024638215.1 Acidobacteriota bacterium | reverse complement strand
CTTACTGGGTGCACGCCGGGTCGCTCGGACTCGCCGCCTTGCAGGCCGCAATCGCCGCCGCCGTTGCAGCGTCCGCCGCCGCCGTCGCCGCCTGCGCTTCCGCCGTCGCCGCGTTCGCCGCGTCCACCGCGTCCGACGCCTTCGAGCGCGCCGCTATCGAAAACCCCGCGCCCACGCCCGCTGCGCCTGCGCCCGCTACCGTCGCAACCTCCCCCACCGTCATGCCCGATACCGGCGCTCCCGCCGCGCCCGCCTGGGGCGCTGGCGACGCCGCTCCTGCCATCTTCACCGTCACCGTCTTCCCGCGAGCCACTTCCATCGCCGGGCCGTTCCCTTCCACCTTCAACTTCCCTTCCTTCGCCGTTACCACCACTGAGCCGTTCAGCATCGCCACTTCGCCCAGCGTCTTAAAACCCTTCGCCGGCTCGACCGTCACCGTGCCCGCCTTCACCTTCAATCCCACTCCGGCTTCCGGCTGGTACATCGAAACGTTCCCTTCACCCAGCAGCACCGTCACGCCCTCGCCCTCGCGCAAAAACGAGGCCTGCGTCTGGTGCCCAAACACCATCCGGCTCCCCTGCCCCATCGCGATCACCGCGACCCCTTCTTTCACTTGCAGGCTGTCGCCGCTGAACAGCGTCGTCGAGGGCACCAACGCCTGCCCTCCCACCGTCGCGTCCTTCGCCCCCGCCACCGACCCGATCACCGCCGAACCGGCGTACATCGGCACCGCTACTGCCGCCGCCAGGAGCACCAACATCGCCAAACGCATCGCACTGTTTTTACCCGACATGTGAATAACTCCTTTTATTGTGGGCTGGGCACCACTTAAGTTGCAAAGAATATAGGACGACTGCCCCTACTTAAGACACGCGTAACTCTACCAATGCCCGCAATCTGTTGTCAAGACCTATCGTAAAATAAATTTGTGGAATTTCGAGAGGCCACAGAAGTTCTCAAGGCGCCAATAACGGCAGATTAGAACAATGGAAACAGATTGCCCCCCAGACTCGTTCCCTGGCGCCTCCGGCCATGTCCCCGCCTTTGCGGCGGCGTGCGATTCTGGGGCGTCTGAAGCGCGAAAAATCCGACAAATATCTCGTGAGAAATGCCTGCGGACCTTGGTCGGAACGCGCAGCAGGCAGAGGCTGGAATTGCGACCGCATCTGGGCGCGAACCACTCCCGTGAGCGCGCAGAACGGAGTTGCGGACGTCCTGGGAAGAACCGCGCCCCGCGCCACATTTCGTAGCCCAAAATTGGAACGCAATTGCCGGGCTTTCCAATTTGTCCTATGATGGCCGCGCCACACACGTGAAGCTCTTGGAAGCGCGAGCGGGGCCGCGAGTCGGGATTAAGCGGCTGGCGCAAGGCACCAGGCATCGCGCGTGTGGAAGCGGTTGGAGATCCACGTTAAGGGAGAAACCATTGACTCGCGTACTGGTCACCGGCGGAGCGGGGTACGTGGGCAGCCACACGACGAAGGCCCTGGCCCGCGCCGGCTTTGAGCCGGTGGTTTTTGACAATCTCAGCGCGGGGCATCGCTGGGCGGTGCGTTGGGGCGCGCTGGTCGAAGGCGATCTTGAAGATCCCGCCATCATTCGCCAGGCGCTTGCCGGCTCGAAGGCCGAAGGCGTGCTGCACTTCGCCGCCAGCATCGCCGTCGGCGAGTCCATGACCAACCCGCAAAAATACTTTCGCAACAATGTGGTCAACACGCTTCACTTGCTCGACGCGATGCTGGAATGCGGCGTCAAAAACATCGTCTTCTCATCGTCGGCGGCGGTGTACGGAAACCCTGAAACCACTCCCATTCCGGAAGACCATCCGCTGCGGCCCACCAGCGCTTACGGCGACTCCAAGCTGATCATGGAGAAGGCGATTCGATGGTATGGTGAAGCCTACGGCCTCCGCTGGGCGGCGCTGCGCTATTTCAACGCCGCGGGTGCCGACGCGGAGGGTGAGCTCGGTGAAGAGCATGACCCCGAAACGCACTTGATCCCGCTGGTCCTTCAGGCGACGATCGGCCGGCGCCCGCACGTGGAAGTTCTTGGCACCGACTATCCCACGCCCGACGGCACGGCCATCCGGGACTACGTTGACGTGGGCGATCTGGCCGAGGCGCACGTGCTGGCGCTGCGCAGCCTGATGGAAGGCGGGAAGAGCCTGGCCATGAACCTCGGAACCGGCCAGGGCCATTCGGTGCGCGAGGTGATTGCGGCGGTCGAGCGAGTTTCCAAATTGAAAGTTCCCGCCCGTGACGCCGCGCGGCGCGCCGGAGATCCGCCGGTCCTGGTGGCCGACCCGGCCCGCGCGGCTGAAGTTCTGGGATGGAAACCCAGGCACAGCCAGCTTGACACGATTGTCGAAAGCGCCTGGAAATGGTCGGTCGCGCCGAAACATTCAGGCTAGAAGCAATCCGCGTCGCGTAAGGCCGCAAGCCCATCTCAGATTTCAGTTGCGGTGGCACAAAGGAGACGCTTGGCATCCCTTCCCGTTTCGGATAAATCGCGGCAATTCACCGAATCGGTGATTCGCGAAATGACGCGCCTCGCCCTGGAGCACAACGCCCTGAACCTGGCGCAGGGCTTCCCGGATTTTCCCGCGCCCGCCGAGGTGAAGGAAGCGGCCGTCGAGGCCATTCGCGCCGACATCAATCAATACGCCATCACCTGGGGCGCGCGCCGCTTTCGCGAGGCGATTGCGGAGCGTTTTGAGCGCGACTCCGGCCTCCGCAC
>JAHEKS010000439.1 GCA_024638215.1 Acidobacteriota bacterium | reverse complement strand
CTGCGGGAGTTTGCCCGCTGTCGTCGAGACGGCTTCGGAGCAGACGAGCATCGGGTTGGTGCTGGCCGACGCCGAATTCGACAGCGAGAGGAATCACACCTATATCCGCCGGCGACTCGGGGCCCAGAGCGTGATCCCCGCCAAGCGGGGCAAGAAAACCTGGCGGGTGCGGGGAGTGCGTGCCGCAATGCGGCAGGCGTTTCCGCGCAAGCTCTACCGGCGCCGTGCCCTGATTGAAACGCTGTTCTCTTCGGTGAAGCGCAAGCTCTCGGCTCGGGCACCCGGTCGCTCGCTCGGGATGCAAACGCGCCAAGCTCTGTTGCTCGGCCTGAGCTTCAACCTTTACCGCCTGAGGCATCGCTATCCTTTCCCGAGGATGTCAACGGAGCCCAATAACTTCCAGTTATCACGATTCCTTGGCCGCAAACTCCTCGACTCGCCATTGGATCTCGTCCCGCACCCGTCGAAAACAGCCAGGCGCTCTGCCTCTGTTCCTTCTGCGGCAGCCGGGTCATCAAGCCCCCAGTCGTAATAACGGAAAGCGCCCGGGAAGATCGGGCATGTCTCTTTGGCCCTGTCGCAGACCTCACCACGTAGGTAAAACGCTCCTTGAATAGCTCCGAAGCATCCTTGGACCGGTGTGTGGAGATATCGATCCCGATCTCCTGCATGACACGAATTGCATCGGGATTAACCCGGGTGGCTTGGGCACCGGCACTAGCGGCTTCAAAACGATCCCCGCGATGTAGCGCAATAAAGCCTCGGCCATCTGGCTCCGGCACGAGTCGTGGGTGCAGAGAAACAACACCTTGGTCTTAGGCATAATTTTGGCTCCCTCTTCGTCAAGCGGCCGATCGACCAGCCGGCCCCAGCTCCGTCCTCAAGTGCGGCAAATGCCTCACCGGATGGAGGCGCCGGCAAGACTTATTGTCCCAATTTGGCCCGTAACCCCCAGAAAATCCGCTCGCATGTTTGGTATTGTATATGCGGATAAGCAAATAAGGCAGGGAGGCACGATGAGAGATCTGGAAGGCTACTTCAAGGCACTCTCGGACGTTACACGCCTGCGGATCATGAACCTCCTCCTTCAGGGGGAGCTCTGCGTCTGCGATATCCATCGCATCGTTGATGGCTCCCAACCGACGATTTCCCGGCACCTCAACTATTTGAAGCATTCCGGTCTGGTGTTTGATCGCCGGGACGGGCCGCGCGTGTTCTACCGGGTGTCGAAGGTGGACAGGGCGGGTCTCAAGGCACTGCACCAGTTCCTGCGAAAGGTTTTCAAAGGCAAGAGCGTGCTGGAAGACGATCTGAAAGAGCTGAAGGACGCCATGGCGCGAGGCGCTTGTGCCAAGCCAACGCCCAGCGAGACCAGCGGGCCGGCGCTCGGCGGCGCACTGAACAACCGCCCGCAGCTACAAGCCGACTCATGATTTTTCCTGGGAGCAGACCATGTCTGAAGAGATGCTGAGAATAACCGTGGACAAGTTCACCTTCCTGGTTCCGAGAGACCGTTTCTACAGCGACACCGGCGTTTGGGTGAAGCTCGAAGGCGGCCGCGCCCGGCTGGGCCTCTCTGATTTTGTCCAGCAGTCCAGCGGGGATGTCGCTTTCGCCAACGTGAAGCCGGTGGGAACGAAGCTCCAGCCGGGCGACGAGTTCGCTGACATCGAGACGGTGAAGGTTAATGTGAGCTTTCCCGTCCCGGTTAAAGGAACGATGGCGGAGATCAACCCCGCGCTGGCTGAGGCCGCCGAACTGATCAACCAGGACCCTTACGACAAGGGTTGGCTGGCGGTCGTCGAGCTTGCCGATTGGGAAAGCGACCGGGCCCGCTTGCTCGATCCGGAGGCATATCTTGCGCTGGTCAAAGACCAGGCTGAGGCGGAGATGAGGAAATGAAAGGGAAGGTGGCCATTGTGCCGTGTAGCGGAATCGGCAAGAGCTACGGCACCGTGGCTCGTGAGGGAGCCTATGCGGTGACGGAGGACCTTTGCCCCCAAAGGACCAGGCTGGTTCCTCTTTCTTTGTTGGTGCTGGGCGACGAAGGAGCGCGTTCGGCGCTGGCCGGAACCGAGGCCATCACGATTGACGGCTGCAAGCTCGCCTGCGCGGCCAAAGTTGTGGCGGAATCCGGATGCAGGGTCGCGCACAAGCTGCAAGTGCTTGACGTGTTCCGCCGTCATCGCGACTTGAAACCCGCCGGGATCGCTGAACTCGACGCGAAGGGGAAGAAGCTGGCGGAAATTCTCGCCGGCGAGATCGAGGAGCTGGTCGAAGCCATGCACGGAGGGACTGACGGTGCCTGAGTTTGGCAGGAAGAAAGTCGGAATCATCGCCTGCTCAGGGGAGGAGATTCCCGAGGGCACCGTGACCCGGTTGGCGGCGCTCAAGGTGCTGGAGTCGCTGCGTCCCCACCACACGGTAACGATATGTTTGCCGCTGTTTCTCGCCGGAGGCAAAGGTGACCGTGCCTTCGCGCGCTTCCACCCGACAATCGCTCTTGACGGTTGCGAAAAACGCTGCGCCGCCCGCAGCACGGAACTGTATGGCGGCAAGCCGGCGGTGAGCATTGTCGTGGATGGAGCATGGAAAGATTCCTCGCCCCTGGGCACCGCGCGACGGCTTACCGAGACGGGGATGAAGGTCGTAAACGAAGTTGCCAGTGAGGTCGTGCGTCATGTGGATAGGCTGCTCGGCCTCACGGGAGATGAGCGCCCCGGCGTACAGGACGAGGG
>JAHEKS010000171.1 GCA_024638215.1 Acidobacteriota bacterium | reverse complement strand
GAACACGGTTTCTTCGTACAGCAGACCCTCGTTACGTTCGGCAAGCTTGGTCTTAGCAGGAAAGTCTTTGCCGAGGAGCAGGGGCAGGCCGAATCCGTGGCTGCGGCGCAGCGCCAGCGTGTGATGGATGCGGTCCGCATCGCTTTCTACGAAGCGCTCGGCGCGCAGGAGCTCGTTCAAGTTCGGAGAAACCTTGCCGATATCGCCCGGAAAGCTGTCCAGACATCTCGGCAACTCATGAACGTGGGCCAAGCCGACCAGCCGGACGTGCTGGAGGCGACCGTCGAAGCCCAGCGCGCCGAACTTGACCTGTTGACCGCTAAAAATGACCAGCAGCGCGCCTGGGAGCAGTTGGCCACAACGGTCGGAAACCCGTCGCTTTCGCTCGCGCCACTAGCCGGAAAACTGGACGATTCCTTGCCGCAGATAGACGAGCAGGGGGCGCTCGATCGGCTCTTACGGTATAGCCCCGAGGTCAAACTCGCAGAACAAGGAATAACGAGGGCTGAACTGGCCCTCAAGCGAGCCCAGGCGGAACCAAAACCCAATCTCCAGATCCGCGGTGGCCTTGATTACAACCGCGAGTTGCTGGGCGGAGTTGGTTCACTCCCAGTTGGTTGGGAAGGGGAAATTAAGGTGGGCGTGCAAGTTCCGATCTTCAACCGAAACCAGGGGAACATTAAGGCGGCCGCGGCCGAGCTGTCCCATGCTCGAAGTGAACTCGAACGCGTCAGGCTTTCATTGCGCTCTAGCTTTGCGCCCGTCTTCAGGGATTACTCCGATGCTCGGGAAACCACTCAACGCTACCAGAAGGACATTCTGCCCCAGGCTCAAAACGCATACGATCTGTATTTCGAGAGATACAAGCAAATGGCGGCAGCTTATCCGCAGGTGCTGATTGCACAGCGTACCCTATTTCAGCTTCGAGAGAATTACGTCATGGCGCTGGTGAATCTCCATGAGACAGCGACCAAAATCGAGGGCTTTCTATTGCAAGATGGCTTGGCTACACCGATCGCTCCGGGTGAGCCAGCGACAGTCTCTCCCGGCATCGAAGTCCGACCAGCGGGGGCTCCCTGATCTGACGGGAGACCAAGTGCCTGGGAGGCGAGACTGCCTTAGCTGGGTCACATGTTGATTCAGGGTCGCCACGGGGTACCGGGAATTGCATAAAGCTGGCCCGGACCTGCGGCTCGACGCGACCTGGACCCCAGAACAACTCGAGCCGCTTTAATGCCTCCGACACGAGGATCACTCGCAATCCCTGCTATGTTGGTGAGCCAGAAGAAGCGCAAACGGATTGAAGAAGTCTCCGATTGAATGAAGAAAGCGGCGCTGATGCGCGAAGTGAGGCACCCGGGCCGGAAGCGGGTGGTCTGGATGTTCACTTGACCGCGGTCACGAGCGGCCTGGTGCGCACTGGGAATCCGATGGCAGTGACAACATGGAGCACCGCGATTACGCAGTAAACATTCTGCCTGAAATCATGCGTCGCAATGGTAAGGCGCTATTTCCAGTCCTGGCAAATCTGGAAGGTGAGGGTCGAAGGGGAATTGGCATCGGGAAACGGAAGATTGGCGCGGTGTATCTGGGACGTGCGGAAGAGCCATAAATGCCGTGCTGGGATTTGCTCCCGGACCATTCCCTCAGAACTGCACGGATCCCGCGAAATTCCCGAAATTCCTTGTGTAAACGCGATCCGCTTCGGTGCTTTGTTTACATGCCGAATGTCTGTAGGTTATCGACTGGGGCAGGTTTGAAAGATTAGTCTGGTTCACTGGACGCGTACCGTCGAGCCGCTGAGGGCTATGGGCCTTCTTTTCACATCGGGGAATACTTCTCGCCTGCGTCGCCTCCATACCTTTGGCAAGCAGACGTTCCTAACGATTATCATCGCCGCACTCTTGCCCGCGTATTCTTACGGCCAGATGCCGGCTGCCCGCCCGGTCACGGGCTCGTCTGGCCCGAATGGCAGAACTAGAGACTTAGGCTTGCTACGTCACACCGAAACGCCCTCCGAGCGATTGGCCTTCTCCGAGTCCAAGAGCTTGCGGAGTTCTCCATTTCCCGCCCTTCCGAAAGGCGACCTAACCAGCATCGGTTTAGATTGGGGACTGTCTGGGAATGCGCCGGTTCAGGCTGTGGGCCAAGGGCTGACTAGAGCGCTAGGCAGCTGGAAGTTCGGCGCCGCTATCCTTTGGACCATGAATCGAGAGGAGGAGCCCGAGGCGAAGGAGGATAAGGGGAAGGAAAACAACCCAGTCTTGCAGGGTTCGCCGGGCCACATTTTCTGGGTAGTTCCCGCGTTTAAGGTAAATTACGGCAAGCAATTCACGCCACTGACGCCACGGGAAAAATTCGACGAATGGGCGCGGGCGGCGTATAATCCGCTGGGCCTGGGTGTGGGAGCGTTTGAGGCGGGCACGCTGGAACACTCCTCCACGGACGGTTTCTGCGGCTACGGAAAGGGCTGGGGCGGCTACGGAGAGTGTTTCGGCGCTCTCGAGTTCGACGCCAACGTCTCCAGCTTCATCGGCGACTACGCCCTCACCGTGCTGCTGCACCAGGATCCTCGTTACTTCCGTCTCGGAGAGGGTTCTTTCGGCAGGCGCGTTTGGTATGCGGTCTCGCGTGTCTTTGTGACCTACAACGATTCAGGCCGCACGGTTTTTTACTCCTCGGCGCTGTCGGGAACCGTGATTGCGGCCGGACTTTCGAATCTCTACTATCCCCAGCAAGATCGCGGAGCCGGCCACACCTTATCCCGGATCGCGATTGACCTCGGCAACACGGCCCTATACAACGAGGCAGCGGAATTCTGGCCGGACATCAGACATAAGCTTTGACGCCCATTCTCTTCGCAGATTGCACGATGGATTCAACGTAGATCTGCGAGACCCTTTAGTCATTCCCCGGAATTTCGCGCTTTCGAAGTACAACGAAGTGACTGATGGCGTAGCCAAGAACCGCTCCCGCGAATATATCCGACGGGAAATGGGCGCTGAGCGTGATGCGTGAGAATCCGACGGCGCTCGCCAGTCCATACGCCACCCAAGGCACCCAGCGATGCTGCCGATAACGTTCGGCAATGACCGTGGCCATGGCGAAAGCGCCGATGGCATGGCCCGAAGGAAAGCTGCCCCGGTTAATGAGAATTCCGCTGTCAGCCTTGAACCAGGTGTGAGCGAAATCCCCGCCGGGAGGAATCTCCCGCGGCCGCAGGCGCCGATCCACGTTCTTCATCATTTCGCAGACAATTTCGGCGTCGGCCAACGCTTCGCCGGCAAGCAACGCAGTATTCTCAGCATAGACGTCCTTGTGAAGGCGTCCAACCAGAAAGAACGCCACTGGAAAGAGTCCCTCTCCTAAGCCAGTATTCAGTGAACTGAACGAATGATTGAAACCCGCAAAACTCTGCGTGCGCCGGAAATAGGGAGTGTCGTGCGGATCGAGTTCGACGAGGCCAGCGGTCGCGAGCGTAAAGGCTAGGGCCGGCTTCCAGTGATGGCCATGTGCCACTTCCCAGGGAAACTTCCATACGCGTTCCTGGTCGTGAAGGACGTTACCCACAAATTGCTTTGGGGAGCGAGTTTGTATACCGACAGGGCCGACAGGCGCGCCTGTCCTGCCTTGGGATGCCTGGAGCATTTGTGCGCCCCAAAAGGCCGAACGCAGCGAACCGTCTGAAACAAGCTCACAGGTGTTTGGTGGGCTCGCAATAAAGCTGATATTCCTCGGCACGCCAAGTCGCGGACCGCTGGACGAAGGCACTCGAAATAGCTTTCTCAATCTCCAATCACCTTCGAGATTCTGACTTTCGCAGATCGTGCCCGCGGGCCCTGCAACGGATTCTGAGCAACCAGGGAGAGATGAGGCGAATTGGATTCCCGGGGCGAGCGACTGGGATGAAGCTGGTGTCGCAAAACCCAGAAGGCAGAGAGTCAACACACCACATTCGTTCATTAGTCGATGCTTCATACGGGAACCGCTGCCGTTCGTATCGCCGACTGTACTCCTTAGGCCGACGCGGTAGGATCAGCCGTCTTCTCAAACTTGCCAAAACGCAATGCCAGAGTCGGAAGCACCAGAAGATTCAAAGCCGTGGAGGTCAGCAGCCCTCCCAGAATGACAATGGCCATGGGCCCTTCAATTTCCCGGCCGGGATCGCCGCTCCCGAGGGCAAGGGGAAGAAGCCCAAGCCCCGTCACGAGCACGGTCATCAGGATAGGCGCCAGGCGTTCTCCCGCGCCTCGCAGTGCCGCGTCCAAGCCCCAGTCCATGCCCTCAACTTCAACCAGATGTTCGTAATGCGAAATCATCATGATCGAATTGCGGAGGGTAATGCCAAACAGAGTTACAAACCCTACCAACGATCCGAGCGAAAGACTTCCGCCCGTAACCCATGCCGCGAGCACGCCCCCTACCAGTGCGAAAGGCAGGTTCAGCAGGACCAACAGCAGGTTGCGATAGTTCCGCATCACTACGGCAAGCAGAAGCAGGATGCCGAGCCCGGCGAGGAAAGCGTGAACTAACAGGTCTTCGAGCGACCGTGCCTGCTCGCCGGCTGTGCCGCCGAACTCAACGTAGTCCCCGGTCGGGAAAGAAAGTTGCGCGATGCGCTGTTGCGCTTCCTTGATGAATGAAGACAGGTCTCGGCCCTGCACGTTACAGGTTATGGTGTCGACGCGGCGCGCCCCTTCGTGCCGAATGACGTAGCGCCCTGAGGTTTCGTAGACATCTGCAAGCTGGCCCAGGGAAAGGTAATTACCGTCTGGGCTGCGAAGTGGCAGCTTGGAGATCTCATCAACCCTTTTCCGGTCAGACGGCGGGAGAATCACCGACACATCGAACACCTGGTTTCCCTGATAAACCTGACCGACTACATCACCGCTAAAGGCTGTTTGAACTGCGTTGAGCACCTGGACAGGATCAAAGCCCCAGCGCGCGAGCGCTTGTGGGCGCAATTGCACGACAACTTGTGGCATGCCCGGAGGCGATTGGAGCTGGATTTCCCGTGCTCCGCGAACCTGCGCCAGCGTGCGCGCCACTTGGTTGGCCTCGTTATCGAGCCGGTCGAGGTCAGTCCCGAAGACGTTCACCACAATGCCGGCGGTGTATCCGGAAAGCGTCTCGTTGATACGCTCCGTCAGAAAGCTATTGGCGGAAAAGGTGGCTCCGGCAAAATTCGCAAGCGTCCGGTGGATCTCGTCCTGTGCCTTCTCCGCCTCTTCGCCATTGAGTTGTTTGAATCTCACTTCGAACTCAGTGCTCTGCGTCCCGTTGATGTCGTCCCCGAGTTCCGCCCGGCCGGTACGCTGGGCGACCGAACTCACGTAAGGGATTTTGAGCAATGCCTTCGTGACGCTGTCGCCAAGGCGCAGAGATTCGCCGATGGAAGTCCCTGGGACGAAGGTCATATGCACCGTGATGTCGCCTTCGTGGAGTTGCGGGAGAAATTCACCCTGTAGCCGTGGCAGGATAGCGAGACCGAGTACAATGACCGCGGCCACGGTGAGCATGACGGCGTAGGGGGCTTCCTCGACTAACATCAGCAGCTTTCGATACCCCGCCTTGCCCCAGCGCACGATGGGTGGTTCCTGGGGGGGAAGATCGCGCCCTCCCAGGAGGAGAAAGCAGAGCGCGGGCGTCACGGTGAGGGCGACGACGAGTGAGGCCAGGATAGCCCAAATGTAGGCCATGCCGAGAGGCGCAAAAATGCGCCCTGCGAGACCTGAGAGCGTGAGGACGGGAAAGAAGACCAGAATCACGGCAAGGGTCGCGTAAACCACCGCGCTACGCACTTCGATCGAAGCATCGAAAATCACCCCAAGGATCGGCCGTGGCTCGGAGAGAGAACGGTTCTCGCGCAGGCGGCGATAGATATTCTCAACATCAATCACCGCGTCGTCCACGACCTCGCCGATGGCGATGGCCAGGCCGCCCAGTGTCATCGTGTTGATGCTCATCCCCAGCCTTTCGAGCACAATCACCGCTGAAAGCAGGGAAAGAGGGATGGCCGCACAGGAGATCGCTGCTGTCCGGAAATTGAAAAGGAAAAGGAAGAGAACGATCACGACGAGCACGGCGCCGACGAGCAGTGATGAGCGGACGTTTCCGAGCGCCGTCTCAATGAAGTCCGCTGGCCGGAAGATTTGAGTATGAAGTGTGATTCCCTGGCGCTCGAGAGCCGGGCGAAGCGACTCGATCGCACGATCGAGCAAGCGCGTAACGTCCAGCGTGTTCGCGCCGTACTGAGATGAAATGACCAGCACCAAACCGCGCACGCCTCGAATCGTGGCGCCTCCGACTGCCGGAGCTGGGGCGTTTACGACTCTCGCTACCTCACCCAGGGTGACGTTTGCGCCGTTCCGATGATAGAGCACCGTGTCCGAAACCTCCTCCGGGGTGAGAGACTGACCTCGGCTTGTGAGCACGATGCGCTGGTTCGATGTGTCAATGAAACCTGCGCCGCGAATCGCCGTGGCCTGCCGGGCCGCGCTCAGGATGTCGTTGGCAGTGACTCCATATTGAATGAGCCGCTCGGGCTGGAATTGAATCTGGATTTGCCGCGCTTCATCTCCGTACACGGCCACTTTCGCCACGCCCGGAACAGCCAGCAGGCTGGGTTTGACCGTCCAATCTGCGACGGTCGAGAGCTGCATGAGTGAATGACCCGGCCAAGTCAGCCCGAGCTCGAGGACTGTACTCGCAGAAGAAGTCAGCGGAGTCATGATTGGCGGGCGGACTCCGGCTGGAAGCAACCCGGCGAGGGTCGCTAAGCGCTCGCCGACAAACTGGCGATCAAGGTAAATGTTGCTGTCTGAACGAAAGACGACCGTGATGACCGACAGCCCCTGAATCGAGCCGGAGCGGACCGTATCAACGCCAGGAGTGCCTACAATCGCTCTCTCGATGGGCAGCGTGACCAGCAGTTCCACCTGCTCCGGGGCGAGGCCCGGCGCCTCGGTTTGGATCGAGACCTGTGGCGGCGCAAACTCCGGAAAGATATCGTAGCGCGCCTGGCTGAGAGAGTAGGCGCCATAGAAAAGCAGCGCGCAGGCGAGGGCGATGACGACACCGCGAAACCGCAACGAGAATTTAACGATGGCCTTAAGCATTGAGATGGAACCTCATTCCTCCGGCTGAATTTGGGAGCGAAACTCTTCCGAGAGCAGTGCCTGCGCCCCGGCCAGGACGATCTTCCGGCCGGGCGAAAAGCCCTTGGTCACGAAAAACCCGCCCGCAACGGGATGCTCCGTTGGAACCGGTCGGCGGGTAAATTCACCGGCAGCGGTTTGCTCGTAGATCCACGCCTCGCCTTGCCACCAAACAACGGCAGAAAAGGGAACCACGACACCCTGCAAGCGGGGGCCGAACGAAAGATAAGCGATAAGGTTCAGACCTGGAGCAAGGACGCCGCGCGCAAATGTTCTGTAAAGGAAGCTCGATCCCTGGATGCGCGGGTCCACGCGAGGGAATGCAGATACCAAACTTGCCGAGATTCGTCCACGACTGGGCAGGTCAAGCGAAATCGTCGAAGGGGCCATCAATGACTCACCCGACGGCAAAGTGACCTGCACGAACACTTCCTGCCGGTTGAGGATCCGTTGCAGATTGGAAGAGTCTTCGGCGACCCATTTCGTGACCTCATCCCCCCAGTTCTGTCGCAACGCGGCGGCCTGCAACTCCAGATTTTGCCGCGCGGCCGCAACATCGGTTTGGTCGTTATGAAACAGCCCCTCCGCAGCTTGGAAAGTCTTTGCGGAGACGTTCTGCTGGTTGGTGAAGAGGTTTTTCAGTCGTTTGTATTCCCTGCGCGAGACACTAAGGTCATTTTCGGCTTTGCGAAGGGTTGCTTGCCCGGCAGCATAGCTCGTTACAAGGTTGACGAGGTCTTGAACCGAAAGCACTTCTGCAGGTGCCGTCATTTGCTGCTGCTCACGAGCCGAGGGAAGCGGGGCAGTGGAGATCCCTACTAGCGACTGGGTCTCAGAGCTTAACTTGATCACTACCTGGCGTTTCTGAATGGAAACGCGCGTGGGCGTCTTGATTGCTTCCTCCTCATCGTCCTGGTCGGGAGGATCTGGGCGAGCTCGGGCAATCGTTCGGAGGAGGACGGTCGCGCCGAGTACGATGATGGGTGCTGCAAGTATCAACTTCCGTGTATTGTTCCTCATGGGTGCTCCCTTCTTTGCATTTTCGAATCGAATGCCGGTGGCGGAAACTCTCCGGATTCGAGCGGACGTTCGACGGCGTCCTCAAGCTGGCCCAGCGCCAGTTGCGCGTTGTAGAGTGCGGAGAGTTGCGCCGCGACCGCCGTCGTCCCCTGGAGTTGAATGCTGTTCAAGAAAAGCCGGTCCGATTCGCCAAAGCTCACCGCCTGACGAGCCATCGGCTCCTGTACGTTCTGAACTTGAGAGAGTGACCTCTTCGCCTCCTGCAATACCGCGAAGGCAGTGCGATAGCGTGCCAATGCCTGTTCACCCTGCGCAATTGCATTCGCCTGTGTGGCGATGAAGCTGGCGGCCGCCTCTTTGCGCCGGGCTTCGGCCTCCGCAATGGGGCCCTGGTTGCGGTTGAAAACTGGCAGGACGGTCGAAAAGCTCAGGGTAAAGAAGTTGTCGCTTTCCTCGAAGTGATAGCCCGCCCCCAGCGTAAAGTTCGGGTGCTGGCGCGCGATTTCCAGCCTGAGATCGTCCTCTGCGGCCTGATATCGCGCGAGGCTTTGGCGCACATCAAGGCGGTTCAAGACGGCCTCGCGCTGGATGAGCTGGACAGAGAGGGTGTTGACATCGGGGGGTTGGTCGAACGTCTGCCAGGAGAATTTGACTCCCTCAAGTGTAGAGACGGGAACGCCAATGGCCGCCGCAAGCGCTGCTCGAGCCTCCGGCACGCGCCCTTGCGCGGTGCGGAGCGCCATGCGCGTGTCCAGCCATTCGAGACGTGCCGATTCGACCTCGGGCCTTGCCACCTCTCCCGCGGTTAGCCGCTCGCTTAGCCATTGGACTTGTTGCAAGCGAAGGCGAGTTTCCCGCTCGAGAAGCTCCGCTTGCCGCCGGCTGAGGACATAACTGAGCGCCGCCATTCGAAGGGCGCTTCGTACCTGCCATGCCTTCGCGGCAATTCCAGTACGAGCGGCCTCACTGAGCGCTTTGGCCTGCTCGATTTTGATTCCCCGTCTCCCTGCGGTCATCACTGGAAAAAGTAGATCGATTCCAAACAGGTAAGGGCTCGGAATACCGCCTGAGAGGCCAAGTGAGGGATTCGGCCGCGCGCCCGCCGTGATGATTGCGGCCCCGGCTACTTCCGCTTGTGCGCGTGCAACCTGCATGTGAGGATTGAAGTAGTAAGCCGCCAGCGCCAATTCATTCAGGTTCCAGGTCTCAAGCGGCCACGGGTGGAGCGGCTGGCCAAGGTTTCGTTCCATGAATTCCTTGAGACCGGGCTCCGAGAGCGTGCGGCTTTCGAATTGTGCCGCCGTCGCGGCGGGTGCAATGGCCTGGGGACGATAATGCACGGCGGGCGCGCAGCCCAAGAGGCCCAGCGTTGCGCAGAAAACAATAATGATGACGGGTTTCATGAACCAATCTCCTTTCGCCGAATCCTCTCCTATAGTCGGTGGTCAAACGCCGGACAACTCCGATCCACGGGGGATTGGACGACTTTGTTCATGGCTGCGTGAAATGCGCCGGCAAATCAAGACGCGAAGAAACACTTCGTTCACGTGCGTCCGCCGGAGGCAATTCGTGAACCGCCCCTGCAGCCACTCGCGTGAAGGTTATGGAAGGAGCTCTAAATGCGCAGTTGAACTGGAGGTGAGTGCGAAGGATTGAGGATGACTGGAATAAACGCCGGCAGGCTACATTCGACCCGAATCACGGTCAGTCCGAACAATCGGCGGAGAGGCAGCCTGTAGCGCCGGCTGAGCATGCGAATCAGGCCCAGCGTAACGGCCAAGGCCGCGCCCACCAGCGCCACGGTGCCGCCCGTCGAGCGCGCGATGTCGTTCATCTCTTGCGGTGGCGTGTCCCAGAAGTCTTCCATCTGGGCCATGGGGCCTGAAAGGTACCAGCCCAGCCAAAGCAGTACGGACATTCGCAGGACCCGCTGCTTCATGTCTATGAGCTTAAAACCTTTGAG
>JAHEKS010000170.1 GCA_024638215.1 Acidobacteriota bacterium | reverse complement strand
CGGGCGGTCGCGGCGTCTACCTCGACTTGACGGATGCCATCAAGAGATTGGGAAAGAAAACCATCGCCGAGCGCTACGGCAACCTCTGCGAAATGTACGAGCGCATCACCGGCGAAGATCCTTACACCGTGCCCATGCGCATCTTTCCCGCCGTGCACTACACCATGGGCGGGCTGTGGGTGGATTATCACCTGATGAGCACCATTCCCGGCATGTTCGTGCTGGGCGAAGCGAATTTCTCCGACCACGGCGCCAACCGCCTGGGCGCCAGCGCCTTGATGCAGGGACTCGCCGACGGCTACTTTGTGATTCCTTACACGCTGGGGAATTTCCTGGCGGGCGTGAAAGCCGCGGACGGCGTGACCGCTGACCACGCCGAATTTCGCGCCGCACAGAGTGAAGTGGAGAATCGCACCAAGCGGCTGCTCTCGATCAAGGGCAAGCGGACCGTGGATTCATTCCACCGCGAGCTCGGCCACCTGCTGTGGGAAGATTGCGGCATGGCGCGCAACCGCAAGGGGCTGGAGTCGGCGCTCCAGCGCATTCCGGCCATCCGCGAGGAGTTCTGGAAAAATGTGAACGTCACCGGCGAGGCAATGGAACTGAACCAGGCGCTGGAGAAAGCGGGGCGCGTGGCCGATTTCCTGGAACTGGGCGAACTTCTGGCCCGCGACGCGCTCGAGCGCGAAGAGTCCTGCGGCGCGCACTTCCGCGAGGAATATCAGACGCCGGAAGGCGAAGCGCTGCGCAACGACGAGAAGTTTGCCCACGCCGCGGCGTGGGAATACGCGGGCGAGGACAAGCCGCCGGTGCGCAACATCGAGCCGCTCGAATTTGAATACGTCCACCTGGCGCAGCGAAGCTACAAGTAGCGGCGGGCTTCAGCCCGGCAGAGCAGGGACGTAGCGGCGGGCTTCAGCCCGGCAGAGCAGGGACGTAGCGGCGGGCTTCAGCCCGCCATCTCGGAAGGCAAATAGGCAATGAGACTGGTCCTGAACATCTGGCGGCAGAAAAACAGCCAAGCGCCCGGCAAGATGGTACGCTATGAACTGAATAATGTCAGCGAGCATATGTCCTTTCTGGAAATGCTCGACGTGCTGAACGAGGAACTGATCTCGAAGAACGAGGAGCCGGTGGCCTTCG
The DNA here is from genome assembly GCA_024638215.1 of Acidobacteriota bacterium. Taxonomy (GTDB): domain Bacteria; phylum Acidobacteriota; class Terriglobia; order UBA7540; family UBA7540; genus JAHEKS01. The sequence continues at coordinate 9,004 of JAHEKS010000170.1, read as the reverse complement.
AGCACGACTGCCGCGAGGGCATCTGCGGCATGTGCGGGTTCATGATCAACGGCATTGCCCACGGGCCCCAGCGCGGCACGACGGTCTGCCAGCTTCACATGCGGCACTTTCACGACGGCCAGGAATTGTGGCTCGAGCCCTGGCGCGCCAAGGCCTTCCCGGTGCTCAAGGACCTGATTGTGGACCGCTCGGCCTTCGACCGCATCATCCAGGCGGGCGGTTATATCTCAGTGAATACCGGCGGCGCGCCGGACGGCAACGCGATTCCCATCGAAAAGCAGAGGGCCGACCTGGCGATGGACGCCGCGGCGTGCATCGGTTGCGGCGCGTGCGTGGCGGCGTGTCCGAACGCCTCGGCGATGCTTTTCACTTCCGCCAAGATCTCGCATTTGGCGCTCTTGCCGCAAGGCAAGCCCGAGAGCAAGCGCCGCGCCCGCAGCATGCTGGCGCAAATGCAGAAGGAGCTTTTCGGCGCCTGCACCAACCACGGCGAGTGCGAAGCGGTCTGCCCCAAGAGCATCAAGCTGGAAAACATCGCGCGCCTGAACCGCGAGTTTCTCAAGGCGTCGAGCGCCTACCGCGAAGAAGCAACTGCGGGCGGCGCGGCGTAAAACCTGCGCGGTGGGATTTCTTCTTACCTTAGCGGGAGCGGCATCGTGACAAGCAGACGGCATGCCGCGCTGACGCGGCGCGAGCTCCTCGCGGGCGTCGGAAGTTCGCTGGCACTCGCGAGTGCGGCGGGCGGAGCTTCTCCCGAAGCACGCGCGCCCGCCGGCAGGGCGCAGGCCGGCAAACCCTACGACTTGCTGATCCAGGGCGGCGAGGTCGTTGATCCCTCGCAAGATTTGGAAGCTGTTCGCGACGTCGCGATTGCGGGCGGCAAAATCGCGCGCGTCGAGACGAACATTCCCGCCGCGCAGGCGCGCCAGATCATCAATGCTGCTGGAAAGATCGTCACGCCCGGCCTGATTGATCTGCACGCGCACGTTTTTCCCTACGTCGGCCCCTACGGCATCGAGGCCGACCCTTACTGCGTGCGGCGCGGCGTGACGTCGGTGATTGATGCCGGAACTTCCGGCGCCTTCACCTTTCCCGCTTTCCGCCGCTACAACATCGAGCGCGCCGCGACGCGCATCCGCGCCCTGCTGCACGTGGTCGCGATCGGAATGGTCGCGGGTTCCACGCCCAACATGGGCGAACTCGAAGATCTGCGATACTGCGTGCCCAAGCTCGCCGTGGAGACGGCGCGCGAAAACCGCAGCGTAATCGTGGGATTCAAGATTCGATTTTCCCGGCAATACACCGGCGCAAACGATTATGAAGGCATGAAACGCGCGCGCGAGGCGGCAGACGAGGCCCGGCTGCCCATCATGATTCATATTGGCGGCTCCTATTCGCCGCTCCCCAAATTGCTGGCGCTCCTCAAGAAGGGCGACGTGGTCACGCACTCCTTCAACAGCCACCCGCATGGCATCCTGGACGCGAGCGGCAAGCTCCTGCCGGAGGTGGTTGAGGCGCGGCGGGGCGGTGTGCTCTTCGACGTGGGGCACGGCGCGGGGAGTTTTTCCTTCGACGTGATGGAGAAGTGCCTCGAGCAGGGTTTCCGCCCTGATACGATTTCGAGCGACCTCTATTCCGCCAACATTCACGGCCCTGTTTATGACCTTGTAACGACGCTTTCGAAATTCCTGCTGCTCGGGATGAGCCTGCGAGATGTGATCGGGCGCGCGACGGCGAACGCCGCGCGGGTGTTCGATTTCGGCGCGGAGATCGGCACCTTGCGCCCGGGTGCGGAAGCGGACGTCGCGGTGCTGGATTTGCGCGAAGGCGCGTTCACCTTTACCGATTCCGGCGGCAAGACGCGCACGGGCCGGCGGAAGCTTGCGCCGGTGGTCACGGTCCGCGCCGGCAAGGTTTTTGAGCCGGAGAGCTGAAGATTTTCCATGAGACCTCGCGTGACCTTCCTTCATTCCCCTTCCTGCGAGGACATCATTGAAAAGCTGCGGTCGCTCGGCTGCCCGGCCGATGTGGAGGGCATGGCGCGCTTCGGCATTCGCCCCGACAAGGCGTTCGGGATTCGCGCGCCGGTCATCAAGCGAATGGCGCGCGATCGGGCGCAACCACCGCCTGGCGCTCAAGCTTTGGGCGACCGGAATTCTCGAAGCGCGGGCGATTGCGGCGATGATTGACGGGCCGGAACTGGTGACGGAAGCGCAGGCCGAGCGCTGGGTGAGAGACTTTGACAATTGGGCGACGTGCGATAGTTGCTGCCTTTACCTTTTCGCCTACGTCCCGTTTGCCTGGAGGAAAGTTTTCGGATGGAGCCGCCGCGAGCGCGAGTTTGAAAAGCGCGCGGCGTTTTCGCTGGTTGCGTGTCTGACCGTGCACGACAAGGCCGCTCCGGACGAGAGGTTTCTGAAATTTCTGCCGGTCATCAAGCGCGAAGCCCGAGACGACCGCAACTTTGTGAGGAAAGCGGTGAACTGGGCGCTGCGCCAGATTGGCAAGCGCAACCGGAAACTGAACCGTGCCGCCATCCGCACCGCGCGGGAAATTCAGAAGCTCGGCACGCCCAGCGCGCGCTGGATCGCCGCCGACGCCCTGCGCGAGCTGACGGGCGCCGCAGTGCAGAGGCGCCTGCGGGCTGTAAAAGGCGCCCGCCTGTGATAAGCTGGCGTCGAGAAGGTCAGTCATGGCAACCAAAACTTTCCTGAGCGTCGAGGATTATCTGAAGCTCGAGGAGCCGCCGTGCACTCGGTACGAGCTGAGCGAGGGAGAACTGATCGTGACGCCTTCACCGAATTACTACCACAACGATATCCGCGATGAATTCGCCGCGCGTCTGCGGGGTTTTGTCAAGAACCGCAGGCTGGGAATCGTAACCTGCGAAACCGATGTACGACTGGTGGGTGAAACCGTCCGTCGGCCTGACGCTGCATTTATTAGCTCCACTCGGTTGCAGGGAGTGGACCTCGACAAGGTCCCCCTACCCGCACCGGATCTTGCGGTCGAAGTTGTTTCCGCAAGCGACCGCGCCGACGACCTGCTTTTGAAGGTGACGCAGTATCTTGCCGCCGGAGTCAAAGCCGTCTGGCTTTTTTATCCCAACACGCGCCTCGCTTACCGCTATTCGGCGGGCAAGCTCGAGCCCGAAGTGCGCAGCGCCCAGGCCGGACACGCGTTTGAAGAACCTGATATGCTTGCAGGCTTCTCAGTCCCGCTCAGTGAAGTCCTTCCTTAGCCTGCCACTCGCGCGCTACTTCAACGTCTTATTAAAGAAGTCAACCATCCGGCTCCACGCATCGGCGGCGTCGGCGGCGCGATAGCCCGCCTTGTTGTTGGGATTTTCGAAGGCGTGGCCGGCGTCGGGATAAATCTTCACATCAATCGGCGTGCCGGCGTCTTTGACGGCCTTTTCAAACGCGTGAACATCCTCGGGCGTGATGCCGCGGTCCTGGCCGCCGAAGTTGCCGAGGATGGGCGCGTGGATTTTGGCGATTTCCGCCGGGTCGGTGGCGAGGTGGCCGTAGTTGATGACGCAGGCCGCCAAGCGCGGCTCGTTCAAAGCCAAGGCTAGCGAATAACCGCCGCCCATGCACCATCCCACGGAGCCAATCTTGTTTTTGTTCACATCGGGGCGAGCGGCAAGATAATCGAAAGCGGCTCTCATGTCTCGAACGGCGCGGTCGGCCGGCAGCCCGCGTGAAAGCTCATGGGCGAGTTCCGGATCGCTCGCGACCTTGCCGCGGTAGAGGTCCACCGCCAGCGCCACGTAGCCGTTCTCGGCGAACTTGCGCGCCTGCTCCTTGACCCAATCGTTCAGGCCCCACCACTCGTGGATGACCACCAGCGCCGGGTGTCGGCCGCCGCCTTCCGCCAGAGCCAGATAGCCCTGGACGGTTTCGCCGCCCGCCTTGAAGCTGATCATTTCCGTTTTCACTTCAGCCCCCCTCGCCAGCGCGGGAGCAAGGAACAAGCCGGCGCAAGCCAGAACACCTAATCGGCGCATCGCGAACCTCCGGAAAAGTTTCGAATTCTGAATGCCCAGACGATTATACGATGAATGCGAGGATTTTTCCCAGCCGCCGCGAAGATTCTCCGAATGTTATAATTTACGATTGCCTGCGTGCGCGATCCGGGGCGCAGACGATTTGCGGGGATGCTTTCCGGCGCGCGGGCGTGCGACGCAAGGACATCGCAGGGAAATTTCCATCAGCAAGGGGCAGAATCATTTCTCGAAGCCGGTCATCTCGCCGTTCCTTTCTTTGCTCGGCCGGCCGTGCCGGCCTGGCGTTCGGATTACAACCGATCGTTTCCGCGCTCTCGCCCTCGGGCCTGCTTCGCGGCGCAAGCGGCGATCCTTTCGCGGTGCCCCTTGCGCCGGGCGCGCCGCTCGGCATCACGCTGACGGATGTTGCCGCGCAGGCGGGCCTGAATGCCGTCTGCGTTTTCGGCGACGAATACGTCAAGCGTTGGATTATCGAGACCACTGGCTGCGGCATCGCCTTCTTCGATTACGACCACGACGGCTGGCTGGACATCTTCCAGGTGAACGGCAGTAAGCTGGAAGGATTCCCCAAGGGACAAGCGCCCACCCATCACCTTTATCACAACAACCGCGACGGGACGTTTACCGACGTCACGCGGAAAGCCGGACTGGCGCGTGGCGGTTGGGGGCAGGGCGTGTGCGTGGGCGATTACGACAACGACGGTTTCGACGATCTCTTTGTGACCTACTGGGGCCAGAACGCGCTCTATCACAACAACGGCGACGGCACGTTCACCGAGGTCACGGAAAAAGCCGGACTGCTCCAGCACTCGCCGCGCCCGCGCTGGAATACCGGTTGCTGCTTCGTGGACTACGACCGGGACGGCCGGCTGGATCTCTTCATCGCGAATTACGTGGACCTCGATTTGAACCAGACGCCCGCCGCGGGCAAGGGCCAGTATTGCTGGTGGAAGGGCATTCCTGTGATGTGCGGGCCGCGGGGCCTGCCGGGCGGAAAGAACCTGCTCTATCACAACAACGGTGACGGCACCTTCACCGAGGTCACGGAGCAAGCGGGGATTCTCAAGACCGACGGGACCTACGCCTTCACCCCGCTCACCGGCGATTATGACAACGACGGCTGGCCGGATATTTACGTGGCGTGCGATTCCACGCCTGCTATTCTCTACAAGAATAATCATGACGGAACTTTTACCGACGTAGGCGTGATCACGGGCTGCGCCTACAACGAGGACGGCCAGCAGCAGGCCGGCATGGGCACCGCGGCGGGCGACTACAATTGCGACGGCTGGCTCGACATCTTCAAAACGAATTTTTCCGACGACACTTCCACGCTCTATCGCAACAATCGCGACGGGACTTTCACCGACGTCACCTTCGCCGCGGGCATGGGCTTGAATACCAAATATCTGGGCTGGGGCTGCGGGTTCGTGGACATTGACAACGACGGCTGGCCGGACGTTTTCCAGGCCTGCGGGCACGTCTATCCGGAGCTGGAAAAAGCCGGCATTGACACGCCTTTCAAGGAGCCCAAAATCCTTTACCGCAATCTTCGCGACGGGCGGTTCGAGGACGTTTCGGCGCGGGCGGGTTCGGGCGTGACGCTGGCCAGCTCGGCGCGGGGCGTGGCCTTCGGCGATTATGACAACGACGGCGATATGGATATCGTCATCAATAACATGAATCAAACGCCCATCCTGCTGCGCAACGACGGGGGCGAGAAGAAGCGCTGGCTAAAGGTCAAGACCGTCGGCGTCAGGTCTAACCGCACCGGGATTGGCGCGCGCGTCCGCGTGGTGGCGGGCGCGCACGCGCAGATGGACGAGGTGCGGAGCGGCGGGAGTTATATTTCCCAGAACGATTTGCGCCTGCACTTCGGGATGGGCCCCGTCGAGCAGGCCGACCTCGTCGAAGTCCGCTGGCCAAGCGGGCAGGTGGATACGCTCAAGAATGTGGCGACCAACCAGTTGATTTGGGTCAAGGAAGGCTCCGGCTTGCTTAAGGCAGAGAGACTCGCTGGGCAGAGCTGAGCGGCTCAGCCGGTTTGGAGCGGGCTGCGGTCGAATGATCCTGTCAACGACGCGTGCACGGATTGAATTGCGCAGCGCGAAGTGGCAAACTCTTCACGGCACCTCAACGGACGTTTTGAAGGAACAGAGATGAGCGGCACGAATGCGCGTTTTGCGGGTTTGCTTTTGCTGGCGGGGCTGTGTGGCTTCAGCGTGGCTCATGCCTTCGCTCAGGCGCAGGCTCCGTCAAGCGAAATTCCTCCCACCGCGGCGGCGCAGATTTCCAAAGCAACTCCCGCGAGCGCCGCGGCGGGCAGCACGGTGACAGTTGAAATCGACGGCAGCAACTTTTCCCCAGGAGTTTACGTTTCCTTTTCGACGCCGGCGATCCGCGTGGTTTCGACCACGCGCCAGGACGCGACGAAACTCCAGGCCAACCTGGAAGTCAATCCTACCGCGCAACCCGGTTCCGTCACCCTCTACGTGAGCAATCCGGCGGGCGCGGCGGCGCAAACTTCGTTTACGATTCTTCCCGCGACCGCGCAGCCGGCGCCGCCCAATCCAACGCCGATCCCGGCGGCGCCGGAGCAGCAGAAAAATGCGCCCACCGTGACTTCCGTTGAACCGGCGAGCCTGGCGCCCGGCAGCCGTACCACGCTCAAGATCAAGGGCAAGGGTTTTGCCGACGGTGCGTCGGTGAGCTTCTCGAATCCGGGCGTTCAAGTCCTCGCGACACGATTCTCGAAGTCCAGCGAGTTAAGCGTGGACGTTCAGATTGCCGCCGACGCCGCGACCGGCTCCGGCAGCCTGTTCCTTGTGAACCCGGACGACGCGGAAGTCGAGCACCCTTTTGAAATCGCGGCCGGCAATCCCACCACGACTCTCGCCACGACCTCTCCCACAACCGCCCCGCCCACCACCACGGCGGCAACCTCGAAAGGCAAATCCAGCGCGAACGAACAGACGTTCGAAGTTTATAACCTCGGCGAAGCCAAGACCATCCTTCAAAATCCCACCCAGTCCAAAGGCACACTGATTTTATCGGGCAAAGAGTTGCGTTACGAAGAGGGTGGCAAAGTGGTGTTTAGGGCGGCCGCCACGGAAGTCCGAGAAATCGCGCCGAATATTGTTTTCGGAATTAATACTACGACCTTCCACGTGATTTTGAAATCTTCCCAGATGTACAATTTCGTCAGCACATCTTTACGCCCCGCAGATACACAGACGATCGTGGACTCGCTGCAGCGCGCGCTCCAATGATCGAGCCAGACTGAGGAGGAACTATCTCACCGACCCGTACGGGCCGCGGGGGCATCAAGACCGGGGTGCATCTTACGTCTGTTCTTGTTTTGATTCTTACGGGACCGGTGCGGGGGGCGGCGCAATTCCACATGCCGAAGATTCCCAAGCTGGGCAAGTCGCAACCGCAGCCGGCCAAACAGAAAAAATAGGCCGCGGTGGCGTCGTGGCAGGGTTGGGTTTATTTCGAGCCGGGAAGCCGGGCGTGCAGCCGAGTGAAAATGAGAAGACACGCGCGGGAACGGCGCTTCCAGTTTTTGCGGTTCCGGTTGGAGCGCTTGCGGCCTGGTGGGTTGCCCCGGTGGATCAAACTTTGTCGTCGCGGATTGCCGGCCGCGTTTATCTTTCGCGCATCGCCTGGCAGATGTTTGCCGAGCATCCGCCGCTCGGGAGCGGCTGGGGCACCTTCCAACTTCGCTTTCTGGAACACCAAGCGCGATTCCTTGCGGCGGACCCGGCGCTGACTCGCTACTGGACCATGGCGTGGGAGCTTCACAACGATCCGTTGCAACTGCTGGTGGAGACCGGGCTGCTGGGCTTCGCGGCATTCGTGTGGTTGCTGGCGGCCTATGGGAGGGAAGTGCAGAAAGCTGCCCGGGCGGTTGACTCCCGCGCGACCCTCATCTGGCTGGGCGCCGGGGCGGGCGGCGCCGCGGCCATCCTCGCGGATTCGCTGGTCAATTTTCAGTTCGCGGTCACTCCGACGTTGATCCAGCTTTTTACTTTTTTGGCGTTCCCGTATTTGTTGGGGCCGCGAGCGGACTCGCCGGTCCCCAGGCCCGGGAAGAAAGCCAGGCAGGCCGCAAGTGAGAATCGCGCGCTCCTGCTGCGTGCGCTGGGCGGAATCGGCGTGACGGCGTTATGCGCCGCACTTTTGTTGCAGGCCGCGCAGCGGGCATGGGCGGAGCGCGATAATGAGCGCGGCATCAATCTGGAGTCCTGCGGCGACTGGCAGGGCGCCGAGCAGATTGACCGGCACGGACTTTCCCAGGCGCCGCAGAACGGCAAGCTGCACTTTGCCCTGGCGCGCGTGCTTTATCTTCAGCAGGAATACGAGCCGGCCTTGAGCGAGGCCGAGCTCGCCGAGGCGACCTATTCGGATTCACACCTGGTGGTTCTGAAGGCGCGCATCCTGGACCGCATGGGACGCGGCGCACAGGCGCTTGAGAATTACCGGCGCGCCCTGCGGCTGGATCCGACTCTCAGGACGGTCCGGCCGGATATCGAGCGGCTTGAAGAAAGCCAGCGCGCCCAACCCTGAATCCACCGGGCAGTTCACGGATGTTGATTCAGGATGCGCCACATCGTGCCGCTAAAAATATTTTCCTGCGCCTTCTGCGGCACGCCGCAGGCGTCGAGCATCTTGTGGTAGCGCTCAAGCTCGCGGTCGAATTCCTCCAGTTCCCCATTGAACACGTCCGAACCAAAGACCAGTTTCTCAAATGCATCGGGTGCGCCCGGGGGCGTGTGGGGGCTGACGACGCCTGACCACCAGAAATTGGATTTCCAAAACGTGGGATCATCCTGTTTCTTGATGAGCGACGAGCCGGAGAGGTCGAAATAGAGGTTGGGATTCCAGCGGGCGATTTCCGCGGCCCAGGCGTAATCGGGATTTCCCAGATGCGCGCCGATGATCGTGAGCTTGGGGAAGCGACGCGCGACGGTGTCCAGCGTGGCGGGGCGCATG
>JAHEKS010000169.1:3432-10190 GCA_024638215.1 Acidobacteriota bacterium | reverse complement strand
AAAGACGGTCCTCGTCACCGGCGCGGCGGGCTCGATCGGCGCCGAGCTCTGTCGGCAGGTGCTGCGGTTTTCTCCCTCCCGCCTCGTCGCGCTCGACTTCGAGGAAACCGGATTGTTCCGTCTCGGACTCGTCGCGCTTCTGAAGCGTCGGTGCGTTCTGGTCCCTTCCCTTCCTTCGATTGGTCATAATGGACTTCAGCCGTGCCTGGACGTCGTTGAACTCGGAAGTGGAGACCAGCGACTGCGGGCGCGGCGGCAGGATGGTTTTCATCTCCTTGTCGAGCGCCACGATGCGGTCAGGAGTGGGAGGGTGATCCATGAAAATCTTGGGGACACTGCCTGGACTGCTTCGTTCTTCCTGAAGAACCTTCGAGAAGATTTCCATGTAACTGCTGGGGTCATATCCCGCTTTGTACATGTACTGAAGCCCCAGGAAATCGGCTTCCTTCTCATCGTCGCGGCTGAACTTCAGGAACGCCAGCGGCACGCCGTTCATGTAAGCTTCCATGACCCCGTAATAGACGCCGTAGGTCATGGGCGTGAAGATCAGCGGAAGCATGGCGTATTGCAGGATGGTCGCTTTCGTCTGGGTCGCTGCCCAGTGCCGGGCCGCCACGTGGGCCACCTCGTGCGCGATCACCCCGGCCAACTGCGCTTCACCGTCCGCCGCCAGGATCAGCCCGCTCTGAACGTAGAGAAACCCGCCCGGCAGAGCAAAAGCGTTGATCCCGGGGGCGTCAATCACTTTGACGGTCAGGGGAACTTTCAAGTCAGAGTTGCGCGCGATGTTCTGCGCCACGCGATTGACGTATTCGTTGATCACCGGGTCGGTGACGAGCTTGGCGCTCTTGTCAATTTCCGACGCGTACTGCTTGCCGATGGCGATTTCCTTTTCCTCGGAGATGATGCTGCGATGCGCCACGCGGCGCTTCCCGATGTCGTTGATGTTGTCCTTTTCGTCGGAGGCCCGGCCCGGCAAGGCGGCGCCCGCCAACAGTATGGCCAGCGTCCACACGACCATTCGCCGTTTTCGCATAGTACCCTCCCCGCACCTTCCCTATTATACTCTAGATGCGGCTGCATGCTTCGGGGTTTTCCCCGGGGTCATGCCCCACGGGCTCAGCTAGTGTAGTGCGTCTCAAATAGGTTTACAGATGAGGCGCCGAACCTCAGGTCGGCATGCCGGGCTAAAGCCCGGCGCTACGGGACGACCGCCGATCTCGGGATTGTAAAGGTTCCTGAGACGTACCACACTAGGTGCGGTCCAACCACCTCACGGACAGATCGTCGGGACACCTCTTGCTTCGACCGGCGTGCTCACTGGCTACTTTTCCGTCGAAAACTTAAAGACGGTCACCTGATGATACTCCTGGCCCGGCTTGAGCTCCGTCGAGGGGAAGTTGGGATGATTCGGCGAATCCGGAAAATGCTGGGTCTCCAGGCAGAAGGCGGAGCGATAGCCATAAACCTTGCCGCCTTTCCCGTGGATGGTCCCGTCGAGAAAATTGCCGGTGTAAAACTGGATCCCGGGCTGGGTGGTCAGAACCTCCAGAACGCGTCCGGATTCCGGGTCCGAAGCGCGAGCCGCCAGCGACAGACCGCTTCCGTGGCGATTGAGCACCCAGTTATCGTCGTACCCGCGGGCGAACTTCAGTTGCTCGTTGTTTTCGTTGATTCGCGCCCCAATGGCCGTGGGCTTGCGAAAGTCGAAGGGGGTGCCTTGGACGCTTTCCAGTTTCCCGGTCGGAATCAACGTGGCGTCGATCGGCGTGAACCGGTCGGCATTGATCATCATGATCTGCTTAAGGATGTTTCCGTTTCCCTGCCCCGCCAGATTGAAATACGAGTGATTCGTCAGGTTGACGACCGTGCCCTTGTCCGTGGTGGCCGTGTAATCAATTCGGATCGCGTTGTCTTCTTCGAGCGTGTATACGACTTTGGCCGAAAGATTGCCCGGGTAGCCTTCCTCTCCGTCCTTGCTCAAGTACGTCAGCTCCAACGCAGGATGGTCCTGCGACAGTTCCCGCGCCTTCCAGACCCGTTTGTCGAATCCCTGAGTTCCTCCGTGCAAGCTGTTGGGCCCGTCGTTGATCGGCAGCTTATAGGTGACACCATCCAGGGTGAATCTTCCATGCGCAATCCGATTCGCATACCGTCCGATGATGGCGCCGAAAAAGGGATTATTCCCGAGATAACCTTGGAGATCATCAAAACCAAGGACAACGTCGTCAAATTTCCCGTTCCGGTCGGGCACGAAGACCGAAACCACTCTGCCCCCATAATTCGTAATCGAAACCCGCATTCCGTTTCGGTTGGTCAGCGTGTAAAGATCAATCGTTTGTCCATCCTTCATTTTTCCGAATACGCTCCTTTTGATGCCGGGAGCGGGCTGCTTCGCCGACGCTCCAAATGCACCCGCGGTACCCACCATTAGCACCATCGAACAGAACAAGAGCCCCCTGCCGCTTGGCATCGCTTTACCTCCTTTTTCCGCCGTCACAACAATATCCAAGTCCGCAACGGAGCACAAGGGGAAGCCGCGCCGGCATCTTCCCGATGTTTTGGCGGGAATATCTCGGTCGCGAATTGCGAAGTCTGAACCGCCGGCGCAGAGTTCAGGGTGTCACCTTGAGGAGCACCACGCCGTGCCGCGGAACCTCGCTCGTGTACTGGTCGCGGAAAGACCCAAGATCCTTGTGGTTCCACAAATCGCGCAGGGTGACCGCGCCGGAAAACCCCAAGTCGCTGAATTTGACTGTGACCGGGTCCCTCGATACGCCCCGGTTGAAAAGGCCGACGGCCATGGAACCATCCACGAGCGGCTTGGCCCAGACTTCCAGCGGCCCTTCCTGCGTCACGCGGTGTCCCTGTATCCCTTTGGGATCCTGGTCCACGGCAATCACCTCCTTATTGGTGAGAATACTGAGCACATAAGGGTCCATCTTGGACAGGTCATTGCCTGCGATGAGAGGAGCGGCCAGCAGGCACCACAGGCTCATGTGCGTCAGGTTCTCGTCGAAGCTCATCCGCCCGTTGCCGACTTCCAGCATGTCGGGATCGTTCCAATGTCCTGGGCCGGCGAATTTCTCCAAACCGTTCTGGTCAAAACCGATCACCGACATGCGGTCGTAGTTGGCCGAGATGTCGTCGGTCGTCCTCCATAGATTCCCTCCCACCGACGGACCCCAACTCCACACCCGGTACATCCCGTACTGGCAAAGGCTGTAAACGATGGGGCGGCCGGCCTTCACCAGCGCTTCGTGCATTTTCGTATAGACTTCCTGCATCTGCTCCGGCCTGTAGACTCGGGCGGCGCTGCACCAATCATACTTGAGGTAATCGAACCCCCAGGCGGCGTATTGCTGCGCGTCCTGCACTTCGTGGCCATAGCTGCCCTCGTAGCCCGCGCAGGTCTGCGGGCCGGGAGAAGAATAAATGCCGGCCTTCAGGCCCTTGCTGTGGATGTAGTCCACCAGGCCCTTCATGTCGGGGAATTTGTCATTGGGCTGAATCTTTCCTTCTGCGTCGCGCTTCCCTTGCCAGCAGTCGTCAATGTTCACGTAGGTGTAACCGGCCTGCTTCATGCCGTTGCTGGCAATGGCATCGGCGGCGGCGCGCGCGTCGGCCTCCGTCACACCGCAGGCGAAGTGATTCCAGCTATTCCATCCCATCGGCGGCGTCTGAGCGAGGCTCGATTCTTGTGCCACCGCCCACTGAGCCGGGCAGATTGAGAATACAATCGCGGCAAGGGCGAGGATTAAGGTACGCATGAGAGTCTTCACGATGGCGCTCCTCCCTTTGATCATTTGATGGCGCGCTCATCGCCAGGAAAACGCCGTCCGGCGAAGCGCGCCGTTCCAACAAAACTACGGCTGCTCGAGCAGGCCAAGCCGGGGCCGCTGTCCCGCAAAAAGCTTTAAGACCAGGGAAGGCCGGGCCCGGTGCGTATCTTAATCGTTTTGGCCCAGGAAAGCATGCCTGATTGGTGGATGATTGGCTGTCGTCCCGGATGAGAATCAACTTGCCAAGAATCCGGCGAAAGGCACGGGCGAGAGCAAACCCTCCCCCGCCAATTACAGGAAAAACACCAGGGAGAAACGCCACCTCCGATGGCGCAATCCGCGGCCAAACGGACAAGCGGGAGATTCAGGATACATGTGCCGGGTCACAGATTGCTCTTGCGGGCCGATAACAGCGTCTGAGCGCCGGCATGGTATACTCGCGCGCGAGTTCCTGCATGCGAGCCTCTGAACTGGTCGCTATTGATACGCACGTTCATTTGGAGTGTGAAGACGACTCGAATGCCGCCGACTCCGCCGCCAAGAAGTATTTCGGCGACAGCGCGGCTCCGCGCGACCGCGCCGGCCTTGCCGAGTATTACCGTTCGCGCCGAATCGGCTGCGTCGTGTTTTCCGTGGACGAACGGCTCACCGGAAAACCTCAGTTCTCGAACGATGTGGTAGCCGAATTCGCGGCCCAGAACTCCGACATCATGATCGCCTTTGCCAGCATCGATCCCACCCGCGGCCCGGAGGCAGTGCGCGAGGCCAAACGGCTTGTCGCGGCCGGCGTCATTCGCGGGTTGAAGCTCCATCCGCCCCTCCAGCAATTCTTCCCCAACGACCGCATCGCGTATCCCCTTTACGAGGTGTTTGCCGAAGCCAAGTTGCCGGTGCTGTTCCATACCGGCCACAGCGGCATTGGAACCGGGATGCCGGGCGGCGGCGGCGTGCGACTGAAATACGGCAATCCTATGTACATTGACGATGTCGCCGTGGATTTCCCCGACCTGCCCATCATCCTTGCCCATCCGTCCTTCCCGTGGCAGGACGAGGCCATCTCCATCTGCCTGCATAAACCCACCGTGTACATCGACCTTTCGGGCTGGTCTCCGAAATACTTTCCCGCGAATCTTGTTCAGTATGCGAATACCCTGCTGAAGAAGAAGGTGCTCTTCGGTTCCGACTATCCGCTCATCACGCCCGACCGCTGGATGGCCGACTTCGCGAAACTTGACATCAAACCCGAAGTCCGTCCGCTCATTCTTAAGGAAAACGCCGCAAGACTTCTGGGCCTTTAAGCGGCTTTTGCTCGGCGCGGCTCTGAGTGCAACCAAATGAGCCGGGAGCATTGGAAGGCGGAAGGGTCGAGCGGTTCTTTGCATCCTCAGGACTTTCCTATCTCTTCGGATGCGATATGAAACCCCGTATTCGCGGCGGGAATGCCCGCGTAAATAGCCGTCTGCAGCAAGGCCTCTTCCACGTCGCACGGCTCGAGGCCGCCCGCGAGGCCGGCGCGAAGGTGCAGGCGAAACTCCTCCCAACGTCCGAGCGCCGCCGTCGCGGCCAGCACGAGCAATCGCCGCGTGCGATCGTCCAGGCCCGGCCGCTGCCAGACTGTGCCCCAGGCGTAGCGCGTGATCAGCTCCTGGAAGTCGCGGGTGAAATTCGTAGTCGCGGCGTGCGCGCGCTCCACATGCTCGCCGCCAAGGATCGCGCGGCGCTTTTCGAAGCCGGCCGCCAGCGCGTCATCCGGCCTTGCCATCAGAAAGGGCGTGAGCGCCGCCGTGAACGATCGCGGCCGTTCCAGATTCGAGAGATGCGCGGTGGGAAGACGCTCCACACGCGCGTGTGGAATGCCGCCCGCCAGAACGTCGCCGTGGCCCTGCCAGGGCGTCGAGACGTCGCGATCGCCGACCACGATCATCGTAGGCGCATGAATCGCACACAGCAGCGATGTCTGGTCCATATCGCGAATGGCGGCGCAGCAGCCGGCATACCCGCACGGGTCAGTCGAGAGCAGAACCCGGCGGATTCGCGCCACTGACGGCGGATTCGCAGCCAGGCTTTCGGCTGTGAAGAAGCGCTGCATCACTGCCTCCGCAACCGCAGCCATCCCCTGGGCCAGCACAGTTTTCCTGCGGGTGTTCATAAGCTCCGAACCGGGAAAGCGCGAGGACGTGTTGGCCAGGACGAGGTGTGTGACCCGTTCGGGCGCGCGTGCGGCGAGCCACTGCGCGATCATGCCGCCGAGCGAAAGCCCGCAAAGCGCAAATCGCTCCATGCCCAGAGCATCGGCCATGGCGAGCGCATCGCGCGCAAGCAGTTCGATGGTGTAATCGCCCCCGGGCGCGTCGCTCGCGCCATGGCCGCGCAAATCGTAACGAAGCACGCGGAAATGACGCTCGAAGTCCGCCGCTTGAGCGTCCCACAGCGTGTGATCGCTGCCGAGCGAATGCAGGAAGATCAACGCCGGCTGGCCGTCATTTCCGTCGATTCGATAGTACTGTCGCAATCCTCCCGCGTGAATCAGAGGCATCGCACTTTTACTCCTCCAGCAGCCTTTTGCGAAATTCTTCCGCGACGCCGAGGTAATCCTCGGCGCGGCCGATGCTGTCAATCTGTTCCGCCGTAAGCAACGAGGCAATCTCCGGCCGTGCACGCAAAACCTCGCGGAAGGGCCGCGCGGACGCAAGAGCCTCCCGTGAGGCTTCCGCCAGCAGTTGCTCGGCCGCCTCACGGCCGATGGCCGCCTGCACCATCATGCGAACCTTTTCGGCGAAGATCACGCCCTGAGTGGCCTCGAGGTTGGCCCGCATGCGCTCGGGATAAACCGCCAGTCCTTCGACGGCGCCGGCGATGGCGGAGAGCGCGCTTCCGGTGGTCGCAATGGCGCCGGCCACAACCGGCCATTCGGCCTGCCATCCCCCGGCGGCGCGTTCGTGTTCCTGCACTGTTCCGGCCAGGTACGCCGCCACC
>JAHEKS010000169.1:0-3422 GCA_024638215.1 Acidobacteriota bacterium | reverse complement strand
ACCGGATTCCTTTTGTTCGGCATCGCCGACGAGCCGCCGCCCGCCTCCGCCACTTCGCCGACTTCCTGCTGCATCAGCAGCGAGATGTCGCGAGCGATCTTTCCGAGAGCCGCCGTGAAAATCCCGCAATCCGCCACGACCGCGGCCATTAACTCGCGATGTGCGTGCCAGGGGGCGGGAGCGACGGGCAAGTTCAATTCCTTCCCCAGCGCCGCCGCGAGCGCGCCTCCCTGCTTCCCGTAGGAAGCGAGCGTGCCCGCGGCGCCGCCAAATTGCAATTTCACAGCACAGTCGAACGAAGCCCGCAGCCTCCGCCAGCTCCGCTGCGCACCGGCATACCAGCCCGCCACCTTGTAGCCGAACGTGATCGGCGGAGCCGGTTGCAGCAGCGTGCGGCCGAGCATGACCGTTCCGGCATGACGATCCGACAAGCTGCGCAGCGATTCGGAAAGGTGCGCGTGATCGCGGGCTAGGATGGCCTGCGCGCGGCTGAGGAGCACGCTCATGACCGTATCCACGGCATCCTGGCTCGTCGCGCCCCAGTGCACGAACCGGGCGGCAACCGGGTCGCTGGCGGCAACGCGCGCGCTCAGCGCCTTGACGAGCGGAATCGCGATGCTGGCGGAAAGCCGCGCCTCCCGCGCGATGGCTTCCGCATCAAAACTCTCCGCCACAGCGGCGCGCGCGATGGCGCCAGCGGAAGATTCAGGAATGATTCCGAGGCTCGCCTGCGCGCGGGCCAGGGCCGACTCAAAGTGGAGAAAGGTGGCAAGGACCGACTGATCGGAGAAAAGGTCCGACAGCTCTTCCGTAGCTGACAGGCTTGTTAGTAATCGCCAGGAAGTCATTCGTCGCGATACATCATACGTCGAAAAAAACTGTTTCCCGCGGGCCCTGCAGGCGGATCTCAAATGTCGATTCGCCGGCGGTGGCGCCGCGCCGCGCCAGCAGCGTCTGCCGCCGTTCCGCCGGCACCAGCGCAAGGATCGGGTCCTCCGCCAGCGCCGGATCTCCCTCGAAGTACACCCGCGTGCACAGCCGACCGAGCAACCCTCGCGCGAAAACGCTGACGTTGATGTGCGCCGCTTGGCCGCTGCCCTTGCCGTCGGCGATGCGCCCCGGACGAATCGTTTCAAACGTGCAGGTCCCATCGGCATCGGTGGCCAGCCTGCCGAAGCCGCAGAACCCGGGATCCCGCTCCCCCGCCCCGGTGTCGGCGGGATGATCATACTTGCCCGAGGAATCCGCCTGCCACAACTCGATCATGCCGTCGGGGACAGGTGCTCCGTCGCCATCGAGCAATTTGAAACGCAGGCGAATGCGCTCGCCTTTCGCCTCGGCTGTGCACAGGCGCCCGCGGGTCGAATCCGCCGTGAGCCCAAGGTGAAAGAACGGACCCACCGTCTGCGAAGGCAGGCAGCAGAGCTTTTCCGGTTCGCGGCTCATCGCTTCTCCTCGAAGGGCGTGGCTTCACGCCCGCGCAGCACGAAATCGAAACGGTACCCGAGGGCCCACTCGGGCTGGGTGAGGCTCAGGTCGAATTTCGAGATCAGGCGCTGCCGCGCGCGTTCATTTGGAATTGATTGCGAAATCGGGTCGAACGGCATCAGCGGATCGTTGGGAAAATACATCTGCGTCACAAGCCGCGATATGAAACACGGACCAAACAGCGAAAAGTGGATGTGCGCCGGGCGCCAGGCGTTGGGGTGATTGCGCCAGGGATAGGCGCCGGGCTTGATGGTGATGAAGCGATAGTTGCCCTGTTCGTCCGTGACCGTGCGCCCCGCTCCTGTGAAGTTCGGGTCGAGCGGCGCCGGGTGATTATCAACCGCGTGACGATAGCGGCCGGCCGAGTTCGCCTGCCAGAGTTCGATCAGAGTGTTCGGGACGGGACGGCCGTCTTCATCCAGCACCCGGCCGGCGACGATAATCCTCTCGCCAATGGGATCGCCCGCGTGCTGGGCCGTCAAGTCGTCGGTTTCCCCGACCGGATTGTGGCCGTAGAGTGGGCCCGTCAGCTCCGACAAAGTATGCGGGATCAAAATCAGCGGTTGCGTGGGAGCTCTCTTGATGCTGGAGCCGTAGGCGGGATGCAACAACGTTGGCTGATCGCCGGCCTCCGGCCGCGGATAAGTCCTCAACCGAACCTCCTTCATAGCTTCACTCTGGAGTCGCCGGTTTCGTGGCAGTAATGTGAAATTCTGCAGACGTTAAGAACGTGCCCCGAATACGCATGCCTTACAAGTCAGGCTGGAGATTGCTATCGGAAGAAAACCAGTTGCCGCCGCGTGAATGTGGTTCCGTTATGCCCCAATCAGTATTACACTGCTCTCCGGGGCGGAAGTCAAGTATAGAGCAACTGGGAATTTCCTCTGCACCGCGGATCTTCCCACAGGCATCAAGGGCAAACTCATGGAGCGGGTATGAAGCGCCTGCGGACGCAGGTTGGAATTGTCGGAGCCGGCCCGGCGGGCTTGCTGCTGGGTCATCTGCTCCACTTGGAGGGGATTGACTCCATCATCCTCGAAGACCAGACGCGCGAGTACGTCATCGGGCGGGTGCGAGCCGGCGTGCTCGAACAAGGGACGGTGGATTTGCTCATCCGGGTCGGGCTTGGCGAACGGTTGCAGAGACAAGGCATGCGGCATAGCGGCATCCACCTGTGCTTCTTGCGGCGGCGGCACAGAATTCCATTTGAGGAACTGACGGCGGGGCGCTCGATCACGGTGTACGGCCAGAACGAGCTGGTCACCGATTTGATCGCGGCGCGCATCGGCACCGGGAGGCCTCTCTACTTTGACGTTCGGAATGTTCGTGTCGCCGGTTTCGATTCAGCCCCGCGCATCAACTTCGATTCTGGCGATGAGGAATGCGAGATCAAGTGCGATTTTATAGCCGGATGCGATGGCTCACACGGCATTTGCCGGCCTTCCATTTCCCCCGGCGCGGTCCGCCTTTACGAGCGCGAGTATCCGTTCGCGTGGCTTGGCATCCTCGCCGAGGCTGCGCCGAGCAGCGAGGAACTTGTTTACGCTCTCAACGAACGCGGTTTCGCCCTGTTCAGCATGCGCTCACCGTCAATTACCCGTCTCTACCTTCAGGTCGCGCCGGGCGAGAACATCGGAGAATGGCCCGATGAGCGCATCTGGGATGAGCTGATGCTGCGCCTCGAGACTGCAGACGGATGGCGCCCGAATCGCGGCCCCATCCTGCAGAAAGGCATCACCGGGATGCACAGCCTGGTCGTGGATCCGATGCGCTGCGGCGGGCTGTTTCTCGCCGGGGACGCCGCCCACATCGTTCCACCGACCGGCGCCAAGGGGTTGAATTTGGCTGTCGCCGACGTCTGCGTTCTGGCGCGCGCGCTCACCGCCTACTACCGCGAGGGCCGCCAAGATCTGCTGGACGCTTATTCGGACCAG
>JAHEKS010000438.1 GCA_024638215.1 Acidobacteriota bacterium | reverse complement strand
GGACTTTGCCAGGACTTCATCAAACAAAGCCCTGCGGCCAAAGACCGCATAAATCCTCGCTTATCGTGAAATCCCAGGACTTCAGGACTCTATTCCAGGAGGGGAAGGTTGCCTTCAGCCTGAGTTGGAGACTCTGAAGCGCTCTTCGTCGCGGCCTCGACGGTTTCATGAAGGCCGTAACGTTCGAAAAGCCTTTCCAGCTTCCCCTTTTCTGATTCGGCAACGTAGTAGGCTCCGCCTCTCCGGTAGGTCTTGAGTCCCAGCTTCCTTCGGATGACGTACCCCACCCAATGCGGCGTGACCTTGCGCTGGAAATCCTCGCTGTGCCGGGCGATGAACCGCTCAGCGATTTCCTTGATGGCCAGGCCGGGTGAAAACGGCTCCTGCTGAAACTCTTGAATGATTTCGAGCATCTGCGCCTCCACGTCCATTCCCCGGTCGGCCACGAGGTCCCGGTTATAGTCTCGAGCCACCTGGCGAAGCGCATTCAGGGCGTCCGTATCTTCAATCACACTCAAAAGTGGCACGAAAATCTGTGCCAGGCGCGGCTCTATCGAGCGATCCACCAGCGCCGGATCTATCTGCCGCTTGCCGAAATTCCGGAAGCGAAACAGCAGGAGCTTATTCCGAAGCTCACGCGCTTCCTGCTTGTAGGAGGCCGTCAGATTGATGGGGACATCCTCGCGCAGCTTGCGCCCGCCTGTTTCTTCAGTCAGGCACCGGCTCTCGAAGGCCCGGTCCTGAAAAAATCCTCGTGTGGAGATGAGTTTTGGACCAAAGACCGTGTAGGCCCGCGGGCTGAACTCCCGGCCATTGGGAGATTCGCTGCGCAGGACCGGGAAGCCCCGCGCGTTTCCGTTGTTCAGGATTTTCACGATCTCCGCCTTCTCATCCGAAAAACGGAAATCTCCCTCGTCGATGATGAGCGTGCCGCGCACGGCATCGAGGATGCGGAACAGCGGCGAAACGGTGGATGCCCCGCTGGCGAAGATGGGCTTATAGCAGAGCGAGCCCACGGTCAAGAGAAACCGGGTCTTGCCGGAGCCGGTGTCGCCACGGAGCCGGAGATACGGCAGTTCGTTGAAGGCGTCGTAGACCCAGGTGAAAAGCACGTAGTAGCTGGCGATTTGTTCGAAGAGCGGAGAGATGTCCACGTAGCGGTGAATGAAGGCGCGGATGGCTTCGATAAGCACCTGCTCAGTGCTGTATTCGGCTGGCTCCGAAGGAAACAGCACGACTTCGTTGGTGAGCAGGTTATTGCGGGGCGAATAGGGCGCGAGGCGCCGGCCGTTGACCAAGAGGTCTTTTTCGTAACGGATCTCGCCCTCTTTCGAGACGCAGAAGAGCGTCCGGTGCTCTTCCGGGCGGTGGAGCATCTCGACGAGCGAGCCATCCGGCAGGGCTGCCGAGACGGTGGGCCGGGCGCTCTGTTTTTTGGTTTTCTCCACCGCGGCTTTGAGCTTGTCGTCCATGTTAAGCAGTCAATTCCCGAAGCACTTTGAGGGCTTCCGGGAAGCTCAGGTGTTCGACCTTCATGAGGAAACTGAACACATCGCCTGCCGCACGGCAGGCAAAGCAATAAAAGCTCCGCGTGGCGGGATAGACCACAAGGGACGGGTGCTGGTCATCATGAAAAGGGCACCGGCCCACAAAATTCTTGCCTTTCCGCCGCAACTGCACGTAGCGGCCAACAAGGTCTTCGATGGCGACCAGGGACTTGAGCCGCGCGATTTCCTCATCCGGCGTGGTGACAATACGATACGTCTCTGAGTTGAACGGCGACGCCCAGGCTTTTTGTGGCAGGGGTTCCGCCGCCTGCAACAAGCCGAGAAAATCTTCGCGGCTCTTGCCCAGGCGCACAAAGAAATCCGTCACGTCGCCGCCTTCGCCAACCTCGTCGGGGAGCCTGACGACGCGGGTCTGCGGAATCAAGCCCGCCACACGCTCGACGCCGAGTTCTCCCGCCGTGTCGTTATCGAAACAGATGAACACGTTCGAAATTTCTCTCATGGCCTCGGCCCATTCCGGTCGGAAGGTCATCGCCCCGCCCGTGGAAGTCACCGCCGCAAAGCCTTGGCCTTCAAGCACCAGCCGGTCAAATTCACCCTCGCAAATGAGGATTTGCTTGGGTTTGGCGAGCACGCGCTCCCAGCCGTAAAGCTCGGCGTGGGCACCCCGAGTCGAAATCATTTTGGGACCGTCCGATTGATCTTCAGGGTCTTTGGCCAGCTTGAGGAAAGCGAACGTCCCATCGCGGTCCGGGATAGGGACAGTGATTCGTTGGCCGTTCCAGCCGAGCACATGTCTGTGAATCACAGCATCAGGAATGCCTCTCGCGTTGAGATATTTCCAAAGCCTTTGAGGGAGGTGCTGGTGGTACACGAGCGCGTAGCCGCGAAGATCGATGGCAGGGATCATCCCTCTAGCGTAGGGCTCGGGCGCCTACCGCCAAGGCGTGCAGAGTTACCGGAGGGGTAGGTTTGGCGGCCTTGGAAAGCACTTTTTCGCCCGCCAGAGTGATAGGAATGAAGAACAGAAATCGGGGGCGCAAGGCATGTCTGACAGTCCGCGTGATGCCTTCCACGGTCACCAAGGAGCAGCTTCAAAAGAGCTTTTTTCACATTTTCGATCTGCTTGGGGTAGGCGAGGACCTTGTGCCGCGCCGCTTGCAAAAGCGTCCGGAAGGATTACCATGTGAGCCAAAGGGCGGGAAGCACGCCTAGCCGTATCAATCAACAAATCCTCTCATGGAAAACAGCCAGCAAAAA
>JAHEKS010000168.1 GCA_024638215.1 Acidobacteriota bacterium | reverse complement strand
GCGGCATACGTCCCGCGAGCGGAAAGCATGGCATCGGGAAAAAGCTTCGGCGCATAGATCGAGTACGGGTGAACGCTGAAGAAGTCTACATCGTCGCGAAGATTGTCAGGACGGAAAGGCCCGCGTCCCACGTCTTCCATGCTGACGCCCACCACCAGGGGATGCAGGGAATCATGACGGCGAATCGCGCCCGTCAGCAGCCGGGTCCAGTTGATGGCCATGGAATCTGTGGTGTGATCGGAAATCCAGAAGGGAGGCTCGTCGGTCAAGTCCCAGGCGAGGATGGCGGTTTCCTTGCCGTACCGCCGGGCAAACTCGGCGGCAAAGTCCGTCTCCAGCCGCAACAGGTAGGGATCGGATTGAGGATCACGCCCATTTCGATAGGAAACATCCCAGTAAGCCTCACCCACCTCGCCCCCAATCAGCAGGATGGGATGGAGGTAAATCTGATATCGGTGCGCGAGCGAAATCAGAAAATCGAGGCGCTGAAATGCCACCGGGTTGAAATCGCCCGGCCGCGGCTCGAACCACGCCCAGACGAGGTCGAGACGAATGGTGTTGAAGCCCAGTTCATGCATGCGGACGAAATCCGCTTCAATCGCCTTCGGATCCCATTCGTAGGGCCACTCCATCGCGGCCTGGGCTGGAACCCAATTCGCGCCCACCGGAATGAAACGGCTTCCCTCGCGCGCGAAGTAGTTGCCGTCCAGGCGCACGGCAGGCAATTGCGCCGCATGCGACTCCTGCCGGGCAGGCATCTGCATCTCGGTTTTCGGCTGGCTCGGCATCCAGCCCGCGAGTGCGGCGACTCGGACAAACCCTAGGGCTGCCACTCCCAAAAGGCACCACAAGGTACGACCAGTGAGCAGACGGATTTCCATTTTGCTTTTCATCGTTTTTTCTCCGGACAGGGGCCGTACTCTGCGAACCCCTGGATTGGTTCCTGCACGAGCGGTCCCTCGGGCCGTTGGCCTGATCGTTGGAGCTCGATTGCTCCCGGGAAGGTTGAGCCACGGCGAGATCGAACCAGAGACCTCCGGAGTGCAGCAACGATGAGTGGATTCCCGAGGCTTGGCTTCCGCATGGCAATTCCCCGTCAGGCAAGCGTGGCGGTTTCGGTAGGAGCCACTTCTGAGGACTCGACTCAAGGGCTCGCGGGCCCAACCAACCTCAAAGGCCACGATGGCCGGCGCTGACTGAGTACGGCTGCGGAAATCATACTCCAGATGGCTTCCGAAAATCCTCTTTGTGTGAATCTCTCCCACCCGAAATCCGCGAGCACCCTAGCGCATGACCCCTCCTGAGCAATTTGAGAGAGACGGCGTGACCGCTTATGAGCCGCATGAAAGAATATGATTGATTTTGCGAGGAAATTACATATAATCAAGCATATTCAAGCAGGAGCCTGCGTTTGACGGCATTGCTCAGACAAAAGGACCTGGCGCCGAGAAGGTGGGAGCATCTACGACGCATACTGGGACGAGATCAAGTGGTTCGCGTTGACGAACTCACCGAACAGCTCGGCGTTTCTGCGGCGACCATCCGCCGCGACTTGGATCAACTGGAGGGCCTAGGCGAGATTCGGCGAGTGCACGGGGGAGCCGTCAGCACCGGCGGCCGCCTGGAGGAACCCCTCTTCGACGACAAAACCTCTGTAGCCATCAAAGAGAAGCGCCGCATTGCTGAAGCGGCGCTCAAATACATCAAGCCGAATGACACGGTTTATCTGGACGGCGGGAGCACGGTTTTGGAGTTGGCACGCTTGCTGAAGGACCGGTCCAACATCACCAATGTGACTAACTCTCTCCGCGCCACTGTCGAACTGGCGGGGCCTGGCCCGCGCTTGATTCTGGTAGGCGGCGAGCTTCGCCGGCTCAGCCAGACCCTGGTGGGACCTCTTACACGATTCTTGATCGAGGACCTTCACATCGACAAAGCTTTCATGGGGACGATGGGCCTGAGTCTCGAAGGGGGACTCACCACCACTGACCCCAGCGAGGCCTATACCAAAGAGCTGGTCATGGAGCATGCCCGCGAAGTCATCCTGCTCGCGGACCACAACAAGGCTCACAAGATTTCCTTCACACGTGCGGGGCGACTGGAAAAAGTGCGGGTACTCATCACCGACAACTTGATGGACAGAAAGCTTGCAAAGGGACTCCGCAAGCTGGGTATAGAGGTTGTGCGTGTCTGAGCGAAAAAGCAATTCTTGGAGAAAAGGGAAATGGTGCCCGTTTATTTGAGTGATTCGAGACCCCATTTTGGAGCCTGTGAAATCGATTGCGGGAAGATTCCGGCGTTTCAGTTTCGGGGCGACCTGCAAGGTGAATTGGCGGCAAAGCGAATCGACACCGCAACGGCGCTAGGACTTTTGGAAGACATGCTGATGATCCGCGAACTGGAAGAGATGATCGTCAAGCTGCGGTCCAGCGCCTATGAGCCGATCGCGGGTTACAACTATCGCGGACCGACGCACGTCTCGATTGGGCAGGAAGGCGCCTCCGTGGGAGCCTGCAGCGCCCTGGTTCTGAAAGACTACATCACCAGCACCCATCGGGGGCACGGAGACAGCCTGGCGCGCGGATGTGGCGCCCTTCGCCTCATGACGGACGAGCAACTGCGAAAGCGCGTTCCGCGGTCAAATGCCACGACTCATCAAGAGCTTCTCGACGACGCCTTGGAGGATCATGTCTACCGCACGATTGGGGAGTTGTTCGGCAAAGAGGACGGCTACTGCAAAGGACGCGGAGGCGGGATGCACATCGCCGACTTCAGCGTCGGCCACCTGGGAGCGAACGCCATCGTCGGAGGGAGCGTACCGATTGCCACCGGGGCCGCGATGGGATTGCGGTACCTGCGAAACGGTGCGGTGGTTTGTTGCTTTGCCGGAGACGGCGCGTACTGCAACGGTGTGGTGCTGGAATCCTTGAATTGGGCGGCCCAAGCTCAATTCACCAATCAGATTGCCGGTGAGAATCGCTTCGGCGTCCCCATCATCTTCTTCGTTCTCAACAACCACTACGCCATGACCGGCCGGTCCGACGTTGAAGTAACGGGAGTCACGCACTTGGCCCGGCGCGGTGCGGGTTTTGCAGACAACAACATGCACGCGGAAGTTGTCAACGGCATGGATGTGCTGGCCACGCGCGATGCCGTAATGCGGGCGAGCCAGGGCTGCCGGGAAGGATTGGGACCTTACTTTCTCGACGTAGACACGTACCGCTACTTCGGCCATTCCTTGAGCGACCCTCGCACCGAATACCGCACGCGCGAAGAGGAGGCCGCCTGGAAGGCTGTTGACCCCATCCTCAGTTTTAAGAAACAGGTCCTGGAGTGTGGAATTTTGGATCAGCAAGGAATTACTGCTTTGGAAACGAAGGTTCGGGAGCGTAACGCTCGGGCAGCGATTCGCGCGGCGGAGGCTCCAGACCCCGCCCCCGCCGAGGTCATCAGGTACATGTACACGGATAGTTCCGTGGAGAAGGTGCCGGCCCAGTTTGCGAAGGTCGAAATCCTCGAGCCGCCTCCCGCCATCAAACGCGCCAACGGCGAAATCACTTACCGCGACGCAATCAAGGAAGCTCTTATTGAGGAAATGATGCGCGACTCGCGCGTCATCTTCTACGGCGAAGACGTAGCTGAATACGGCGGGGCGTTCAAACTCTCCAAGGGGCTCTTGGAAACCTTCGGCCGCAACCGGGTTTTCAACGCTCCCATCTCGGAAGCTGCGATCTGTGGGACGGCGGTGGGCGCGTCCATGATTGGATTGCGGCCGGTGGTCGAGCTGATGTACATGGACTTCCTGCTGATGGCAGGCGATCAGGTCAGCAACCAGGCCGCCAAATGGCATTATATGTCCGGCGCGCAGGTCGAGGTGCCTCTGGTGCTTCGCGTTTCGGTCGGGGCCGGCAAAGGATACGGTGGACAACATTCGCAGAGCATCGAATCGGCGACCGCGCATATTCCCGGGTTATACGTCGTCTACCCTTCCACGGCTTACGATGCGAAAGGCATGATGAAGTCGGCCATCCGCGACAACAATCCGGTGATGTTTGTCGAGTCGCAGGGGCTGTACAACGAGAAAGGCCCCGTGCCGCAAGAGGAGTACCTCGTTCCCTTGGGCGTCGCTGATGTCAAGCGGCCCGGCAGCGACATCACCCTGGTCGCTTACGGACCGGCAGTGCCGTTGACTCAGAAAGCCGCATCGCGCTTGTCGGCTGAATCGGGAGTGAGCGCGGAGGTCATTGATCTGCGCAGCTTGGTCCCGCTCGACATCGAGACCGTGCTGATGTCGGTGCAGAAGACCGGGCGCTGCGTGGTCATCAGCCACGCAGTGCACCAGGGAAGCTTTACCGGAGAGGTCGCCTCAACGGTCCAGCAGGAAGCGTTTGACTATCTGGATGCGCCCGTAGTGCGCGTCGGAGCCAAGAACGGCATTGCTCCTCAATCACATGTTTTGGAGGCGGTCTTTTACCCGACGGTGGAAGATATCCTGGCGGCTGCCAGAACCATCCTGTAGCAAGGTATTGCGCCAATGCCACGACCAGTCGTGATGCCCAAGCTGGGGCAGTCGGAAGAGGAAGGGACGCTCGTTCGCTGGCTCAAGAAAGAGGGTGACGGAGTCGCGAAGGGCGACGTGCTCTTCGAAATCGAGACCGATAAAGCTCTCCTGGAAGTGGAAAGTTTCTTCGAGGGCATCCTGCTCAAGATTGTTGTTCCCGAAGGGCAGACAGTGCCGGTGCAAACCACCGTTGCCTTTATTGGTGACCCGGGAGAGGCCGTTCCGGAAATTACGGTTCCCGCTGCCAAGCCTGGAAAGGGGGAAGGACCGCGAGCTTCAGCCAAGGTCTCCGAACACCCCCCGGTCGCAGCCGCAGGCGGCGAGGCCCAAGCTCGGGCGGGGAGGCGAATTGCGAGAGAGCGCGTACCTCGGCCTCAGGAAAGGCCCTCGCCTCCGCCAGCGCATCCGGAAGCGCCATCGATTTTCAAGATCAGTCCCCGCGCGGCAAGACTGGCCGAGGAGTGTGCAGTCGATCCCAAAGTGATTGTAGGAACCGGTCCCGGTGGGCGAATTGTCGAGAAGGATGTCAGTTCTTACCTCGACACTAAAGGCTACGCCCACCTCCGGGTTACTCCTACCGCGAAGAATCTGGCAAGGAAAGAAGGGATCGATCTTTTCAATCTCCAGCCGAGCGACGATGGCGGCAGGATCGGCGTGGCAGACATTGAAACTGCGCTCGCGGAGCGACCGAAACCCATGGGCCGGATGCGCCGTGTGATCGCGCAACGGCTGGCAGAGAGTTTCAGGAGTGCGCCACACTTTTTTGTGACTGTTTCCGCTGACTTGACGGAACTCGACTCATTCCGGAAGGAGTTGAAGTCGAAGGGAGTGTCGTACACCGTAACAGATTTCATTCTGAAGGCTGTGGCGGCCACGCTGGAGGGATTTCCAGCCGTCAATAGCACCACGGATGGAGAAAAGATCTGGTGGCATAGCAGGATAGATCTGGGCTTGGCCGTGGCGCTGGAACAAGGGCTTGTGGTTCCAGTGCTGCGCAACGCGAATAAGCTCACTCTCGCAGACATCCACGAGCAAGCCACGGAGTTGACGGCCCGGGCGCGGGCCGGGAAGCTCACACCGGGCGAGATGACAGGAAGCACGTTCACGATTTCCAACATGGGCATGCTAGATGTTGAGAACTTCACCGCGATCATCAATCCTGGCGAGAGCGCTATCCTGGCGGTGTCGAGCCTTGCGAAACATCCAGTGGTCAGAGATGACCGGGTCGTGATCCGGTCCCTCATGAAGATGACTCTGTCGTCTGACCACCGAATCATCGACGGCGCTCTCGCCGCCCGATTCCTAAACGCGATTAGAAACAAACTGGAGGAGATAAGCCTGTGGAGGCGTTTGGTGTAGTAGTGATCGGAGCGGGACCCGGAGGGTACCCGGCGGCAATCCGGGCAGCGCAGCTTGGAGCGTCGGTGGCTCTGGTCGAGAAGGAAGATCTGGGCGGAACTTGCCTGAATTGGGGTTGCATTCCCACCAAGTGCCTGATTTCGTCCTCTGATCTGTACGCAAGGGTGAAATCGGCCGGCACAATGGGCCTCAAGGTTGAGGGCGCCTCATTTGACTATGCGGCGATGTCGGATCGCAAGGATCAAGTGGTGCGGACCTTGCGCAACGGCGTCAAGCAATTACTGAAGGCCAACGTAGTCAAGGTATTCCAGGGGACCGCGTCCTTTCAGGGCCGCAACCGAATCCTGGTCAGCCCGGAGGCTGCATCGGCCGCCTCCAGTTCCGAGCCTGTCGTGATTGGCGCTGACAAGACGATTATTGCCACGGGAACAAGCTCGGCTATGCCGGCATTTCTGCCGCGTCACGCGCGCGTCCTCGAAAGCCGGGCCTTTCTGAGCCTAAAATCGTTGCCCTCCAGTGTGCTAGTTCTGGGGGGAGGGGTCATCGGATGTGAGTTTGCCTGCATGCTCGGTCAGCTGGGAGCTCGAGTCACGGTGGTGGAACTGCTGGAAGATATCCTTTGGGGTCTGGACGCTGATGTTCGGCGCGAATTGCGCCGGCATATGGAAAAGACCCTGGGTGTTCGTATCCTCACAGGTGGGACGTTGGAAGACGTCTCCGCGGATGAACGGCGCGTCCGGGGCAGAGTCGGGACGGAATGGGTGGAGGCAGATGTGTTGCTGGCGGCTTTCGGCCGCAAATCGACGGCCGAACAACTCCAGCTGGAGAACGCAGGATTGGGCGTCGACGAACGCGGGTTCATCGCCGTCGACGAGTATGGGAGGACGCAAGTCGCCACGATTTATGCCGTGGGCGACGTTACCGGAGGCCCGTTCCTCGCTCATGCCGCTACCTCTCAGGGTTTGGTTGCCGCCGAGAATGCCTGCAGGCGTCATCTGCGTCGAAATGAAACGTGCGTTGCCAGTTGCATCTTCACTTCACCGGAGATCGGCACGGTGGGACTCAGCGAGCAGGAAGCCCAGCATCAAGGCAGAAAAATCAAAACCGGAAAATTCATGCTGGGTGCGTTAGGAAAGGCTCTGGCCATCGGTGAGCCGATGGGTTTTGTCAAGTGGGTCGCTGATGCAGAAACCGACCAACTTCTCGGAGCGCACGCGATCGGTCCACACGCTACCGGTTTGATCGCAGAGGCCGCCGTGGCGATTCGCGCCGAGCTCACCGCTGCCGAGCTTGCCCGCACGGTTCACGCACATCCAACGCTGGCGGAAGCCTGGATGGAAGCAGCTCATGCCCTTCGTGACGAGCCCATCCACACGATTCCCGAGCGAACGCGTGCAAAGGCCGGCGATCAGTAGGCCGGCAGGGTTTTGGCGCCGCGGCTTTGCAGGCGGACATTACAGAGTTTACGGCATAAACGTCGTGCAGTGATGTTGTGAAAGCGCGATGCCTTCTCGAGCCCAGGTAGCCTGGGCCTTGTGAAGGCTTTACCGACCTTAAAGGGAGACAAGACAACGAAACTGGCCGGAGCGGTTATGCACGAGCGTCAACGCAATCTGGCGATTCAGATCAAGCGAATCCAGGCGGTTGACTGCCTATCGGCTTAAGAGTAGTATGACTTGCTTTAGGCCCCCAAATGGTCAAGGTATAGAGCAACCGGCTTAATTTTCAGTTAGTTACGAGGATTACACCCGAGGCACGCTGCGGCAATTTGAGCGTGCACATCTTGCCCATCCCGGGGGATTTGCCTGCCAAAGTCACGATACGGCTCGGCAAAGCGCTGCCGGAGAAAGAGAGATCAGAATGAAGGCCGCCGTCTACTATGGACCTCGCGAAGTTCGAATAGAAACCGTCCCCAAGCCCTCGGCGGGACCGGGTGAAGTTGTCCTCCGGGTGCTTCGGTGCTCAGTGTGCGGCACCGACAAACGTATCTTTACTCACGGGCAGAAGAATGTGATCCCGCCGGCAATTACGGGACACGAAATCGTTGGCACAGTGCACGAGATTGGCCCAGGCGTGGATGCCGGCATCGCCGTCAACCAAAATGTGGTTGTGGCCACCGTAGTGGGCTGCGGAAAGTGCATTTACTGCAAGCGGAAACAATACAACCTCTGCGATTCCTTCACGGCCATTGGGTACGATTACGCCGGGGGATTCGCCGAATACGTGAAGATCCCGGCGGCCGCCGTCGCCCAGGGCAATGTGATTCCCATTCCCGACTCGATCCCCGTGGAACGCGCAGCGCTTGTGGAGCCGCTCTCTTGCTGCCTTAATGGCGAGGAATATGTGGCGGCGCAGCCGGGTGACCGCGCCTTGATTTTCGGCGCCGGTCCTATTGGGCTGATGCATGCCACGATCCTTAAGTCGCGGGGCTGTGACCCCGTCATCGTAACCGACATCTCGGAGGAGCGTCTGGCCTATGTTCGGGAGTTCGGGCTGGGTCAAACGGTCAACACGGCCAGTGGCAATGCGGTGGAGAAGATTCTCGAAGCTGCGGGCGGCGAGAAATTTGACGTGGCCGTTACCGCCAACTCGGTAAAAGCCACGCAGGTTGATGCCCTGAAACTGGTGCGGAAGAAAGCCCGCATCAGCTTCTTTGCTGGCGTGCCTAAGGACAATTCGATTCTCGACTTTGACAGTAACTTCATCCACTATAACGAGATCTCACTTTTCGGGTGTTTCGCTTCCAATCTGCAACATTACCACCAAGCTCTGAAAATGGTTGCGCGAGAAGATCTGCCCTGGGATCGCTTCCTGACCCATCGGTTCAAATTGGACGACATGGTCAAGGCTTACGCGGTGATCGAAGCGGGCCAGGGAATCAAGACGGTCATCGAGTGCGGGTAGCGACAGCTTTCATGGACAAAGAATCTCTGGCACAACTGATCGAAGTCTCTCATGCCGTGGGAGACAAGCCGGATTTCGTGCAGGCGGCCGGTGGCAACACCTCCGTCAAATCCGCTGATGGTCGAACGATGGCCATCAAAGCCAGCGGCACCGCCTTGAGCCGGATGAGCGAGTCGGACGGCTGGGTGGAACTGGATGTCGCCGCGGTTTTACGCATATTGGATCGGACGGACCTTCCAAGCTTGCCCACAAATGAGCGCGAGGCCCGGATTCTGGAGCATCTGAGCTCGGCGGTTGTCGGCGGCAACGGACGCCCATCCGTCGAGAGTGCGCTCCATACGATGCTCGAGCGAGTCGTGATTCACACTCACGCCGTGGCGGCCAACGCCTTGAATTGTGGGCCTGGTCTCAAGGCGCTAAGGGAGATCAGCCCTGCGGGCGAACCTCCGCCACTGTGGGTGCCTTACACGGACCCCGGTTGGTGCTTGGCGGCCGCAGTCCAGACGGCCACTAAAAGCTACCAACTCGAGCACCATTGCCTCCCTCGAGTCATTTTCATGGAGAACCATGGCCTTCTGGTATCGGCGGCCGACTCCCGCACATGCCTGGCACTCCATAACGAGTGGGTCTCGCGCTGCGAACGCTATTTTGCGCCACAAGCGCCGCCAGTGCGGCCTGCTTCCGGCGTCGATTCTTCCGCACTGCGCAAAACGATGGTGGAACTTCGCCGGGTCTGGCGCGAAGTCCGAGGGACAGCGCCGTTTGTCCGGCTTTCGGACGACCGTGAACTGGCCGGAGCGGCGTGCGGAAGTGCGGTCGAGGTGTTGGCGAGTGGTGCGCTTACGCCGGACCACATTGTTTACACCGGCGCCCACGCCATTCTGGCTGAGTCGCTTGAAGAATTGCCTGCCAAGTGGAAATCCGCCCTGGCCGAGAAGGCCCCGCCGCGGTTGGCGATTGTGAAGAACATTGGAAGTTTCCTGATGGCTGAGGACCCGCTTAAGCTCGATGCTGCCGAGGCATTGGCCGTTTCTGCCGCCAAGATCACTCGCTTGGCCGCGGGCTCCGGAGGCGTTCACAATCTGTCCCCGGCTTCGGCCGATTTCATTATCAACTGGGAGGCCGAACACTACCGTGCTCGCGCTCTGGACGCCGGGCTCGCGCCACTTACCGGCAAGGTCGCATTAATAACCGGAGCGGCTTCAGGTCTGGGCCGCAGCATCGCTCAGGGATTGGGGGCGGCGGGAGCCGCAGCAGCCTTCTGCGATGTTGATGATCAGGGCGCAGAAGCAGCCGCGGCCGCCTCCTCGGACCCGCGCCGGGCCCTCCCCGTGCACATGGATGTAACGAACGAAGAGTCGGTAGCCGCAGCTTTTGATCGTGTCTTAAGACATTGGGGCCGTGTAGATATCGTG
>JAHEKS010000167.1 GCA_024638215.1 Acidobacteriota bacterium | reverse complement strand
CGGCCATGACGGGCGAGGCCGCCAGCGAACCGGCCGAAGAAACTCTCAAGAAGTCTCGGCGTGACATTCCACCACGCGCGGAATTTCGATAACTCGTGCTCATGATGTCAATCCTCCGTGGTCGCGGGTTCGAACCGGGTGCGCCTCAGTGGTGTTGCATCTTGACTTTTATTTCCTGCATCCCTGGCGGGGTACCCAGCAGCAAACGAAGGACAAGCTCGACTTCAGCCGGCGAAGTAAGTCCGTTCCACGCGCGAACCACGTTCTTGTCCGGCGAAACGAGCACCATCCCGGTTGATTGGTCAATTCCCAGCCGCTTGAGAACCGACGCAGGGTTCGTATTGGCGAGCAACTGAATGTGGCCAAAGTCCCAATCGTTCGGCCAGTTGGCCGTAGCCTCCGGAGATAACGAAACCGTGGGTGCCACATCAACGTTGAGTCCAAGAGATGAGAATTGCTGGAGCATGCTTTTCAAGACGACCAGTTGACTGCGCGAGGCGTCGACGTCCGTCTGCCCTTCGGGAGAGAGCAACGCCAGCAACGTCCATCCTTTGGGCGAGTAGGGTTTGCCGTCAGCGAGCAAAGGTAAGGGCGGGAGAATGTGCTTGGGCTTGACCGGTCGAAGCGATTTTGAGACCGCACCTGGCACGCAGTTTGCCGCAGGGGTCGTGTTGCCGTACAGATCGTCGCTGACGGCGACACTGGGATCGCAGCCCTGCAATGAAGCTGTTGGCTCGAAAAGCGCTCCGAATTGCGGATTCATGAAATGACCCCCGTGCTCCTGACCTGCCGCGGACTGGAATGCGGTAAAGCCCAAGAAGTCATTTCCGCCATAAGCCCACGAAGGCATAGTGCGTCCAAAGGTCCAATACACGTTGTTTTCAAAATCAAGATCAGCGTTCGAGCGTACCAGCGTGGAAACCGTAGACACGATGACGTTATCTTTGAAAAACCTGGGAGAGCCAGGTTCGATTTCGGCCTCGTTTACGATTGCCGCGGTGTCAAGCGGAGGGTCCCAATAAATCGTGTTGCCGTAGATTTTCACACCATCGAGTTTCCCGCCATTCCATGTGCTGAGGTAGACAGCGCCCTGGCGTTTCGCCTCCCTCGGGCTCCTGCCATTGTTGATGCAAAGGTTTCTTCGAATCGTGCTGTTGTGGCTGTAACCCGGCGGGCCTTCGGCTCCGAAAATCGAAAAGCAGTATCCTTGCGAATCGTGACCGAAGTTATATTGGAGGACGTTATTGATGTTGCCAAAATCGATGTCGAACGTGCCTCCGTCCACGCCGGGGGAATCGGAGAAAAATGCCTCGTTATACTGCACCAGGCAGTCCTGGCACATCCACTCCCAGATTCCGTCCGGCGTTCCAATTGACTCCGTGTACTGCATCCCGGTATTCCAGGAAACATTCCTCTCAATCAGTCCGTTCTTGACCGAAGCGAGCAAGATGCCGTCGCCGCCTACGTCGTGCACAACGGAATTGCGCACCGTAATGTCAGGTCCGCGGACAAGATTGGCGTAGCTCAAGAAACTTGCACCGTTAATGATGATTCCCGCCCACTGCGTGGTGTTGTAGGCGGTTACGCCGTCCACCACGATGTCGCCAAACACCGTATCGGTTTTGGCGTCAGGTGCGATGACCACTAAACCACTGTCTTTTGTCTTCGGCTGACCGGTCACGTCGTGGACCACCACATCGGTAAGGCGAAAGTGCGACAGCCTGGGCACGTTCCCGCTAATCCAAATTCCGTAAGGATCACCGCCGGTGATATTCAGGTCCTGAATGTGCCAGAACTGCTGGTTGTAAAGCTTCAGGCCCGCAATTTGCCCGGTACCGATAACCTGGGGCAGGTCTCCAACGCCGTAAGCGCCCAGCGTGATCGGCCTGTCTTTGCTCCCGGAACCTTTGGGCCAAAGAAGACCTTTGCAGACTGAGCCCCGGCGGAGAAGCAGTGAGTCGCCCGGCTGAAACTCATAGCTACTGGCCTTCTCTAACGTCTTCCACGCCGAAGTTGGTTGGAGCGAGTCGTGCGCGTCATTTCCACTCTCGCAGTTCAGATAATGGACCGACTGGCCGAAGGAATAGCCCGCCATCACCAAAAAAAGCGTGAAAAGGAACAGAAGTCTTTTCATTGATACGCCTCCCGGGAAACCTGTTGTCTCTATGTGTGGGGAGAGTATTGGAACGGCCATGGAAGCCCTCTTTGCTTTCAACCCCCGGCATTTCCCACCCGACGCATGAAAGGCGGCGAGAACTGGCACTATTGCCATGAACGGCCAACGCGGAAACACTTCCCGCCAACGACCGTCCCCCTGTCAGGTTCCCACGCTCAGCCGCAACGCCTGTCGTGGAAAGCCCTCGCCCCCGCCGAGAGAAGACCCGAAGAGCGAAGAAGGAGCAACGCAGCCTGGAAACTGGATGCGGGATTGGCGGCAAACTCCCAAATGGGAACTCGTGGACGTTGGCCTTTTGAAAGAGTCCCCGGTTCGGCCACGGCAAATCCTCCTTCCTTAACCACTCAGAGTGGTTAAAGAGAGTCTTTGCCGTGACCACTACCCAGGACTTTCATCATCAGAAGGTGACGCGGACCCCAAGCTGGCCTTCGCGCGGCGTGCCCGCCACACCCGTGACGTAACCGAACAAGGGGCTTCCCATGTTGGTCACAGGGTTTGTAAAGGTATGGCGGTTCAGAATATTGAAGAACTCGCCGCGAAGCTGGACTTGAACGCGTTCGGTGATGTCGAAGCTCTTGTAAATGCCCAAGTCCTCATTCACGGTTCCGAAGCCATACAGGCCGTTCACCCACGGTCCGGAATTCCCCAAATCTCCATACGCCGGGTTGCTGAAATCGCTGGCGTTGAAGTATTTGTTCGGACCTTTAGGTGTGGTGTTGAAGATCGGCGTAAATCCGCCTTTGTTGAATTGCGAGCTGAAGTTTGCTCCCGAGGCCACGTTTGAATAGACCACGGTGGGCCACCCGGGATAAGAGTTGGTGGAATCCACCGTCAGGGGAGCCCCGGTGGAGTAATAGACGATCAGGCCTACGCGCCATCCGCCGACCGCTGCGTCCAGCGCCCTATTGGCGCCCGAAAGGAAGCGCCGGCCACGCCCAAAGGGGAGGTCGTATTGCACAAACCCCTTGACGATTTGAGTGTTGTACGGCTTAACGTAATTGGCGCTGAAACTCAGATCGGTGAGGTTCTGAATGCAGTACCAATCGCAGGTGTTCCACGTCTCCGCGAAATTCCCATAACCAGGGTCCACGTTGGTCGCCTGGTGCTGGAAGGCGTAGCTCATATCCACGGACACACCAGGGGCGACGTTACGGGTTATCTCAGCGGTGAAGGAGTCAAACTGGGACTTGCCAAGCGGCGAGCCCACGAAAAAGACAGGGCCCCACAGAGCCGCAGACTGAGGGAACAGAGTCGGAATCATAAAGGACCACCCGTCGAAGCCGTTATAGGGGTACGTCAACCCCGCAGCTTGCG
This sequence comes from Acidobacteriota bacterium, assembly GCA_024638215.1. Taxonomy (GTDB): domain Bacteria; phylum Acidobacteriota; class Terriglobia; order UBA7540; family UBA7540; genus JAHEKS01. The sequence continues at coordinate 6,761 of JAHEKS010000167.1, read as the reverse complement.
CGCTGGCCGCGTCGGTCACTTGGTCCCACTGGTTGCCCGTCTTCATCAGATTCAGATAGGTGGGCAATTGGGCGGCGCTGGGCCCCCAGTTCCCGAGCTGGCCGCTGTGCAGATTTGTTCCGCGGTTACCCAGGTAGTAGAGGGCGAGTCGGGTGTCGCTCATCAGTTGGATTTCCGTGCCAACGTTCCACTGATTCACTCGCCCAGGCACAAGGGACTGCGGGCTGATGGAAACCGGCCCCCATTCCAAATAGTTTGGATCTTTTGTGCCCGGAACGTAAACGCCGGGGTAACCTCCGTCCCAATTAAACGCGGCCGTCATGTTGCCTGTCGCGTTGACGCGGTCCGTTCCGGTGGTTTGCGGAGCGTAACTATAGGGGACTCCCCCCCAGAAATTGCTGCCGATCGGCGTGTAGAACATGCTGTAGGAGGCGCGCAAAACAACCTTGGGCGTGAACATGTAGGCAACGCCGATATGGGGGGCGAACCCCTTCCAATAAAGAGGACCTTCAAAGGAATCGCCGGGGCCGGTGGCATACTGAATGGTTCCCGGGATGCCGAGCGACGGGCTGACCATGGTGGTGTTGAAGTTCGCCCAGTTGCCGTACTTTTCGTGCCAGGGATGAGTCTGGTTCCATCCCAGGCTCATGGTCAGCGTCAATTTGGGGTTCACCTTGAAGCTGTCGCTGACATAGAGCGAAAGCTCTTTGCGCCTTCCGTATAGATTAAAAGGGGTTCCTTCTGAAGCGGTGTTTACGTTGCCGAGAAGAAAACTGGCAAAGCCGAACCCCACGTAAGGCGCCACCACGGAATTCTGCGGTTGGCCGGTCTGGGCATTGGTAAAGTTAAAATCAAGCGTACCGGCCCCTCCGTGGCTGTTCATCTCAAACGCCCGAACCGTGCCGCCGAACTTGAGCGTGTGGCGGCCGACGATCTTCGTCAAGGAGTCGTCAATGGCGAAGATGTTGCTCACGTAACCGCCGGAGTTATTCTCGCCGATTCGCTGCTCCGAAACGCCGTTCACAGGATCACCAAAATCAATCTGGGGTATACCGTCGTAATTGTTGAGCGTTGAGCCCAGGCCAAGCGTTTGCGGCCAGTTCCCGCCCACGGTCGGCGGACGGCTGGGGTTCACATAAGACAGAGCGGTAAAGCTGAGCACGTTGATCGTGGTGGGAGAGAACGTATGGTTTTCGCTCAGGCGGAACTGCTGGGTGGAAACTTCCTGCAGCCGGGACTGCGCGAACGGGCCGCCGTCAATCGTTCCCTGTTGCCAGATGCTGGGCCGGCTCGCGGTCCCCTGATTGTCAATAAGATAACGCGGCCGGGCCGTCGAGATGAACGAGCCGGAAAGCCGGTTGGTCTCGGAGAAGTTGTAGTCCATCTTCAGGCTGAACTGGTGCATGTGCAACCAGGGATTGTTGGTCTGTGGCGTCTGCGAGTTGTTGATAACGCCGGGGTTTATAGGCTGGTAACTTTGCTGATAGATGCTGATCAGCTTCTGCGAAACGCTGCTGATACTGGTGATCTGATTTGCCGGGAAAGGAGTGGCACAGGTCTGCCCGCCGACCGTCGTGGTGGTCGTTGGATCGAAAATCTGGCCGTTGAGGTAAGCCTGGCCCGTGCAAGGGTTGATGATGGGATTGCCGTTGGAATCCAGAATCGGCCCGCCCAGCAACGCGCTGAAGTCCCCCTTCAGGAACGCCTGCGTGGGCACGGTGGCAGGGAGCATGGCGTAATTGTCCAGCATATATTTTTCCCACGCCGCATAGAAAAAAGCCTTGTCTTTCTTGATCGGACCGCCGCCGCTGAAGCCGAAATCGTGTTGGCGGTCTATGGCTCTCTTGTACAGCGCAGCGTTCGCCGGATCCGCGGCCGCGTTGTAATTGTTCATCCAGGTGTTGGCGTTCAGCGCTTCGTTGTGCAGGTATTCAAAGGCCGATCCGTGCCACTGGTTGGTGCCCGACTTCAGCACAAACATGAAGGTGCCGCCGCCGGTATTGGCCGCCGCCTCGCCGCTCATTCCCCCCGTCTCCACCTTAAACTCCTCGATCGCGTCCATGGAGGGAAACATCTCGTCATAACTGCCCGATTCCGAACCCTGCTCAATAGTTCCGTCCATCAGCACGGACTTGCTGAAGGCGGGCGTGCCGGCGATGTAGGAAGTCCAATTGTCGCCCTCCACGTTGGGCATAACCGCAAAGGCAAGGTTCTCCGCATCACGGCCTCCGACGCCGCCAATAGATAACGGCAGATTCTCGACCTGCCGGTTCGACATCGTGGTGCCCACCGAGGCCGTCTGGGTCTGCAGGACCGGTGCCGCTGCCTTCACTTCCACCGTCTGCTGCACCGATCCGATGTTGAGCTGTACGCTGATGTCGGCGACCTGTGCGACGCTGAGCACAATACCGCTGCGAACGACCGTCTTGAACCCGCCCTTCTCAAAAGCCACAGCATAAGGACCTACCGGCAGATTCACGATGCGGTACAAGCCTACCTCGTTGGTTTCGGTTTTAGTTGCGACACGAGTGCTCTCATTGGTCGCTGTGACGGTCACTCCCGGGACCGCCGCGCCCGTGGGATCAGTCACCGCTCCGGTCAGAGTTGCCCGGTCCGCCTGTCCCATTAATGTCGCCACAAAGAGAAACTGCGACACTAGGCCTGTTAGCAAGCAACGCTTGATCATCGTAACCCTCCAAAATTCCAAAACCCGACGCTGGAAAAGAGAGGCGGCTGCTCTCAAGGGAAAAGCAAGCGATTGCGCAAGCGATTGCGCAAACGCTTGCCTTTTAGCACCGGCCGGTGTAGGTTGTCAAGCGGAAAGTGCAATGGAGTGGAGGAAGCCGGGAAGGATTACCCTGATAACACGAAATTCATTAGATCTCCTCCCGGTTTGTGAGATGATTTCTGCCTCCCCTTTTATGCCATGGGAGGAACGTGACAAGCCCCGACGGACCATAGAGAGGTGCCGTCATGGGGAGGGAAATCTATGCCAGGCGGGATGAAGGAAGTCGCAAAACATGCGGGTGTATCAGTGACCACGGTCTCGCACGTTCTAAACAAAACGCGCCGCGTCGCGCCGCGAACCCGCAAACGCGTGTTGGAGGCCGTCCGCGAGCTAAAGTATTACAAAGACGCCCATGCCCGGCACCTGGCTCGAGGTTACAGCGACTTCTTGGGCCTTATCGTGTCGGATATTTGCAATCCCTTTTTCCCCGAGGTCATCAAGAGCTTCGAAACCGCAGCCCTGTCGAAGGGTTTGGATTTGCTGCTCTGCAATACGGACTACGACCCCGGACGAACTCACGCCGCCGTGCGCAAGATGATCGAAAACAAGGTTCGGGGCGTCGCCGTCATGACTACGAAGGGGTACGCGGAACTGGCGCAAGAGTTCAAGGTCAATCGCGTGCCGGTGGTCCTGCTCGACCACGGGACGGTTGGCAAGTATATGTCCAGCATCCGCGTGGATTGGTCACGGGGTATTCACCAGGCCGTTGACCATTTGCACCGTCTCGGCCACAAGGATTTTGCATTCATTTCCGGATTCCCCACGTTCAGCGCCGCAGTTTCACGGCGAGATGCGTTTATCGCCGCTGTCAGCCAGCGGCGATTAGGGGCTGAGCGGATCGTGGATGAAAACCAAAAAGTAGACGGGGGCATAAGGGGCGTTCAAGCACTCCTGGCCCGCCACCCTTTACCGACGGCGATCCTTTGCGTTAACGACGTCACCGCGATCGGCGCCCTGCACGCACTTCAACACGCCGGGCTACGAGTGCCCCAGGATGTTTCTCTCGTCGGATACGACGACATCGGCCTGGCGGCCCTTGCGTTCCCGCCCCTGACAACCGTCAGCCTGTCGCGCCAATACCTTGGCCAGTTGGCCTTCCAAGCTTTGCAGAGCATTGTGAAATCAAAGCGGAAGATGGGAACTGAATATGTGGTTGAAACCGAACTCGTCGTCCGTCAGTCTACATCGGCTCCAGGAGAGGAATCCAAAATACCGTTTCCCGAAGACTTGGGTGAGAGCCCTGCGAACGTAGTCCTGAATCTCAGACATCCATCCGACTCCTAGCGGCCTGGGCCCGGCGCCGACCTTCGCTATCTGTTGTCCGCGATCTCCCGAAGGAGGGACTGAGAAAGGCAAGGAGCGGATTGGTCCAACGAGCTAGCTCAATGCCCAGCAGTGAGAGAGACTTCGGCAGAGTGTGGAGATTACCACTCCGATAAAAAGACCAACTTAACCTCGACCTCAACCATCTGACGGAGGCTGAGGGGTGGGAAACAGGTGACGGAGGAGGAATTATGCCAAAACGGCGCGACTTCTTAAAATCCCTCGCGGGAGGTTCCACGCTCGTTTCTTTAGGACGACTGAGGCTTCCCGTTGCGGAAGGGGGCCCGACGCCCGGTTTGGTCCCGGCTCAGGGAACTCAGACCCTCCGCGATGGAAAACTCTATCAATCGCCGAAGGTCTTCTTCGGCGCCGACTACTATCCCGAAGCGTGGGACGAATCGCGTTGGGAAACTGATCTGCGCATGATGCAAGATGCACATTTCAACGTCGTTCGCATGGCGGAATTCGCATGGGCGCGCATCGAACCCGTCGAAGGCCAGCTGGATTTCTCGTGGCTCGACCGGATTGTGGAGATGCTGGCCAAGGCTGGAATTCAGACCCTGATGGGCACACCTACTTCGCAGCCCCCGGCTTGGCTCTATCAGAAATATCCCGACCTCTACCCAGTGAGTGAACAAGGCCTCCGCTACGGGTTTGGGGGGAGATACCTCTATTGCTTCAACCATCCAGCCCTCACCGAGTACACCCAGAAAATAGTCTCCGCCATCGGAAAACGATATGGCAATAATCCTGCCGTCGTGGGTTGGCACCTCGACAACGAATTTGGTCACGTCACACGGGAGTGCTACTGCAAGGAATACTGCGAGCCCGCCTTTCACAAGTGGCTGCAGAAACGCTACGGAACGCTCGACAAACTCAACACCGCGTGGGGAACGACCTTCTGGAGCCAGACCTACTCGGACTGGGCACAGATTCCTCTTCCCCGCATGACTCAGCAGCAGCACAATCCGGCTTTGCTCCTCGATTACCGGCGCTTCTGGAGCGATACGGTGGTGGGCTATATGAAATACCAGGTCAAACTCCTTGAAGAGGTGGGGGCGCATCAGTTCACCACACACAACATTTGGGGCAAGCCGGATCTTTTTGCTATGGCGAGAGTGCTCAATCTGGCGGGGATGAATTTCTATCCCGCCGAGGGTTGGGGACGATTGGAAGATAACGGGCTTGGGCTGGACACTTTCCGCGGCCTGAAAGATGGAAATTTCTGGGTTGTGGAACAACGCGGAGGTCGGCCCGGATCGCATAACGAGACCCTCGAAGCCGCGCCGGGCCTGCAGCGCTTATGGGCCTATCAGTCCTTCGCACACGGCGCGGATGCCGTGATCTTTTTCCGCTGGCGCACGGCAGCGCGGGGAGGAGAGGAGTATTGGTTCGGAATTCTGGGCCAAGACGGACAAGCCAACCGCCGCTATCGCGAAATTGCCGGCATGGGCAAAGAGGTCGCTGCCCTGGCGGAACTCCTGCAAGGAAGCACGACGAATTCGCAAGTGGCTTTCTATGTAGATTACGAAAGCGAGTGGGCAAAGACTGCGCCGGATGTGCGCCAGTTTGATGACCGCCGAGCCGAGTACTATCGCGCCTTCAAACGCCAAGGAGTGAATGTGGACGTCACCGGGCACGGACGCGACTTGGCCCGTTACAAGATTGTGTTCGCTCCCATGCTCTACATGTTGAATCAGGAAAGGGTCGATCAGTTGACAGACTTCGTGAAAGCGGGCGGGACTCTGGTGCTTTCTTTCCGCTCCGGCGTGAAAGAGTGGGACAACTCCGTCGTTATGCAGCCACTGCCTGGCAGACTGCGCGAACTGGCGGGTATTGAAATCGCGGAATACGAACCACTGCTGAAAAGTGATCCCGAAATCCTGGAGGGAGCTATCCCTATCAAAGGCGTGGCCGCGCCCTTCGCCGGGCTAAACTCGACGGGAACCATCTGGGCCGACATCCTCGAACCCAAGACGGCACAGGCCCTCGTAAAATATGGGAAGAAATTCTATGCCGGCAAAGCTGCCGTCACCCTCAATCGAGTCGGCAAAGGAGAGGTGGTCTATCTTGGGACTCATTTGTCGCGAGAGCCTGCCGATTTGCTGGCGGCTTGGCTCGTCAAGGAGAGGGGGATATCGAGGAACCTTCCGGTGCCCGAGCAGGTTGACATTGCTGTGCGGGAGAAGGCAGGCAGAAGAATCATCTTCGTGATGAATTTCAATGAGACGGCTCAGACCGTGAACCTTCCCCACCGCTTCCAAAACGTCCTTGCGGGGCGGGAGGTTTCAGGGGCAGTCACCATTCCTCCGCTGGATCTTCTAATCTTGAGCGAAGGGTGAATCGGCACCTTCCTCCAACCGGATGAGATTCGCGATTGGCCTCGTTGAGAGGCTTGTCAGGGGTTTCGCTGCCAGGGAACATAAGATGTGGATTCGACGACGAACGAAATGGTTGGTCTGGCCCCTGTTGACCGGGGCTGCTGGACTTTTTCTGGTAGGGCCTTTTGGCTGCCTCAACGCACGCTCGCCTTCCGCTCCTCTCAAGATGAAGAATATCGCCCAGGCGGCTGGAGTTCACTTCGTCCTTAACAACAGCGCGACACCCCAGAAGTATCAGATCGAGCCTATGGTGGCGGGTGTCGCCATGT
>JAHEKS010000166.1 GCA_024638215.1 Acidobacteriota bacterium | reverse complement strand
AAAAGAGAGGTGAAGTGGCAAGGCGCTGGTTTGCGCCGTATCCGTCAGTCAACGGAGTTGCCAATTCCCATCAGCATACCGAGCCCCTGGCTCCGCGGGGCGGCGCCAGGGGCTTCCCATTGTCCCCTTCGGGGCGAATACGCAAAACCCCAATAGCCTGTGACAAAAGTCGCTGATTCGGACATCCCCGCTCGATAGCCTTTTCCACTTCACATCGCGAGGAGGTGATTCATGCCTTCAGAGAGCAAGCGTTCGCTGCTCGTTTCCCGAACCTGGCTTCAAGCTGCCATCGTCGTTTTCCTGTTCGGCTTCTTTGTTTTGGGTCTTCTGGCCTATTGGACGTATACCTACGAACCGCCCATCCCCGCGGAAGTTCGCGACCCCTCCGGCAACGTGCTCTTCACGCGCGACGACATCCGGCAAGGCCAGCAGGTTTTTCTGCGCAACGGCCTGATGGAGTATGGCTCGATCTTCGGCCACGGCGCCTATCTGGGCCCGGATTTCACCGCCGATTACTTGCACCGTGCAGCCGGGATCGTGCTGGACCAAAACGGCGGCCCGTCATCGGACCTGGCCCGGCAACAGACCATCCAGGACTTCGAGACGAATCGTTACGACAGCGCCACTCAGACGCTGACGTTGACCACAGGCCAAGCAGCGGCTTTTGGCCAGCTCGAACGCCACTACAGCGAGTATTTTGGCGAACCCACGACGAAGTTCGGCCTCCGCCCCAAGGCGATCACCGATCCGCAAGACATTAAGGACCTCACGGCGTTTTTCGCGTGGTCGGCTTGGACGGCCTCGGCGCGGCGGCCCGGCCACGACTATTCCTACACCAACAACTGGCCGCCCGAGCCGCTGGTGGGCAATCACGCCACCGCCGACACGGTCGTCTGGAGCGTGCTTTCGCTCATCGCGCTGCTGGGCGGGATCGGCTTGCTGCTGGCCGCGTTTGGAAGATGGAATTTCCTCGGCTGGCACGGCCGCGAGATGCGGCGCATCTCCTTTCGCGCGCCGGACGAAGTCACGCTGACCCCCGGCCAGCGCGCGACCGCCTGGTTTTTCCTGGTCATGGCGCTGCTGTTTCTGATGCAGACGTTGCTCGGCGGCGCTTCGCAGCACTACCGCGCCGAGCTTTCAAACTTTTTCGGGATCAATCTGGCCGAGCTTCTTCCCTTCAACCTGGCGCGCACCTGGCACGTCCAACTGGCGATTTTCTGGGTGGCGACGTCATATCTCGCCGCCGGCATTTTTCTCGCGCCGATGATTGCGGGCCGCGAACCCAAGCGCCAGCACTGGCTGGCCTACGGCCTGCTGGGCGCGCTGGCGATTGTGGTTTTCGGCAGCATGGCGGGCGAGTTCGCGGGAATCGAGGGCCTGATTCGCCGTGGCTGGAGCTGGTTTGGCGATCAGGGATTCGAGTACCTCGACCTCGGGCGCTTCTGGCAAATCCTGCTCATCGTTGGCCTGGTTTTCTGGGTGCTCATCCTTTTTCGCGGGTTGAGAGGACGCCTGAGCGCCGAAAAGCTCGGCAACTTGCCGTGGCTTTTCTTCTTTTCGGCATTGTCCATCCCCGCTTTTTACGCGGTCGGCCTGCTGGCCCGTCCCGGGTCCACTTTCACCACCACGGATTTCTGGCGGTTCTGGGTGGTCCATCTGTGGGTGGAAGATTTTCTGGAACTATTCACCACCATCATGGTGGCCTACATCTTCGTCCTGCTGGGCGTGGTGCACGAGCGCGTGGCCCTGACCATGGTCTATCTCGATATCGTGCTCTATTCGGCGGGCGGCATCATCGGCACCATGCACCACGTTTACTTTTCGGGCGAGCCGGCGCTGCACATGGCGCTGGGCGCGTTCTTCTCCGCCGCCGAAGTCATTCCACTCACGCTGCTGACGCTCGAGGCGTGGAGCTTCCTGCAACTCGGCGCGCAGCAGGGCACGCGGGCGCGCACGCCGTTCCCGCATTATTGGGCGGTGATGTTTCTCGCCGCCGTTGGCTTCTGGAATTTCCTGGGCGCGGGCGTTTTCGGCTTCCTGATCAATCTTCCCATCGTCAGCTACTATGAAATCGGCACGTCGCTCACGGCCAATCACGGCCACGCGGCGATGATGGGCGTCTACGGGATGCTCGCGGTCGGGCTGGCGCTTTTCTGCCTCCGCTACATGGTGCCGCAGGAGCATTGGCGCGACCGCGCCGCCAAGCTCAGTTTCTGGTCGCTTAATTTGGGGCTGGCGTGGATGGTCTTCGCGTCGCTCTTCCCGCTCGGGATTCTTCAGTTGTACCACTCGGTGCGTTTTGGTTACTACGACGCGCGCACGCTGCAATACCTGACCGGCCACCTGAACACTTTGATCGAATGGCTGCGCTTGCCCGGCGACGCCCTGTTTATTGTGGGTGGCGTGCTCCCGGTACTGTATCTCGCTTGGCTCGGCGTGCGGCACACCGCCGCGCGCGCAACGACTGAAGAGGAGCCGAAGGAAATCCTTTTCACCGAAATCGTGGAAGCGGGAGAAACCAGGCCGTGATTGACGGCATCCATCCCGAAGTCCTGATGGCGGCAGGCTACGCGCTGTTCCTGGTGGCAGTGGCCATCGCCCTGGAGCTGGTCGCTCGCCAGTCGCACAAGCACTCGGAAGGAATGCAACTGGCGGGCTTCCGCTATCATCACGAGCATGACGCCTGGGAGTGCCCCACCGGCCAGCGCCTGGGGCGCTCCGAGACCGACCATCAGCGGCGCGTGGTGGTATACCGCGCCATCGGGCACATCTGCAATTGCTGCGGGGTCAAGAAGAACTGCACGGATTCCGACAACGGCCGGACGATCGAGCACCCGCTCGATTCCTGGGTGCGGTCGGAAATCCGCCGCTTTCACCGCGGCCTCTCGATGACTTTGGTGGTCCTGGCGGCGGCCATCCTGCTGGCCGAAATCGCTCATTTCGACCGGCCGCGAGAACTTCTCCTCTTGGGAGGGTTCCTGGCGCCCATCGGGATTTTCGGTGCCAAAATCGCGTCCGGGTTTCGTGGCGAGAAGAAAGAGGGTGATTCGCCGCTGGCGTGACTAGCCCCTCCGAGCTTTCCGCGCCAGTTGAAAAGCCTCGAGGACTACGCGCCGGGCCAGCGGAGTAAGGTCGTACTGTCGAAGTTCCTCGCGGCGCGCCCAGCGGGCATCGCGCACGTCGGAGGCGGGCCGGAGTTTGCCGCGCTTCAGCCGGCAGAAATAATCCACAATCACAAAATGATAACGGACGCGCCGGCGAACCCGCTGGATGCGGTCGAAAACGGCGACGACCTGGACCGGCTCGACCGTCAAACCGGTTTCTTCTATCAGTTCGCGCGCGACGGCACGCTCCAGCTCCTCGCCCAGCTCGACGAGGCCCCCCGGAATGGACCATCGCCCCTTGAGCGGTTCGCGCGCGCGCAACACCAGCAGCGCCCGCCCGCGGTGAATCACCACTCCGCCTACACCCACCATCGGACTCTTCGGGAATTCACGCCGCGCCATGATTCAGCCGAACCGGGCAGCGCCGGCACCTTTGTTCTGCGGCTCCTGCTCGTCACTCGTCACTCATCACTCGTCACTGCTCTTACTGATTGGCCGCCCGCGCCACGAGCTCGTAATAAATCTTCACGCCGCGGCGCAGTTGCTCGACGGGAATGCGCTCATTGGCGGCGTGCTGCGTGTCGTCAATCTCCGGCGAAATCTCGATGGGCACGAACCCGTAGGCGCTGATGCCCAGCGGCCGGTACATCTGGCTCTCCGTGTAGCCGCTGTTGAGCGCGGGCGTGATGAGCGCTTGCGGGTTGTACACGTGAACGACCGTTTCAAAAAGGTGATATAGCATCGTGTCCGTGGGCGACGAATTAGGCGGGCGGTACTTGCTGATCGGCTCGACTCGAACCGCCGGGTCCGCCACCACCCTGCGCATTTCTTCCTCGAAGGCATGCGGGTCTTCGCCCGGAAGCAGCCGGACGTCGAACTCGCAGGAAGCGGTGTCAGGAATGACGTTGGTCTGCTGGCTGCCTTTCATCATCGTCAAGGAAATCGTGTCGCGCAACATGTAGTTGTAATCATCGTTCTCCGTGATCCACTTCACGAACTCAGGATCCTTGAGCGACTCGCGGATGTGGCGGAACTGCGAGGCGCGCGGTTCCTTCTCCTCGGAGGCGATCTGGTGGAAGAACTCCTCCACCGAGGGCAGCAGCCGAATGGGCGTTTGCCAATTCACCACGCGCACCATCGCCTGCGCCAGGCGATTGGGCGCGGAGTCGGCAATCGGAATCGAGCCGTGGCCGCCACGGCCGGTGGCAATCAGGCGAATCCAGTACGGCGCCTTTTCCGCCACTCCAATGCCGTAAATGGTGCCGCGACCGGGGAAAATCAGGTTCGCGCCGCCTTCTGTAATCAAATACTCGGCGTTCTGAACCAGTTCACGGTGGTGCGCGAGCATCCAGGTACTGCCTGTATCGTTTACTTCCTCGTCGGCGGTGGCCAGAAAAATCAGGTCGCGCTTGAGGGGCAAATGCTCGCGCGCCGCAATCACCATCACCATCGCCTGCATCAGCCCTTCGTCTTTCATGTCTTCGGCGCCGCGGCCATAGAGCTCGCCATCCACAATCTCGCCCGAAAACGGCGGCACCTTCCAGTTGGCGGGATTGGCGCGCACCACGTCCATGTGGTTCAGCAGGATCAGCGGGCGAAGCGTTCCGTCCCCCTTCAATCGGGCGTAAATATTGGCGCGCTCGGGAGCGTATTCGAAGACCGTGTTCTCAATCCCCGCGCTATCGAAAAGTTTCTTGAAAAACTCGGCGGTTTTCAGCTCGTTGCCGGGCGGGTTGGAAGTGTCAATGCGCAGATATTCCTGCAGCATCTTGACCGTTTCGTCCTGGTAAGCATTCCAGTCAATGGATTTGAGACTTTCCTGCACCGGGTCCTGGGCTCGCGCATTCAGCGCCGTTCCAACCAACAACAAGACTGCGCACATAAGTGAAAAAAAGCTTCGCGATTTCATGAGGGCCTCATTGATTGATCTTCAACCGCAACTTACGTTCTTGCCGCGGCATGAGCCTTGGTTCAAACCGTCGCTCGCCCGCGACGCCTTCAAAAGCGCCCTAACTATATCAGAAGAACTTGGCGTGACAACCACAGGAGCCCTCTCGACTGGACCCCGTGGCACCTTCTCCCGGTCGCGGCTTGTCAATGTAACACTATGAAAAATAGAACCTTAGCAAGGCATTTGGGGTGGCCTTCCCCGAAAAGGGGCGCTCCGGCGCCGATGAATTTTCTTGCCATGCTGCTATCAAAAGCTTTATATTCAGTCGTTTGAGCACAGTTCTTGCAGCGCAATAGAGGTGCTGAGCTTTGGCAAAAGCCCCCGGACCGCGGATCATCGTTACCCTTGCCGCTCCTGCCTTGGCCGCGCTGGAGGCGCAGGCGGTTCGCCTGAGCGGATCTCCGATTGGTTATGAACTCCGGCTGGACTACCTGAAGGAGTTCGAGGACTTTGGAACCCGCCTGCACCAGATGCTCTCGCACCTCCATTTCCCGCACACCGTTGCCACCTGCCGGCGCCAGGAAGCAGGCGGCCAGTTTGCAGGAAGCGTGGAGGAACAGTACGAAATCCTCAAAGCAGCGGTCAAAGCCGGCTGCCAGTGGGTGGACCTGGAGATCGAGTCGGTAGCGCGCTTGGGCCGAAAGGCCTTGCAGGATCTCCGGCCCGCGAAGGTCATTGTCTCCTACCACAATTATCGAAAGACCCCGCCGCTCAGGCCGGTCTATCAGAAGCTTTCGCGCTTGCCGGTGGCGGCGGTGAAAGTCGCGGGGCACGCGAACTACCTGCGCGACAACCTGCAAATCCTGCGCCTGCTCAAGCTGCATCGTTCGCGCGGCCCCAAGGTGATCGGCATCGGAATGGGCCCGTCGGGCTTGCCTTCGCGTCTTCTGGCTCTGCGCTGGGGAAGCCTGTTCACCTACGCTTCCGCCACCAACCATCACGGTGTCGCCGCCGGCCAGCTTCCCTGGGACGTGATGCGCACGCTCTATCGGGCGGAGCGCCTTGACCACCGCACGAAACTCTACGGCGTGGTTGGCTCGCACGCCTCGATTTCACTTTCCCCAACCATGCACAATGCCGCCTTCCAGGCGAAGCGCGTCAACGCCGTCTATCTGCCTTGCGAGACCGGCAAGCTGCGGGACTTCATGGACTTTGCCAAGGCGCTCGGCTTTCAGGGCTTCAGCGTCACCATGCCTTTCAAGCGCGCGGTGATCGCGCACCTGGATTGGCTGGACCCGCTGGCGCGGCAAATCGGCGCCTGCAACACCGTCGCCTTGCAGGACGGCAAATGGATGGGATGGAACACCGACGCCGCGGCGGTGATCGAAGTCCTCACCAAGCGCCTGCGCCTGGCGGGCAGCCGCATCCTGATTCTGGGCGCGGGCGGCGCGGCGCGCGCGGCGGCCTTTGCCCTGCGCGCGGAGGGCGCGCAAGTGCTTTTGGCCGCGCGCCGCGAAGGCGCCGCCAAGCAACTCGCCCGCGCCGTCTCCGCCCAGGCCATCGCCTGGTCGAGCGCCGACAACCTGGATGTGGACGCGGTCATCAACGCCACCCCGCTCGGCATGGCGCCCCACACGGAGGGCCTGCCCGTTGACTTGGCGCGGCTGCGCGTGCGCGTGGTCTTCGACATGGTCTATTACCCGCTCGAAACGCGTTTGCTTTCCGAGGCGCGCGGACGCGGCTTGATCTCCATTTCGGGGATCGAGATGCTGGTGGCGCAGGGCGCGCGGCAATTCGAAATCTGGACCGGCCAGGCCGCCCCGCGCGCGCTGATGGAGCAGGCGGTCCGCCACGCGCTCAGCCACCCGGTGGTTCCGGCGTGACCGGTGGCTGCCGCAGATGAAGTCTGCCAGACGCGCTTAGGGCTTCGCTTTCGTCAAAACGATTTTCCGGGTCCGGTCTCATGACGCCCGTTTTTCCAGACTTCGCCGAGTTCAAGCGGCTCGCCCGCCGCGGCAACGTCATCCCGGTTTATCGAACCATCGTCGCGGACCTGCTGAGTCCTGTTTCAGCTTTCCTTCGCCTCGCGCCGCAGACGGAGGCCGGCTTCAAACAGCACCCCTACAGCTTCTTGCTCGAAAGCGTGGAGGGCGGCGAGCACGTCGGCCGCTACACCTTTTTCGGCACGGACCCGTTCCAGGTGGTGTCCTGCCGCCGCGATCAAATCACCCTGACGCGCGGCAAGCATCAGACACGCGAGACCGGGAACATTTTCGAATTTCTGCGGCGCATCGGCGCGCGTTATCGATCGGTCGCGATTCCCGGGCTTCCTCCGCTCACCGCGGGCGCGGCCGGATACCTTTCCTATGAAGCGGTGCGCGCGCTGGAGAAACTTCCGCCGCGCGTTCAGCCCGACGTCGAGCTGGACGACGCCGTGTTCATGTATTTTTCCAATCTCGTCGCCTTCGATCACGTCCAGCACCGGCTGTTTCTGATCTCGAACGTCCTGACCGAAGAAGGTCTCGGTGATTTGCGCTCCAAGTACGATCGCGCCGTGCGCGAGCTCGACCAGTTGATGCGCCGCTTGCAGCAGCCTCTTCAACTTCCACGCCCGCGCCGTCCGGCCGGGCCCTTGCGCGTGCGCGCCAACATGACGCACGCGCAATACGAGAGCATGGTCGAGCGCTCCAAGGAATACATCCGCGCCGGTGACGTTTTTCAGGTGGTGATGTCGCAGCGGCTGGAAGTTCCGCTGCGCGTACCACCCTTCGAAGTCTATCGCGCACTGCGCGTGGTGAACCCCTCGCCTTACATGTACTTTCTGCGCCTCGGCGATTCGATTGTGCTCGGCTCCTCACCCGAAATGCTGGTGAAGGTGACCGGCCGCGACGTCGAGTACCGGCCCATCGCCGGCACGCGCCCGCGCGGCAAAACGGAAGACGAGGACCGGCGCCTGGAAGAAGAATTGAAATCGGACGAGAAGGAGCGCGCCGAGCACATCATGCTGGTGGATCTGGGCCGCAATGACATCGGGCGCGTGTGCGAGTTCGCGAGCGTTCAGCCCCGCGAAGTGATGTTCGTCGAGCGCTACTCGCACGTCATGCACCTGGTGTCGCTCATCCAGGGCCGGCGGCGCGACGATCAGGACAGCTACGCCGCGCTCGCCGCCTGCTTCCCCGCCGGCACGCTGACCGGCGCGCCCAAAGTGCGCGCCATGGAAATCATTGACGAGCTCGAACCCACGCGCCGCGGACTCTACGGCGGCTCGGTGCTGTATCTTGATTTCTCAGGCAATCTTACTTCGTGCATCGTCATCCGCACAGTATTAGTAAAAGGTAAACACGCCTACCTGCAAGCCGGCGCTGGCATCGTCGCCGACTCCGTTCCCGCGCGCGAGTACGACGAGTGTATGAACAAGGCGCGCGCCCTCCTGCGCGCCTTTGAGATGGCCGAGCAAGGACTTTAGGCCGCATCGCTCCTCGACTTCAGTTACAATCTGTTAAGAGATTACGCGAAAGCAGGCCAGCCTTCCTGCGGCATTCGATCACGCCGGCCGCGCCAGCTTGGCTTCCAGGCCCGCCTTCACCGCGGGCCACTCCGAATCGAGCACGCTGTAATAGACAGTGTGGCGCAGGCGGCCGTACCAAGTCACCATGTGCTGGCGCAGCGTGCCCTCTTCTTTCGCGCCGAGTCGCAGGATGGCGCGGCGCGAGCGCTGGTTCAGCGAATCGGTCTTGAGCTCCACGCGAATGCATTTCCACGTTTCAAACGCGTGGCGCATCATCAGGTATTTGGCTTCGGTATTGGCGGCGGTGCGCTGCCATGGCGTGCCCAGCCACGTCCAGCCAATTTCCACCCGCCGGTTGGCGCGGTCGATATTCCCAAAGCGCGTGCTGCCGATGGCGCGTCCGCTGGCGCGCTCCACGGTGGCAAAGGGCAGCGCCGTCCCCGCCTTCTGGGCATCAAGCGCCGCTTGGATGTAGCGCCGCATCTCCTCGGGCGTCGTAACGCGCTCAGGAATCCATTGCCACAGTTCCGGCTCCAGGCCGACCTCGCACAATTGGGCGTGGTGCCCCATCGAAAGCGGTTCCAGGCGAACCACGCGGCCTTCCAGCGTGATGAGTTGGATTTCCATGCTCCCTCGCCGACGGGGTGGTCCGTAAGGCTAACTCCGATCAGCCTCCCGAGCCGACTTTATCAAAAAATATCGCACGGCTGAAAGTATGCCAAGCGGCCGGCGGAAAATTGGCAAGGGGGTCGGCCAGTTCAGCTAGCAGCGTGCCAAAATGAGGGCGCAGACCCGTCCCCTGACGGGTCTGCGCATGGGGTAGGACGAATGGGCGCAGGTGATTTACTACAAACCGCTAACGTGCGGCGCGCGCCGGAGCAACCTGGTGCACTTTCTGGGGCGCTGTCGCCGTGCCGGTTGGAGGCACAAAACTGGGCGCGATAATCGCCGCAAGAATCAGGAGTATGGCCATCACCACCACGAAATCCACGATCGTAATTTTCGATAAGACCTTCTTCATTTCTTTCTCCATGCCTGCCGTGCCTTATAAAAAGCAAGCTCCGTTCCAAACCTCCCGCCAGGCGTAGGACTAAAGTACTTTCGCATCTCTATGAAAAAGAGTCGGTTACGCCCGCGCCCGCAATTCGCACTCCCCTCCGAGACTGCAAGTGACACAAAGTGGCACTGCGGGAGCGACACTTTAGGTAACAATCGGCGTCCGCAGCGTGTGCCGGCTAGACGCCGAGTCGTCGTATAATTGTTGCGCGGGCGTTCAATCAGGCCAGCATGATCCTGATTATTGACAACTACGATTCATTCACCTACAACCTGGTCCAATATTTGGGCGAGCTGGGGTCGAAACCGGAAGTTCGCCGCAACGATCAGATTTCGGTCGGAGAGATTTCGCACCTGAACCCCGAGCGCATCGTGATTTCGCCCGGCCCCAAGACCCCCACCGAAGCCGGCATCTGCCTGGAGGTGATTGAGAAACTCTCCGGCCGCGTGCCGATCCTGGGCGTGTGCCTGGGACACCAAGCGATTGGGCAAGCCTTCGGCGGCAGAGTCGTGCGCGCGCCCCAAATCATGCACGGAAAAACCAGCCTCATTTCGCACGACGGGCGAACCGTTTTTGCCGGGCTGCCCAATCCCTTCCCTGCCACACGTTACCATTCGCTGATCGTGGAGCGGCAGAGCCTGCCGGATTGCCTGGAAATTTCCGCCACTTCACCCGACGGGCTCATCATGGGGCTGCGCCAC
>JAHEKS010000437.1 GCA_024638215.1 Acidobacteriota bacterium | reverse complement strand
CCGTCGCGGGCACGTCAAGTCCCTTTCGGTGGCAACTCAGGCAGAGATTGCTCTTCTCATCCCCCGATGTCGGCTTCAAAAGCAAGTTTGCGTTGTCGGAGGTATGCGGATCGTGGCACTTGAGGCAGTCGCGGACCCCGGGACTGTGAACCGTCCCTTTGATATCCGCCGCATTCTTGTCCGGGTGACACGTGATGCAGACACCCACGGGAGTTGTGGCGACCAGCTTGACGCGCGTGACGTTTCTCGTGACACGTACTTCGTGACAGACCGTGCATCCAAGGGAAATGGCAGGATGAACGACTTTGCCCTTGGTTTTGTTCTCGTGGCAGGTGACGCACTTCGCCGGATCGGTCTTTTCGCTGAGCGGAACGGGATGAATGTCGGCAACGGCTTGCGTGCTCCAAAGTAGCATCAGACAAACGACCGATAGCAACAAGGGTGACCGAATGGCCGATTCGGCATGTGCCCGTGCAGATTGATGGGGGCGGCCAGAAACGAAGGCGGAATGATCAAGACTCAGCTTACTCCGGTCACGATGAGTTAGTTGTCTAGCCTCTGACTTTGTGTCCACTTTTCGGTCGCGAGTATCCTGGGTTCCCTTTTTGAGCGAAGGGTGATCAGTTCTGGTGCGAAGGAGACGGGCAAATAGTCGACGTAGCCCTTCTTGTTCGCTGGGCACCGCCCAGTGATGAATTTCTAAACACTCTGTCAAGCGCCGGGCCCAATGACTTGCGCTTAGCAATAGCGAGACCAATTCGCTTTGTAGTGCGCGCCGAGAAGAATTGCCAACTCGTTGCAATATCAGGACAAGCCGCCAGCTTGCAAGAAGAAGAGGCGAATCAATGTAGCGATTCGCATCAGATTGCGTTGAATTTCGCAACTAGCGGGCCATTTGGCTCAAACTGCTTATGCAGGATTCGTGGCAAGCTTACTAGCCGACGTTTCCCGCACCGTCATAGTGTCAGGCCGCGTGAGACAGTAATCATGCAGGCATCTCGGAGGCTCATTTGGTCTCATCGTTTGAAACCGGCGCCGCCGGGTTTCTCTCGTTCCGAGACAATAAGCAGACGTTTGGAGGCGAGGCTCCGGAAAACCGGGTCCGTGGCAAGGATTCGGCGGCGGCCGCTCAGGATCGGCGCAGGTTCGTCCCAGAGAGCGCGTGTGGCGATGTGCAGCGCCATTCGTTCACTTGTGCGCTTTGACCTGTGAAGAGAATTTTGCGAAGAATATCGGCAAGCCGGTCGCCGGGTCTTGGGGCGGGTTGGATTCGTTCGGGGGCAGCGGCGTCCCGGGGTACGGGCTGACCAACGGATCTCCAACCACCACAGTCTGCCAGCTCAGATACGGCATGGCGAGAAAAAAACTTTCGGCCAGATTCATTCCCTGAACGTAGGCGGGAAAAAGAATCTGCGGGCGCTCGCACGCTTCGAGATACGGTTCATAAACGTAACCCGAGATGCCGGTGACGCCTTCATGAATGTAGTCGGCAATCAGCGACTGCGGCGAGCCATCAAAGAAGGTGGCGGGAGGATCACTCCATGGTCCGGTTTTCCAGTTCTTCGGCGGACTTTCAAAAGTGCGGGCGTTGGTTGAGACATATTCCGCGGCGAGTGCGCCGTTCACCCAGGAATTGTGGAGGACTCGCGAGTGATCCGACTTGTCATTCGAGCCCCAACTGGCATAGCCCATCACATCCTGCTCGCCGCTCAAAAAGGCATTCGTGTTTTCCAAACGTATGAGCGAGTCCGGGATTCCGGTTCGCTTCAATTCAAGCGCCGCTTCGCGGAGCCAGACATTGCCGGGCGAGTTGTCATTCCGGGATTCGTCGAGCACGAACCGGCCATGGGCCGCAGGCGCCATCGCGCGGTCGATGAGGGCGCGCACGTCAGCCACGTCGTAACCGTCCAGCCGCGTCACGAGATAGATGGGGAAATTCTTGTGGCTGAAGCGAACAAACCGCGCGCGCACGTTGGCATTGAAATAGGGATTGCGCGCCGGGCCATCCCACCTCCGCGGCACGCCGGCCAGATCCTGGTAAAGGAGCGTGAGCTCGGAATCGACGCTGGCGTAATCGCGTTGGGCGCTGGCGCCCTTGATCTTGAGCGGCACGCCTTTGGTCAGCACTATGTATAGGATTCGATCCTCGAGTTTGCCGCGCTCAAGAAAACTCAGTATCGGGCGGCGGACCTCGTCGTCAAAGGTTTCGCGGTCGATCTCTTCCTCATCGAAGGTTCGCAGGAAGCACACCTGGTTGGCAGGCACACCGCGCCGCTCCCGGTAATATTCGCCGATGGCCCGTGAAATCTTGGATTTCTCGTTGACGACCAGCAGGATGTTCTGCGGCCCCTGCGCAAAGCTTGGGTGCAAGCAAAGCAGTATGGCCGCGGCGGCAGCGGTCAGAATCGGGAAAACTCCGTCGGACCGCGAGTTCTTGAAACTCGGCAGAATCCCCCTGGTCCTTGCTCTGAACACTGTGCTTCCCTTCCTTCCGCAAGCTCAGTGACTTCAAGCGGCGGGCGGGACTCGCGGCCACTAGTCGTTCCCTAGATAGTAGCCTAAACGGCTGTCGTCCTTCTCTGAGTGTTTGAACCCCGCCGGGCGGTTGAGGAACTCCCGCTGGGGCTGTTTTCTTGATGCTCCACCAGGTACTTTCGTACCTCTTTTTGCCTTACGGTTTTGCTTGCATTTTCCATCGGAGAGGAGTATGTAAGTGGTGTGCGCACGGAAGGAGCTATGACTCCACCTGGCACAACAACGTAAGACAAATCATCACACC
>JAHEKS010000165.1 GCA_024638215.1 Acidobacteriota bacterium | reverse complement strand
CCCCCGCCGGCGCAAGGCTTACGTCCTCCACTTCCACTTTATCCGGCGCGACGGTTATGTTCTTGATGACCTGCCTGTAACCCGGTGCAGTGAAACTAAGCGCGTAATGGCCCGGCGGCACTGACGAAAATTCATAGACACCTTTGGCGCTAGAAAATCCTGCGAAGGTTGGAAGGCCGGTGGCGCTGCCATTCAATTCCACGCGCGCCGCCTGGAGAGGAAAACTACGGCCTTGCCGAGCCGCTCGCGAGACAATCCCATGCAGAGAACTGCGCTTGAATTGCTCCGCCCACAAGTTTGACGTCGGCGCGACGGAGCCGCCCCAAATACCAAGAAGCAGAACCACCACAAACCATTTGGGCAGTGTCTCGTGCTTGCGGGAGGCTTTCGGATTGCAGGAATTGTTTGTTACGGCTTTCGACAGTTCATTCACCAATCTGGCCCTGAAACTCAGATGAGAACCAGGAGGGCGTAGGCTTCGGGCCGGAGCACTAAACGGCCTCAACCGCGTAATCCCGGCCCTCCCACTGCTGCTTGTCCTTCCAGTAGGAGGTAAAGCGCACCGGCGCTTGTTGACCTTTTGTGACGCGCAGATCAACGAAATGCGTCCCGAGACCGCTCGATTGTGATTCGGTGTCGGTTGTGGTCTGCCAGTCGGTGTCCGTCCAGTGCAGCAGGAAGGGATCCGTGGCCATGACTCGAAGCACGTCGCCTGCCTTCACAGAACGAACCTGCCGGACCGGTTTCCAGATTTCCAGGTCTTTCCTTCCCTGCCCCGCCAGGTAGCGCGCGGCCACGGAAGGAATCAAATCAAAGACTCGGCTATCCGCCCGCGAGCGGAGCAGCTTGATGTATTCCGAATGCGCCCACATCAACGGCATGGCCGAACCGGTGGGACGGCCCAAGGAGCCGTGCGCGTCCAGATCGTCCCAAACCTGTTCGGGGAGCATTCCTCCGTGAGAAGCAAACGCCTCGAGCGCGCGAATGTACGGAACCGGATCGCGGCCCGCGGCCAGCTCATAATGCCCGCGCTCACCCGCCAGCAAAGGCCACGCTCGGCCCCGCCCCCACCCCTCGTAAGGTCCTCCGTCGGGCCGTTGACCGTAGCCGTCGTAGTTGTAACGACGCCAGCAAGGGCCGAACGGCGTCTCCACTTTCAGCACCGCGTCCACCACGCGCAGAGAATCTTCCACCAGCGCGTTCCCCGGCTTCCGAATTCCGTAGCGGACCAGTTCCAGAAATCCCGCGTCCACGATTTCTTTGGCAGGAAACAGCCACTGCTCCCCCGGCGGCCGATTCTTGATGGCGAGCTGCCCACGGTTGGGGTCTTCATCCGGCGAAGGGTTGTTGATGTCCGTGGGACAGATGCGGATGTAGTGCCGCGGAATCTCGGGGACCAATGTCCCTTCCGTCGTCACCGTCCAGCGCTCGACGTGCGATTCCAGGAAATCGGCGTACTCTTCGATGAAGGCTGCAATGTCGAGTTCGCCGCGCGCCCGGGCAAAGTCCGCCGCGCAAATCAGCCCGGCGATGCACGCCGCCAGCGTCGAGGGCGAATAGCCACTATCCTCTTCCCAGCGTTCCTGCTGGGTGGCCGGCCCCATTCGGGTCAAGAATCCCGCGGCCGCCTTCACCATCGGATAAGGATCAAAATCGCCGAGGGCATCGGCTTTCCAGAGCCGCCAGGCGAGAATGACCGGGAAGGCAACCTCGTCAAGCTGCATGCCGCTCCAGTAGGGCGTTCCGTCAATCCAGAAGTTCTGCGGAAACCCGCCGTCGGCACGCTGCGTGCAGGCGAGGTAAACCAAGGCGCGCCGCGGAGTGACGGCATCATCGCAGGCGAGAAGCCCCGTGGCGCTGTTAACCATATCGCGGGTCCAGACCAGGTGGTAGCCGCCCAAGTCTTCGTCGCCTTTGGCTTCACCCCAGGGAATGCTGGCGGAGGCGATGATCGCGCCAGCGTAGGTCTTGTCCTCGTGCGCCAGCAGCAGGCTGTTGCTGACGCGGTAGAGGTGCCCGCCGTCGCAAGAGACCTTTTCCAAATCGTGAATTTGGCAGCAGGCGCGGTGCCACTGCTCGATGAACCGGTCGCGGTGCTCTTCGAATCGGACACTGAGCGATTGGGTTAGGATCGAAACCGCCATGTGCAGGCTGTCGCCGAAGGCCAGCGCCAGGGTAAATTCATTGTTGCGCGGCAGGGCGATCTGGCCGGTGACGGCGGTGTTGCCGTTTTCGGCGCGGTCGAACTGCCAGTCCATGGCGTAGTTATCGCTCAGGTCGCGCCAGCCGTCGCTTGCACCCACGTATCCGCAGGATGCTCTCGCGAACCCGGCATCCGCCCCCAATGCCAGATACGTACTGTTCTTCCAGGCGACCAGGATTTGCCGGCCCGCCGTCTGAAATCGCCGGGCCGAATTTCCCCAGCCGCCCACGTCCAGGTGCGGCGCCAGAAGAGCGTAGACTTTCAGGCTGCCGCGCCATCCCGGCGCGGGCTCGAGCCTTGCGTGAATCAGCACGCAGGGCTGATGCGGATCGCTGACGACTTCCTTGATGAGGCGGTATCGCCCTTGCGGGTCGCAAGAGACGATGCGAAATCCCAGCGCGTGCCGCTCGACGTAATCGATCTCCCATTTCAAGTCGCGCTTCTCTTCGTGGAAAAAAGTCTTGCCGTCGGTAATCAGGAATTGCAGGTCGCGAATCTGGGGCCGGTCAATCGTCGGATAGTAAACCTCGTTCAAAATTCCGTGCGAAACCGTGAACCAGATTCGGCTGGAAGTGGAATAGGCGGTCCCAATCCCCGCTTTAGAACTCGAAGTCCATCGGGGAGGAATCCCGGGAGCGCCGAAGGCGATTCCGTCACCGGGAACTGCGCCGTTAGGCATTTCCCCTCCTGGCCGCGCTGGGGGGACGATGGGATGCGATTGTCAGGATTACTCGCCCGTTACCCCAGGTTCTCATACCACTTGACGTTGCCGGTCGAAGCCCCGATGGCGATTATATCCGGACGCCCGTCGCCGTTCATGTCCGCAATCACAACGCCCGAGGCGGCCATTTCGGAGTCGAGTAACTGCCTCTCCCAGCGGCTGCCGGAACTGTCGCTCGCATGATAGACGAACAGGCTAGTCCCGGGGCCGCGATAGCCCGCGACAATCTCGTCGTTGCCGTCCCCATCCAGGTCGGCGCAAGCGAGCGCGTGTCCCTCGTGAAATGAGGGGTCAATCACCTTGCGGTTCCACAGCTTGCCTTGCTCGCCGGGGAGGTAAACCACTACCTGGTCGCCGTGCCACGGCTCAATTGTCGCGAGAAACCGGCTCCCCGCGACTTTCCCGACGCCGATTTCGCTCGACCCCCGCCTCGGTCTCGACTGCTGGTCGCCCGAGGCGAGGTGCGTCTCGTGCCATCGCAGACCCTCACCTTGGCCGTTCGAACGGAAGAGACAAACTCCCTCGAAGCTGGCGGTGAGGAATTCATCGCCGCCGTCACCATCCCAATCGTAAACGAGAACGCCGTGGACAACGGTCAGCGAGTCGTCAATGAGATGCGGCCTCCAGGTTAAGTCCGCCGCGCCGGCGCTTCGCGCCTCGCCATGCCAAATTTCATCCGGAATTCGAAACCAGGTGATGGGTGCGCCGACTTTGTAATCCGGAGCCGCGGCGCCAGCGCCCAACAGAGGAACATCCAAAAGCTCCGGGCGGCCGTCGCCGTCCAAATCCGCCCAGCGCAACCGGTGCGAAGTCGGAACGGCGCCGATGCGCCGGAGCGACCACTCTTCGTCAGGCTGCTTGGCCGGTTCAGCCCACCACAACGATCCGCCCTCCGTGCTTCGCTCGAGGTGAAAATCGGCCGCTAGCGCCAGCCCATGGCCTGCGTACCCTCTCCATACGAGCGGCGCAAGGCTGATGTTGTTTTTCGTCTGGGTCGTGATGGAGCGGGCTTTCCAGGACGGGTTTTCGTACCACTCGACGATGTTTTCCTCGGAGCTGAGAGCGAGAATATCCGGCCGGCCGTCGCCGTTCACGTCCGCAACCGCCACTTGATACCCGTGCGGAATCCTGGCCACGTCATGCGTGCGCCAGGTCACAGTCTTCTCGCCTTGGCCAGTCGCAGCCATGGTGCTTGAAATCTCCCGGGCCAGCGGCGCGATGGCCGCCGCGCCGCCGGCGCTCAGCGCTCTGTGGATGAATTCGCGCCGCGAGGATAATGCGTTGAGCGGCATGGATTCCAATTCGAATCGAGCCATCACATCGGCCGGTTCAGTTGCAGGGCCATCAGCGCGAACGACCCCGCGATGATAATCACTGAGAGGATGGCGAGCGCGTTCCACAAGTTTTCGCCCGCGCGGGTTTGCGGCTCGCCTTCGGGAATGAGATAGCCGAGCACCAGCCCCGCCGCCAATCCGCCGAAGTGCGCCGCGTTATCAATGCCCAGTCCCGGAATCAGCATCATGGCGACGATGTAGATCACCCATTTCCACAGCTGGCTCCGGTAAGCCTTGCCCAGTTGGCCGTGATGGTAGCTGGCCCCGATGAGAATGCCGATCAGCCCGACGATCGCGCCGGAAGCGCCGATGGAAAGCCCGAATGGGCTCCAGAAAAGGCTCACGATATACCCGAAAACGCCGGTGACCAGATAGAGCACGATGTATTTCTGGATGGAAAAAAGCGATTCCACTTCGGGGCCAAGATCCACGAGGACCCACATGTTAAACCCGATGTGCAGCAAGCCGCCGTGCAGAAACATCGCCGTGACCAGCCGCCACCACTCGCCCCTCACCATCAGCGGGCCAAACTTCGCGCCCAGGCGTAACAGCACTTGCGCGTTGATCCCTGAAAAGAGCGACGAGGACTCGCCCGCCGCCGAAGCCGCGTTCTGGCTCAAGTACCAGGAGATGGCGTAGAGCGCGATGTTCGCGGCCACCAGCGCCGAGGTAGCCGTCGAAGGAACGGGGATGACGCCCAGAATGCGCTCCGGCCCTTCGTGGGTGCCGGCGCGCGAGCGCGGCGCCTTGATCTTCGCCCCGCAGAGCGGACACTCCGAGGCATTGCGCTCAATCAGTCCGCGGCACTCGGGGCACATGCGGTGGGAAGTGTCAAAAGACCGTTCTTGCCGCGTGAACGTCTCCCGCAGGGAGGCCTTCCACTTTTCCAGCTTGAAACGATAACGTGGTGGTAGTCTCATCGCCCTTTGATCAGTGAAGCCGCCATAGATACAAGCCAAAATTATAGTCTACTCGTTCGGCGCGCCCCAGCAAATTCATTTGTGCCGCGCTTGTCCGTTGCATAGAATACGTTCGCGTCACGGAGAATGTGGTATGACCTTCGAAGAAGCCGGAAAGAAAATCGACCAGGAGATCGGCAAACTCACAGCGTATCTGGACAAGGAAGTGAAACCCTCCACACGCAAAGAATTGGCACAAATGCTGCGGGGGGCCTCGAAGCGCCTTTCGAAGCTGGCCAACGACCTGGACAAGCCGAAGCGCTGAGCCCACGCCTATGCCCCTTGCCTCTGCCGGGGACCGCGCAAGACTTTGGCGGCCCATTTTGCTCAGCTCGGCTGTCGGCCTCTCGGTTCTGGCGGGGGCCTGCCATCGCCGCCGGCCCCGCGTCCGGCCCGCGCCTTACCCCCCACCCACGCCGTCGGCACCTGCGCCCCGGCCAAGGGGCAGGGCGGCACCTCCGCCGGCTCCCATCGTTCAGGGCGAGGAGGGCATCGCCTCCTGGTACGGCCATCCCTTTGACGGGCGCAGGACGGCGAGCGGCGAGATCTACGACATGTACGCCATGACCGCCGCTCACCGCACCCTGCCCTTTGGAACGATGGTCCGCGTTCACAATCTGGAGAACGGCCAGTCCACCGTGGTCCGCATCACCGACCGCGGCCCGTTCGTGGAAGGGCGCATCATTGACCTTTCCTACGCCGCCGCGCAGGCCATACATATGCCCGGGACCGCGCTGGTCCGGCTGGAAATCCTGGGCTATGGCCCGCGCGAGAGCTTCAGCCCTCCGCCGGGGACTTTCGCCGTCCAGGTCGGAGCCTTCCAGGACCGCCGCAACGCCGAGCGGCTGCGGCAGCAGATCGCGCGCCATTACGGGCCCGTAACCATCCAGACCTACGACCGGGGCGACGGAATTTTCTACCGCGTGCGAGTGGGCAGCGTGGCTTCGGAAGACGCAGCCACTCAACTGGCGCGCAAGCTGCGCAACGACGGGTTTGCCACCGAGACATTCGTGGTGCGGACCAATTAGGAGCAGCGCGTATGGAGAACTGCATGTTCTGCAGAATTGTGGAGCGGCAGGCGCCCGCCCAAGTCGTGTATGAGGACGAATCCGTGGTGGCCTTCAAGGACCTGCACCCGCAGGCGCCCGTCCATCTGCTGGTGGTGCCCAGGAAGCACCTGGAGTCTTTGACCCAAGCCAAGGCCGAAGACGAACCGCTGATCGGGCACTTGTTCGGAGTGGCCGCCCGGCTGGCGCGTGAGAACAAGCTCGAGAAAGGTTATCGTACGTTAATTAATAACGGGCCATGGGCTGGACAATCTGTGTATCATCTCCACGTGCATATTCTGGGCGGGCGCGTCTTTCACTGGCCGCCCGGATAGCCGCTACTTGACCACGGCCAGCAGGTCCTCCACGTCAATCTCCACCCGCGAAGGCTTGAAGCGGGTGGTAAAACGGAACCGCCCTCCCGAGCTGCTCACGGCAACGTGCCCGAGCGGACTTCTCCGGTCTCGACCGCCCACGGCGGCCACGGGCACGAGCATTTCGAAGTTGTCCGGAACCCCGCTCTGCTCGATTCTTCCTTCAACCACGTAACGGTTGGACGCCAGGCGCCGCGCCTTGTACTGGACTTTGTAAACGGGGATGCCGGTCCCATACACCCAATCCTCAAAAAACCAGTCCAGATGGTGATTGCCGTCGAGGTCCATCGGAGGAGTCATGAAGCGGTCGGCCTCTTTCAGGAAGTCTTCCGTGGACGGATTCCGCCCGTCGTAAGCCTTCACGAAGGCGCGCAGCATGGTGAAGAACCTGTCATCGGATCCCGTCTTCGGGTCGGCCATGAGTTTCCGCAGCATGTGCAGGACCCAGCAGGATTTCTTATAAACAATGTTGTCATAACCTGAAGGGTTCATGGAGCTCGTCAAGCGCCGGCCCAGCCATATGGGGCCGCCGGATTCCACTGTCTGGCCGTCCGCCGTCTTGCTTAGCAGATCCTGTCGGTAACGGCGCAGGAGGTCATGGAACTTCTTCTCGCCGTCTCTCTCACGAGCCAAGGCCAGCGCCGCCGCATAGCTCGCAAAGCCTTCGGAAAGCCATTGGTCATGGTAGGACTTCCACCCGACTTGATTCCCCCACCATTGGTGCGCGATTTCGTGCGATACAAAAAGACCCTCTTCAAGGTCCTGCTCCTGCGCGTGCTGTTGGCCCAGCTCGCGGCGCTGCTCCCCCGGAATGAAGGAAAGGGTCGGCAGGTAGACCAGCTCCGGCCAGCCCTGTCCGAAATCTCCTGGAAGCTGGGCCAGGGCCAGCCGCGAATAGGGAAAAGGGCCGAATAGATCATCGAAATAGCGAACATTCTCGGCGGCTCTTTCCAGCACTTGCTCCAAAAGCGCCGAGGGGTCAAGGGGAGGCGGCAAAGCCTGCGGCACGACACGGATTTCCCTTCTCGCGTCCGTCATGGGCGGGGGAAGGAACACCCAGGGAGGATGCGCCTGCTGGTACCGCGCCTGCAACGCGGCCTCTGCTTCCCGCGTCGCATAAACCTCGATCGAAACCTTCCCCACCTTTCGCCGGCGAGAGTCGTACGCTCCAAGATTGAAGCCGGCCACCGAAAACGGCCTGTCGGACACCCAGCGGCTGTGCTTCCAGCCGTTGGCGACTCCTTCCTCCACCCGCCTGCCGGTCGCCACCAGCGTGAGCCGCTCCGGATATCGGAAGGTGAGGTCGTAGGGGGCGCGCCAATAGTTCCCGCGATTGGGATACCAGCTTCCTCGCGATCCCACGTACAAAACGCCGTTCCCGACGTCCTGGATGACGCCGCCTCGGTAGGTAAAGGTCAGGCGAAACTTGGAGCCGGCGGGTTGCGGCGCGTCGAGCGCCACAGCAATCCAGTTCCTCGTCCTTTCGCTGGTTGAGGGATCAATCGTGTCTGTCTCCGGGAGCAGGGCGAGCTCGCGACCCTGTCCATCCTTGACGTCCAGCACATGGAGCTGGCTGGAAAGGTCGAAGGCCAGGATTCGTTCACTGCTTGAATGAGACTCCAGGGTCAGCTCGGCGGTGGCCTCCAAACTGTTGTCTTCTCCGATACGAGTATCAATCTTGTAGGCGATGACACGCGCGGCGCCGACGCTGAGCTCCTCCTCCCGCCGCTTTGAGGCAGGGCTGGGATAGGAACACCAGATGTCCGCGTACGTCTTCCCCTGGACCACTCGCACGGCGGTCACCCGGATGGCTTCCGGCGCGCGCTCGTCATCGGTCAGCGCAAATTTCCCCAGCCTGGCTCCCTCCACCCGCGCCTGGAAAAAAGGACGGTCCTTTTCGCCCAGCAAATCCTCCAAAATGCGCGAGGAATACTGGGCGTTTAGTGGGCCCGCTCCGGCGTTCCATCGCTGGGCAAAATCAGGAGGCGGTTGCGGATCATCCGGCCCGGGCTTTCGCGCCATGCGAAGAAGTTCCTGGGCCGTATCATCCGTAAACCGCAGGTAGGCCGAGGTGATGCTCTCTTCCAAAACCGCGGACTTGGTGAATTGCGCCAGGCTGCGTTTTTCGACGGGATTCGGCGGTATCAAGAGGACTTCGCCGTCGCCCATAAAGACTGCTCCAGTCACGCGTCCCGCGACCGGCGTGAAAAAACCGATGAATCCGCGATCAAAATAGAAGTCGATCCCTCCGCGCGTTATCCGCGCATCACGGATGTAATAAACCTGGGAGGGGGCGACCGAAACCTGATTGAGTTGTTGATAGAGCTCCAGCGGATCCTGGAATGTCGGCGCGGCAGTTTGCTGGGCGCGTGCCGCCGGCAAGGAATGGGCAAGCGCCCCCACGACGAGAATGACGCCGAGACCCCGAGCTTTCATCTTTCTAACCTAATCTAATCCTTTCGGTGCCGTTGTTCAATGCATGGCGTCTCGACCGGCGCAGCCTGCCTGGTATATGATGCAGGGCCATATGCTGCGCCGCGCGTCCCCTTTCAGTTGGAACCGCACACTTGCCGGAAAGGTTTTCCCCCGGGTGCAAATCGCAACGGCTTTTTTTCTTCTGTCGGCGCTTGTGCCGGCTCTGGGCGCTGACGAAATCTATCTGAAGAACGGAAACAAGATCAGCGGAGAAATCGTTCGCGAGGACGCGCGTGAAATCGTCTACGACCTCGGCAACGGGGAATACACCCTGCCGCGCTCGATGGTGGACCATATCGTTCGCACCATGCCCGTGCCCACCGATGCGCTTCCTGCCGCCAACCCGCCCAACTTGACAAGAGCCGAGGCGCCGCTGCCGGTCCTTCAGCCGCTGGACTACTCGGACGAACCGTTGGCGCGGCTCATCCGCAACGGCTCGCTCGACAAGTCGCAACTCACGCGCCTGGACAGCGACGTCCTGCGCAATCCCACGGACGAAAACCGCTATCGCCTGGCTCTCGCTTACCGCGAGGCGGGCGCCTTCCTCATGCACGCAGGCAAGCCCGACCGAGCCATTGAGCTTTACCGCCATGCGCTCGACTTTGCGCCGTCCGACGTCGGCCTCACCGTAGCGCTTGGCGGCGCGCTAGTGACGCAAAAGCAGTTCAACCAGGCGATTGATTTGCTTGCCCGCGCGAGCAGCCGGTTCCCGCAATCGTCGGATGTTCCGCTGCTGCTGGGTTCGGCGTATTACTATACCGAGAATCTGGATCGCGCTGTGGCGGAGTGGAAGCGCTCGCTCGAACTCCACGACGACCCGCGCGTGCGAGATGCCCTGGTGCAGGCCGAACATGAACGCGATGTCGTCGCCTCTTACCAGGAAATCCGCAGCCTGCACTTTCTGCTCCGATATCAGGGCGCCGATAGCAAGCCGCTCGCCGACGAAGTCCGCAAGACGCTCGAAGCTGATTTTCAAGACCTGGAAGCCGACCTCGACGTCTATCCCCAGGACAGCATCGTGGTGCTCCTCTATCCCGATCAGGCGTTCAAGGACATTACGCGCCTCCCTTCCTGGGCGGGCGCCGAAAATGACGGCAAGATTCGGATTCCCGTTTCCGGGCTTTCGTCCGTGACCCCGGAGCTCCAGCGTGTCCTGAAGCATGAGCT
>JAHEKS010000164.1 GCA_024638215.1 Acidobacteriota bacterium | reverse complement strand
CGCCGCGATTTCGCTGGACGAGGCGGAAGCCATTTTCACCCGCAAGCCGGAAGCCCTGGACCCGAAGTTGATAGAAAAACTCGCGGGCGTCTACCTGACTCCCGCCAAGATCAAGTTTCAAGTGCTCTATCAGCCCGGGACCGGCCTCTCGGTGGTCTTCCCGGGCGCGCCTCCGCGCCCGCTGGTTCAGGTGAAAGGATTGCAGTTCCGAACACCCGAATTCGCCGACATGATCTTTGAGTTCGTCGTGGAAAACGGGCAAGTGAAGGCGCTGAAGTTCCGCAATCCGTCCGGCGAACTCACGTTTGCCAGGGAATAAAGCGCAAGACCGCTCCCTTCTCGTCTCGCGCGCCGGCCATTAACCGAGGCTGCAGCGTGCAGCTTCGGCGCGGGCCTTGTGGCACGCCGGGTTGCAGCGACGGTCTTAGACTGCAGCCACTGCGGGCGGGTTTGAAAACCCGCGGGTGGCGCACACCTTGCTTTGCCGGTCTGCGCGCCACACGCGCATTCCACAAAACGGTCGCAGGCCCGGAGGGTTGGCGCCAACTGCGTTGCTGCTATCCCCCGCATCCTCCAAACACATTTCATTGCCGATTTGTTTAGGATAGGCTTATGATGAGCGGAGATTCTATCGGCACGGGCCCTCATCAGTATGAATCGTCAAACTCATTGGGAAAAGATTTACGGCGAGAAAGCTCCGGACGCAGTCAGTTGGTACCGTCCGCACCTTGAAACCTCTCTCGCGCTCATTGAACGGGCGGTTTCTGGATGCTCGGCCTCAATCATTGACGTTGGCGGCGGTGAGTCCACTCTAGTTGATGACCTTCTTGCCCGGGGATATCAAAACATCACCGTCCTGGACATTTCTCAAACCGCCATCGCCGCCAGCAGGAAACGATTAGGGGAGGTGTCGGAACGTGTCCATTGGATCGTCGCTGACGTTACGAGGGCACCGCTTGAGCCCTCTGCTTACGATGTGTGGCACGACCGGGCGGTCTTTCATTTCCTGACTGCGACGAGCGACCGTGCCGCTTACGTCCGCCAGGTTGCGCAGGCGGTGAAGCCGGGAGGGCATGTGATCGTCAGTACCTTCGGACCGGAGGGCCCCACGAAATGTAGCGGCCTTGAGGTTGTCCGCTATGACGCCGAGTCATTGCACAGGGAGTTTGGTGTTCATTTCCGGTTGCTGGGAAGCTCCAAGGAGCAACACCGCACACCGTTTGGAACA
The DNA here is from genome assembly GCA_024638215.1 of Acidobacteriota bacterium. Classification (GTDB taxonomy): domain Bacteria; phylum Acidobacteriota; class Terriglobia; order UBA7540; family UBA7540; genus JAHEKS01. Next base: position 9,067 of record JAHEKS010000164.1, on the reverse strand, counting down.
ATCCAGCAGTTTATCTATTGTTGCTGCAAGATCGAATAAGTCAGGTCTCTGACCAGCCTGTCCATCTCCCCACCGGGCAGCCTCGGCACGCGATCTGCGCCGTGGGATTTCTCCCGCCCGGAACGACACGAAGCCGCGGCACGACGACCTTGCCGTGGTTACCACCGGGGGTCTGGGAGAGCGGGTTTGAAAACCGCCCCTACACTAAGTTTATGCTGCACGATGGTGGAAATGGAGGGAAGGGGAAAACACGGCACACTGAGCGTGCCATGGTTTCCCCTTCCTGCGCGAGGGCCCTAAGAGCTCGAGTTCTTGAGGTCTTCTTTCGCCTGCTTGTTGGCCTTCTTGGCTTCAGCCTTGCTTTTGGCGTCCGGTTTGAGCGCCTTGATGGCCTTGCCCAGGCTGTCGCCGCTGGTCATCTTGTCCTTGAGGTCTGAAAAGGGAATGCCCAGGTTGTGCGAGACGTGCACGGCGGCGATGAACTGCCCCAGGTTCTTGAAGCCGCTGGCGGCGTCCGTCAGGCTCATGCCCGAAGGCAGCATGGAGCCGAGCCGCGATTGAAGCGTGGAAGAGAGATGCGTGTTGGAAGAAAGCACCGAGGTCGGGCTGCTGTGCGAAACCGATTGGCTGCCCATGTTCGGGCCGCCCATCGAGCCGTTGCCGCGCGTGCCGCCCATGGTGCCGCCGCGGCCCATGGAACCGCCCGTGCCCGGTCCGCCCATACCCGGCCCGCCCATGCCCGCCCCGCCGCCGCTGGGAGGTCCGCCGCCATGCCCTCCGCCGTGCTGCGCGAAGGCGGGCATCCCGAAGAACAGAGCTACCGCCAGAGACGTCACAAGGAGAAAAACACGTTTCATTTTTGATCCTCCTGCCTGATTTTTCGCGTGGCCCCTGCTAGCCAGTCCGATCGCCAGGGGTTGCGGCCGCTTGGCCCCAAATCAACGCGGGCCCGCCCCCATTCTCGATCTCTAAGTTCGATGTCGCCACTAAGCCAGCCGTTGCCAGCCCTGAACTGGTTGGTTTGTACCGCTCCTGCCAGTTTTGTGCAAGCGCGTGACATGGACTCTCAGCACCTGCCGGGGGCCGCATCGCGATAACACGGCGGCGGGAGACGGCGCAGGGGCATCCCGTCAGCCGACGGAGGAATCGCGCTCAGCGAGGACGACATTTAAGATCGTGAACTCAAAATGTCCGCGGTCAGGCGGCGCAGGCGGGGGCAATAGCGTCGAGCTACGTTGGCCGTACGAACCCCGCCCGTGACAGGCCGGAGCCGGGCGCAAATGCTGCGGACCGATTCCGAGGTCGAAGACGCCGGGTGCGAGGTTGCGGCTCGGTCGTGGCGCCAAAAAGTCCGAGCGCGTGCGACAGTCTTGACAAATGCGATTTGGCCGGGCGTTCCCTCCGGGGCGCGCTAGTAATGGTGGGCCTTTTGAGGCCGACAATTTGACCGTACCGTGACGGCCCCGTACCGACAGAATGTCCGCACTTGGCTCGACTCTGCCGTATCCGTGATACCGATGATACAAATGACACGGCTGATACACTTTTTGGGGACTGCGGCCCTCGCACGGACTCGTGCGTCATGTCCCTGGGTGAAGTCGCAAAGCCGTTGGAGCGTCCAAGCAACTTGTGATAGCTTCCTGCCATGGAGAGTCCGCGAAAGTTCAAGGTGGGCCTCATCCAAATGTCCGCCAAGGCCGATCCGCGCAAGAACCTCGAGCGCGCGGTGGCTCGTGTGGAAGCAGCCGCGCGCGCGGGCGCGCAGGTCATCTGCTTGCCGGAACTTTTCCGTTCGCAGTACTTCTGCCAGCGCGAAGATCCGGCGTTCTTCGATTTGGCCGAAACGGTTCCCGGACCTTCGACCGAAGCGCTCGCGAAGGTGGCGCGCGAAAGAGGCGTGGTCGTCGTCGCGCCGGTCTTCGAGCGCCGCGCGCCGGGGCTCTATCACAACAGCGCCGTGACGATTGACGCCGACGGCTCGATCGCCGGCCTCTATCGCAAGATGCACATCCCCGATGATCCGGCCTACTACGAGAAGTTCTACTTCGCGCCCGGCGATCTTGGCTTTTGCGCTTTCGACACGCGGCACGGCCGCATCGGCACTCTCATCTGCTGGGACCAGTGGTATCCCGAAGGTGCGCGGCTGACGGCGCTCGCGGGCGCCAGCGTGCTCTTCTATCCGACCGCCATCGGCTGGCATCCCGACGAGAAGAAGCAATACGGCGCGGCGCAGCGCGACGCGTGGCGCACCGTGCAGCGCGGCCACGCCATCGCCAACGGTGTTTACGTGGCGGCGGTTAATCGCGTCGGCCACGAGAAATCCGCTTCGGCCACCGGGAAGGGAATCGAGTTCTGGGGCTCCTCCTTCATTGCCGACCCGTTCGGCGTGACCATCGCCAAGGCTTCGAGTGCCCGCGAAGAGACGATCTACGGCGACATTGATCTCGCGCGCATCGAAGAAGTGCGGCGCAACTGGCCCTTCCTGCGCGATCGGCGGATTGACGCCTACGGCGGCATCGAACGCCGCCATCTCGACGACAAAACATGGGAAGAAAAATCCTGACGAGCAAGTCTCCGCGTCACAACGAAACCTACCGAGCGGAGAAGACGCCCGCCGCGCTCGGCTATCGCATGCCCGCCGAGTGGGAGCCGCACGCGGCCACGTGGATCGGCTGGCCGCACCAGCTCACCGACTGGCCGGGAAAATTCGGGCCCATCCCGTGGGTCTACGCGGAAATCGCGCGCAAGATCACGGAGGGCGAGACTCTGCGCGTGCTGGTCAACTCCAAGGAGCATGAAGCTCGCGCGCGCCGCGCGATGACTCGCGCCGGAGTGGATCTGAAAAAGGTGGAATTCTTTCGCTTTCCCACCGACCGCGGCTGGACGCGCGACAGCGGCCCGATCTTCATTCGCCGCGATGAGCCGCGCGCCGAATCGGCCATCCTGCGGTTTCGATTCAACGCCTGGGCGCGTTACAACAATTGGAAACACGACGACGCCGTTCCCGAGCGAGCCGCGCGGGCGCTGGGATGCAAGCTGATCCGCGCCACTTTCGCGGGGCGCGAGATGGTGCTCGAAGGCGGAAGCATTGACACCAACGGTCGGGGCACGCTACTGACCACGGAAGAGTGCCTGCTCGATTCGAAGGTTCAAACGCGGAATCCCGGCATGAGCCGCGCGGATTACGAGACGGCGCTCAAGGGCCTGCTGGGCGTGACCAACATTCTCTGGCTCGGCCGCGGCATTGCCGGTGACGACACGCACGGCCACGTGGACGACCTCTGCCGCTTCGTAGGCCCGCGTACTATCATCCTGGTGAGCGAGGAAAATCCCGCCGAGGCGAATTACGCGGCGCTCCAGGAAAATCGCGAGCGCATGGAAGGCATGCGCCTTGAAGACGGCTCGAAGATTGAAGTGGTCCCGCTTCCCATGCCCACGCCCTTGTACTTTCAGGGGCAGCGTCTGCCCGCCAGCTACGCCAATTTCTATATCTCGAATGCCGCGGTGATCGTTCCCACCTTCAACGATCCCGAAGACCGCATCGCGCTGGGGATTCTCAGCGAACTCGTCACGGACCGTCCCGTGGTCGGCATCCACGCTCTGGATCTGGTCTGGGGACTGGGCACGCTGCATTGCCTCACGCACGAACAGCCGGCGATTTAGTGGCGATCCAGGATCGCCAGGACTCGAAGCCTGGCTGGCGCGGAGCGATGCACATCGCGCAACGTTGCTCTCGGCATTCTCTGATGCGGCCCTTAGGCTATCGCACAACGCAATGCGCCGCCCAAGAACCCACGCAATAAAGGGGCTGGCAGTTCATGCTATACTTGTATAGCGAGGTATCTATGTTGGCGATCCGGCTTCCGAAATCGGTTGAAAAACGTCTGGAAAAACTTGCCCGCCGCACCGGCCGCACCAAGACATACTATGCCCGTCAAGCCATCCTTGAGCATTTGGCGGACATGGAGGATGTGCACTTGGCCGAACGCGCGCTGGAACGCATCCGCAATGGCGAAGAGTCCACCATTGCGCTCAAAGATGTACTGAAGCGACATGTCCTGGAGCGTTGAGTTTTCAAGAGCGGCCGAACAGGAGCTCGGCAGGCTGGACCCCCAGCACACCCGCCGCATCCTCAAGTTTCTCCAACAACGTGTCGCGAAGCTGGACGATCCTCGCAGCATTGGCCAGGCGCTGCAAGGCGCCCGCTTCGGTGAGTTCTGGAAATATCGCGTCGACAACTATCGGCTGATCTGCAAATTGAAGTTGAACGCGCGGCTGTGCTGGTGCTTCGTGTCGGACATCGTAAAGAGATCTATCGTTGAGCATACCCTGACATGCTCGCCGCACTGTCCTGGCACGTATTATTGTTTGTCCGTGGACATCGGAAGCGTTAACAGGGCACGATCAGTTGCAGAGTCTCATTCCGAAACAGCCACAAAAAAAGTCAAGCTCCGATAAGTGTAGCCGGTGAAAGAATGCAGCTGGTCAAGGCCGTGGCCGCGCCGGCAAGCGCGTTCTTGCACCTTGCGTTTGGTCCCCAAAGTGATAGACTCTCCGCATTATATTTGTGTGGTAAGAGGTCGGTGAGAATACCCGCGGCGCCGATCCCGTGTCCTAGGTGCCAAGGGCGGTGGGTCATGCCGGCAAGGAATCCCGCATACAAGACGCTCAGAAATTGCAGACCCAATGACAATGGGTCAGGCTACGGTGTCCTCCTCATGGCATGTGCCTTCGGCGTTGTTACGATGTTGGCGTGCTCTTCGTTCGAACAAGTCCCGCGCATGCCGAACGACCTGCGCACGGCTAGGATTGACTACGGAAAGGATGCATGCAGCAAAAGCGTGCTTGGGAGCTTTCCGGACGCGGGATCAATCACCGACCTGCGTTGGGGCCACTTCACGAATGAGGCAGGATCCGAGCTCGCCATCGTGGGAAACACGGGATATGTATTTGTGGGAGCGGGGAATAAGCTCGAGAGGAAGGTGCGTTTTGCGGCGCGCACGTTCAACCCCGTGGTTCTCCTTCAGCCGAAGGAAGGAGAAGCGCCAGTATTTCTCGGACGCGGAGGAAGCTGGCTGGAGAACGTTCGCTTGTTCGACGGGAGTGGCGCGCTGGAGTGGCAGTATAGCAATTCCTGGGGAATCAATGGCTCAGCAGCAGGCAACCTCGATGGGGACGGCAAATTGGAATTCGCTGTGGGGCTGAACGGCGGTGGCGGCTTGCGTTTGCTGGATGCGAAAGGCCACGAGCTTTGGAGCAAGGTCGCGGCCAACGTTTGGCATGTTGAGATAGCCAGCGCATCGGAAGGAACGCAGGGGAGAATCGTCAATAGCGACGCGAGCGGCGCGGTTACGGTTCGAGACGGGAAGGGAAACGTGATCTCGCAATTTCGTCCCGCCAAATATGTGAGTTCGTTTGAATTGGCGAAGTGGGGAGATGATGTTCAACCGCGCCACCTGCTTATCCCTGACCAAGGTTCGATTGTCGTCACCGACCTTGAAGGCCATCCGGCCGTCCGGCTTGAAGCGCCTGCGGAAACCTTGTACTCGCTTGAACAGGTTGTAAGTGTTCCTGTGAGCTTCTCGCCTCACCGCCGCTACCAGGCAACCCTGGTGAACTATCCGGATTGGAGTCGCTCCGTCCTTTACCTGAATGACGAGGCAGGCAAGGCCGCCTATCGGGAGATTTTGGGTCACAGCTGCGGGGCGGTCGGGACAATTCCCGTCTCAGCCGGCAGCGGGGCCAAACTTCTCCTGCTCGGTTGCGATGCCGAGGTGTGGAGTTATACCAGCCGGAGCGACCTTCAATCGAGGCGATGAGCGGGCGCATCCCCGGTCCCGCGCGCCGGTTTACTTGCCGTCGGTTCCCTGATTACTCCCGACGCCGGTCGTGAAATCCCAGCCGGTCGTCGCCCGGAACCGGCCCGCCCTTCCGGAAGTGATATCCCTGAAGTCTGCGGTGCCCAGGTAGGTGTAAATCGTCCCCAGCTCGTCGAAGGAGCTGGGCGCGGGGGAATGCCCCCTCTCAGTCGCCGCCAGGTTGATGATCCCCGCCAAGGAAGGCGCGGAGACGCTCGTCCCGCCAAAGACCATCCACCCGCTCAGCCCCTGGCAAGGTGTGCTGTCGTAGACCGAGACGCCGCTATACGGGTCGGCATCGAACGAGAAGTCGGGCGCGCCGCGCGCATTGCCGACGATGGCGATAATCGCGCTCTGATACGTCGGCCGCAACTCATATTTGCTCGGGCCGCCGCCGCTGCCGCTCCATGCGGTCTCGCTTACGAAGTTCCCGTTCGCATCGCGATTAATCGTTGTGCCGCCGGAGGAGACGACGTCGGGCGATACGCTGGGGTAAATATTCTTCCCCCCGCTGTCGCCGCTTGCGGCGGTGAAAACCACGTTCACCGTGGTGAAATGGAAGTCGTAAGAAGTCTCAGAAGACCACTCGCCCCCGCCCCAGCTCATGGACACCGCGCCGCTCCCGGAATTTGCGGAAACAATCGCGCTGGCTACATCCACGGCCTGAAACAGGTCGGTGAAACTATTCGAGTTTGCCTCGACCAGAACGATTTGAGCGTCCGGCGCCATGGCGTGAGCCCATTCGATATCCAGCGCCGCCTCCTGATTCCAGCCGCAATTGCCGGCCGGCCGTGAGCCGCTGGCGTAAACCACACTGATGCACGGATTGTGGCCGTTGCAGCTGTTCCCGGTTGGCAGGCCGAACTGAGTTGAAAAATTGTTGAAATCGCTTTCTGCCGTGGGGTAATCGAAGGCGTCAACAATCGCGATGATCCCGCCGCCCCCGGACGAGGGCAGGTTGTAAACAGCCCGGATGGAGTCGGGAGTCTCGCCCCGCGGGCCGCTGGGCGGAGGCCCGGGCTTTCCTTTTTGGAGTCGCTGCGGCGCCCGAATCAGATGGTTCGTATGCGCTCGCACGCCCCGGTCGCCTATGTGTTCGACGGAAGAGGCAGGGACTATGATCTGCGCTCGCTCCGAAGCCTGTCCTTGACCTCTTAAATAGGGGGCAACGAACAACAAACTCGCGATCACCAATACTGCCGCCATCCGGGTTTTCATAGGGAACCTCCTCGCACCTTTGGTATTTCCCAAACTGCCGTCTCCGGCCGGCACTCGAGTGCTCGAATGCGCCTAGAATACACCTGCGATAATGCATGTCGAGGAATTTTTTCCCGAGCCGACGAATTCGCCGCGGTCCGGGGGGACTCGAGGGGCGGAGCTCCGCGGTCGCCTTCCGACTCGGTGCGAACACTTTAGAGTTGGCAACTCCCAGCGGCTGGCCATTTTATTTCTTGGTTATGTCCTCTTCGTATTGATCTTTCGCCACGCTGCCATCGTGGATGGCACCTTCATCGCGTTTTTCTGCGATGTGTGCCATCACAGGGCGTGCAAAAGGGAATTTGCGCAGGAATCTTGACATCCACATCGGTCATGCTCGCCGTCGAGGACGCGCCCGCGGCGGTGGAATGGCACAAGCGAGCTTTTGGCGCGCAGGTGCTTCGGGACTCGGGAGGCGTTGCAGGCCTGGCGATTGCCGGAGCGCCATTCTTTGTGGGCGAACCGGCCAAGAACAGTTGCGAGAACCCGGCAAAGGTGGGAGTCACGTCCGCCAGGGTGGAAGTGTAGTGGGACGATCCTGGCGCCCGCATTGCTCCCGCTTTGGAAGCGGGCGCCAATGGCAGCCTCAACGACCTCCGGAATCATCAGATGCCCCGGGGGAACCCACCGGCGGGGAGGCTTTACCGACCCCTTCGGGCACATCTGGTTGGTGGGTGACAAATCACCTCTGAATCCGCACCCTAGCCGCCGCTTCGGGTAGACTCTCAATTCTTTCCAGATTGCGGTCGAACTTCTATCCGAGCCGTGTGGCCTCCCGGCGAGGATGCGCGCGAAACCTAACCTCAATTAGGGAACAAAATGGCGGGAAGGCAAAAAAACGGGGGGAGTCTCCTCCCCCCTCCAAGCGTCGGGTGTTGGGTCTAATCGCTGAGCCTTACGCCCCATCTGGTCTCCGAAGAGACATCAAGGCGTTAGCTCGATTGGCCTCATCGCACGCTTGGTACCAAACCTACCGGTCGGTTGGAGGTTGCCCCGTTAGCACTATAAGTTGCTTAATTCCAATATGTTGCGCGATAGCGTCAAATGGTCATCCCACAAGGGCTGCTGTGAAATTCCGTTTTTTCGTATTTCCAAATGAAATTTCAGATTTCCAGCGTGCTTCTTCCTAGGCCGATACCGGTGAGCCCACGTTTTGGAAAGCCGGTTTTTGTCGTAGATGTTACAGTATACAGGTTGCTTGAGAATCAGATCATGACATAATTTCCGAAAGGCGCTCGACCGCACCGAGCGCGAGCGGCTGGCCGGGGACGCGGGCGATTTCGCGGGCGTGGCCCTGCCGGTTGTGGGTCCGAATCCTTATGATTGACATTCATTGCCACCCGCTTCCCGGTGTGGACGATGGCGCCAAAACCTTCGAGCAGGCCGTCCAGATGTGCCAGATGGCCGCCGCCGACGGCATCACTCACTTGGTGGCCACGCCGCATTACAATTACCAATACAACTTCGACCCCGCGGTCAACCAGGCCAAGCTCGGCGAGCTGCAAAGCGCCGTGGGCGAAAAGCCGAAACTCCTCCTGGGCTGCGATTTCCACCTTTCCTACGACAACATCCGCATACTGGTAGACAACCGCACCCATTTCACCGTTAACGGGACGTCGTACGTGCTGGTGGAATTTGGCGACTTCTTCGTTCCGGACCAGATTGACCGCGTCTTTTACGACATCGAATGCGCCGGGCTGACTCCCATCCTCACGCACCCCGAGAGGAACCCAACTTTCCGGCGCAAGCCGGACTTGCTCTACCACTGGATCTCGCGCGGCTGCCTGTGCCAGGTCACGGCCAAGTCTTATACAGGTGGGTTCGGGTCAGCGGCCAAGCGCTTTGCCGAAGAGTGGCTGGAGAAAAACTGGATTCACGTTTTCGCCTCCGACGCGCACGACCTGAAGTACCGCCCGCCGATTTTGTCGCATTGCCGGAAGAAAGTGGCCCAG
>JAHEKS010000163.1 GCA_024638215.1 Acidobacteriota bacterium | reverse complement strand
AATTGCGCCCGACAGCCTGCGCCAGGGCGTTGACGAAGACCAACCCCAGGTGTTTCTCCCCGTCGAAACGACGCTCCCCAAGGGCCCGCCCGTGAGATGCCGGTTCCCCGCGGGTTCGGTGAGCGCGGTGGTCGTCAGGCTCCAGGGCGGAACGTGAACACGGTCAGGGAGTGGGGAGGAAACTGGTAATGAAAGCCCTCCCCCCGCATGCTCAAATTCGATTTGATGGGATGCACCGCCTCGGGATGTTCAGCGTCATTCTTGGAGGTGACCGCATCTCCGGCAAGGGTCTCGATCTCCACATTGGGTGATGCGCTGAAGTGCTCCAGTTTTACCTGGGTTGAAATGGCGTCCTGCCAGTCGCGGTTGACCACAAACATCGTCACCGACCCGTCTCCAGTGTTGCGTGTCGCCAGCACATCGAGGTAGGGGACGTCCTTGACCTCTGGGATTCGCTTCAAGCCGCGATGGACGTCGTATTCGCGAACCTTTGTCTCCGCCGCAATGAGTTGATCTCCGGCGAGGTTCGAATACAGATAGAAGGCCCAGTACTGCGGGGTTCCATAGACTCGCCCTTTATCTTTGTGGATTCCCGCGAACTCGATGAGCCCCGTCATATCTGAGACGGGAACGAAGTCGGCGTGGCTGAGAATCATGTTCATCCAGGCAGCGCCTAAGACGGCGCCGCCCAGATTGTCATATCGAGGCAGCTTCGAGTCGTCAGGTGAAAGAAACAGCCATTCCGTGAACGCCACCTTCACCCGGCCGCGCGTTGCGGGATTGGAATCAATCTGGTTGCGAAGGAGATCGAGACCGTTCTCCACGCCCTCGGGGACGGAGAAATCGGCGGCGAGGGTGGAGTTGAGGTCTGCGTGCTGATCCACCATTTCGTTCATCCCGACGACAAAGTGAGTGGTCAGGTAATGCAGGTTCGTGCCGTCCTCGCGGATGAGAGATCCGTTCCAGTCCTTGTAGAAATCTATATCCGCGCCGTTGGCAAAGATCATCGTGGTAGGTGGAACGAGGTCTCGAATCGCCTTGAGGAAGGTGGCATAGCGCGAGGGATAGCTCTCAGGTGTCTGCCAGCCGATCTGAAAGTGTCCCCACAGTTCATTGCCTAGTTCCCATGCAGCCACGGGGTAGGGTTCCCGGTGGCCGTTGGCGGCACGGCGTGCGCCCTCCTTCGTGTCGGGCCCTCCTTGGCAGTACTCGACCCAACGGCGTGCTTCTTCCGGCGTGCCACTGCCAAGATTCAAACAGATCTGGGGTTGGGCGCCAATCCTGGAGCAGAAATTCGTGAGTTCATCGGTTCCAAATTCGTTGCATTCAGGAATCCCCCAAGCCTGGTTCAACATCGTCGCACGTTTGTCCAGCGGGCCCACGCCATCCTGCCAGTGATAGCCGCTCGTGAAATTCCCGCCGAATCGAAGCAAGGGCGAATGCAATTGTTTCGCCCATCGGATCACCTCCGGGTCCAGGCGATCTACGGCATCATCGGGGTAGAGAAGGGTTTCGTCGAGCGAGACTCGGATATCGCCCTTGACTGAAACGACGAAATCGACTGGTTCGAGCGGCCTGACGGACCCTTTGGGAAGCTCGAGATGGAACGGGAGCTTCTCCCAGTTTGTGCCTGCGCCTGCTGTCACAGTGGTCGAAGCCAGCACGCGGCCGGCCTGGCCATGTTTCCTGAAGCTGGCATGGATTTGAACTGGCGATTCGGCGGAGGATGCAAAGAGCTCACCTCCATAGCCCAATTCACGCTCCACAGGCAGGTAGATGCTTTGCCGGATGCCCACTTCGTGATCGGGCATCCCCATGAGATAGAGATACTCGTTGGAATTGGCTGCATGGCCCCATCGAATCTCGTACCTCCATCCGTCTTCGCTTCGGAGAGGAAGCCATGGGAGAGGAAGACCCATATCCGAGGACTGAACGAAGTCCGCCGCTGAAAAACGTTCGCGCAGGGTCTTCACGCTCGCGGGGTACCTTTCAAGGCTAGGGTTATCCAGGAACTGTGCCGAAACCCCTCCGAAGATCGAGTGGCCGATATCTTCCAGGAAAGTGCCGTAAACCGTGCGAGGAATTCGGAAGGTGGAGGACCGGGCAGGATCGAGTGTTATGGTTGCGTTCGCTGCTTGGGTGGGAATGTAGCGCGAGAAAGACTGGGTACCCGGCGAATCCATCGCCGCAGAGAGTACAAGAATACAAATGTAGGTGAACTTGCAGCACAGGCAATCAAAATACTTCATGGGCGCTCTCCGATCATGTGGAATGGCAGTAAAGGCGCGCCAATTATACGCACAATCTGAGAATGCTGAAAGCGCTTGCGGTCTTGGTGTTATAATAGGTTCCTTTGGGTGGCGGTGCGAGTCCGGGCGAAGACCGAGATCCTTGCCTTGGCCGCGGGTCACGGGATTGCAGCTTTCAATTGGCTTGACCTTGGGGGCAAGGCAACGGGCCTTACTCGTTCGCGCTTCCAATCGGTGGGATGAAATTCTCTCGGCGAAATCTTCTTAGGGGCTCAGCGGCTTGGCTGGGCTCGCGGCTCTTGGACGTTCTGTCAACTCCCATCTGGCGCTGGACCGGCGTGCCCGTCTTGCGGGCAGTGAGTGTGCCAGATCCCGAAGGCCCATCCCCCGTAACCTATGTGGACGTCGCGGAGGAAGCCGGCCTGCTGGCCGTGAACACCTGGGGTGGAGTTGATCACAAGGATTACATCATTGAGACGAAGGGCAGCGGCATTGCATTTTTTGATTACGATAACGATGGCTGGCTTGATATTTACCTGACCAATGGCAGCCGCCTGGACAATAGATTCCCTTCCGGCGATATCCCACACACCTACCTTTACAGGAACAATCGCGACGGGACGTTTACTGACGTCACCGGGAAATCCGGCATCGGGCGCAGCGGCTGGCAGACAGGCTTATGTGTCGGTGACTATAACAACGACGGCTGGGACGACATCTTTCTGACGTTTTGGGGCCACAACGTTCTGTTTCGTAACAACGGTGACGGAACGTTTACAGATGTGACCAAGCAGGCCGGGCTCTATGAAGAGGGCGTGCGCTGGGGCACGGGCTGCACTTGGCTTGATTACGACCGCGATGGTAATCTGGACCTTTTCGTCGCCAACTACATCGTCTTCGACCCGAAGAAAGTCCCTGCCGCCGGCCAGGGCTCTTTTTGCCGGTGGAAGGGCGTTCCGGTGATGTGTGGGCCGCGCGGGCTTCCGCCCGGCAGCAACATCCTTTACCACAATAACGGAGACGGCACATTCACGAACGTCTCCGAGGAATCCGGCATCCTCAAACCTGGCCCGCGCTATTCCATCACCGCCGTTTCCTACGATTTTGATAACGACGGATGGCCCGATATTTATGTGGCGGTGGACTCTGAGCCGAGCATTCTGTTCCACAACAAGCACGACGGCACTTTCGAGGACATCGCCCTCATGGCGGGCTGCGCCTATAACGAGGAGGGGCAGGAGCAGGCGGGCATGGGCGTTGCCGTCGGCGACTATGATTGTGATGGATGGCTGGACATCTTCAAGACGAACTTCGCCGATGACACCTCCGATCTCTATCACAACAATGGGGATGGTACTTTTACGGACGCCACGCTGATGGCGGGGGTCGGGCTGGATACCCAGAGCGTCAAATGGGGTTGTGGCTTCGTGGATTTTGACAACGATGGCTGGCAGGACATCATTCAGGTGGATGGCCATGTTTACCCGGAAGTGGACCGGCACCCCATGGGCCAAGCTTTCAAAGAGCCTCGAATGGTCTATCGCAATCTCGGCAATGGAAAATTCCGCAACGTTTCCGCCCAGATGGGTCCGGGCATCGCGAAGCGTTTCTCCAGCCGCGGGTGCGCCTTCGGCGACTACGACAACGACGGCGACATGGATGTGCTGGTCAACAACATGAACGAGCGATGCTCTTTGCTTCGCAACGACGGAGGGAACAAGAATAATTGGATCAAGGTCAAGCTGCTGGGCACTAAGTGCAATCGCAGCGCGATTGGCGCGCGCGTCCGCGTGGTGACGGGAAATCATTCGCAGATCGGGGAAGTCGCAAGTGGCACCAGCGTGATGTCGCAGAACGATCTGCGCCTCCATTTCGGAGTCGGTCAGGCTAAGACGGTTGACCTGCTCGAGGTCAAATGGCCCACGACGCAAAGCATCGAAAAGTTCGAACGTCTTGAAGTCAACCAAATCCTTGCCATAAAAGAAGGCTCGGGTATCGTTAACAAGCTGAGAGGATGAATGCGGCATTTCTTGGGGTGGAGACTCCTCGAACCGCCGAGAAGCGCGAAGGAGCGCGAAGAAGGGCCACGATCCATTTCCAGGTGCGGCGAAGGCGGCGCGGTGCCGACTCAAGAAGACCCGGCGGCGATTCCGTCCTGGACCGGGGCCCGGCGTGAAGGCTGAAATGGAAGCATCTGGGAGCTTAGAGAGCGACCCTAGACCTACAAAAATCCATTATGGTTTCACGTTGTGATAGCGTTTTCAATATTTTCCGCCGTCTAGTGTGAAAGCCTGTTAAGTATTGCGGCTAACAGCGCCTTTTTCGCCTCGCGGTAAGGCGTCGTCCGCCTGCTTGAATAGTCCCAAGGCTGTCCTGAGCGAGCATGGCGGGTCGAAACGCAAGACAAATAGTCCATAGTTGGCTCCAGGCCAAGCCGCGCTACGTTTCCGCCACCCGCTACCGAGGAAATCGCTTTACAAGATGTCGAGATCGACCGATCCAGCGAGGCTTGGAAATGGGCTTTTCCTTGGAAATTAGGCCCTCGCGTCCGGGACTGCAGAATCAGGTCGAAATGGATGTCACCCCAAAAGGCAAGCGACAAACCCTATCGAAAGGACTAAATCGTTTCTATTAGTCGCGCCAAAGAAAAAAGTAAAAAAACTCTTGACAAACACTATTGAAGGTGGTTTTATCTCTCCCCGAACGTTGTAAACGCTTACACTTGCGTCGGGTTGTTAGATTAGGTTTCAGTTGCTCGAAGACGGTTTCCTTACCGAGGGTTTGGAATTCGCGCCTTTGTCTGTCCCAGCAAACCAAAACCAGTTGGGTATTGGGTCTATCGTTCAGAATGCTCTGCGGGGGTGGGACGTGAACAAGCGATCCGTAGTTCTGCTGTTGGTGTTGTGTCTCATGACGGTGTTGAGTGGCGTCACTGTTTATGCGCAAGTTGGAGCTGACCGCGTGGCCGTGACGGGCCTCGTGACCGACCCTTCAGGGGCGGCAGTGCCTGATGCCACGGTCACACTCATTAATAACGATACCGGCGTCAAGACCGTTATTGCGACGAACGGCGCCGGCAACTTCACCACACCTGCCCTCATTTTGGGCAACTACACCCTCCAGGTCTCGAAGCAAGGGTTCAAGCTCTACAGCCAGCCCGGCCTTTCGCTGACCATCGGCGGGCATATATATACGCAAAACCTCACGCTCCAGCTCGGCGCGACGACCACCACGGTCGAGGTGAAAGCCTCCGCCCAGCTCATCAACACGCAGAGTCCTCAGATCAACTACCAGATCAGCCAGAGTCAATATAAGGACCTTCCGGATGTGATGGGCGCGGATATTCGCCTGGCCGAGACCAAACTGATCCTCTCGCCCGGCTACGTCCCGACGGCGCCGAACGGCGACGCCATCTTCCGTGGCGATGCGTTTCAATCGCGCATCAACGGTGGCCAGACCGTCTCCTGGGAGAGCTGGTTTGACGGCGCCGAATACGGATACGCCGAGGGCCACCAGCAGACACACGAGAGCTCGATTCCCTATTCAGCGGTACAGGAAATGACGACCACGGTCAATAACTTCTCCGCACAGTACGGGCACACGAGCGGCGGCATCGCCCTGTACACCACCAAGTCCGGCACCAACAGGCTCCACGGCAGCGTTTACGATATTCTGACCAGCAATAAGTTGGATGCCGCGAACTTCTTCTTTAACACTTCGACTCCGGCGCTGCAAAAATTCCCGTTGACCCAAAACAACGCCGGCTTTGCAGTGGGCGGTCCGATCCCCAAGATCACGAAATGGGGCAAGACATTCTGGTTCACCAACTTTGACCGGTTTGACTATCACAGCACGGTCGCCATTGGGTACCAGAACAGGCTTCCCACGCCGGCTGAGAGAAAGGGTGACTTCAGCGAACTGCTCACGGATCCGGCGTCCACCTGCGCCAACCCTACACCTACCAATCCTTGTCAAGCCGGGACGGATGCGCTGGGACGGCCGATTTATTATGGAGAAATCTTCAACCCCGCCACCACGCGAACCGTGGGCGGCATTCCCGTGCGTGATGGTTACGGCTTTGACCCAACAACGGGATTGCCGATCGCCGGACAGGCGAACATCATTCCTGCGGACGATCCCCTGTTAGTGGGAAATCCCGGCGGCCAGACGGTCGCGGGTATCATCCCTGGGCTGGACCGCAACACGCTCTTCTCGCCCAATGAAATCGGCGGCACGTCCGACGACAACGACAAAATCAATGTCTGGACGTGGCTGCTGCGGGTTGATCACACTTTCAACGATAAGTGGTCCGCCTCATTGACCTACTTCCAAAACCACCGGCCTCGTACCGCCCACTGCGGCGGGCCCGGAGGCTGCAACACGCTGCACAACGGCCAGACGGACTCCAAGGCCAACGACACCTATGTCGGCCAGGGCTTCTATCAGCTGATCACCAATCACTTCGCGCACCTGCAGTTGAACTGGGTGATCAAGCCGAACCTGTTCAACCACGCCACCATCGCTTACGACCGCTGGGTCATGAACGGTCACCAGTTGTCATCCGGCGTCGGCTGGAACCAGAAGCTAGGCTTGGGCCTGCCCAATCTGCCTGCGTTCAATGGCGCCGGGTTCCCCACGCTTAACTTCTATAATGGACCGACCAACGGTTACACGAACTACGGAACACCGTGGCTGGCGGACGGCTCGGACATCAACAACCGGTATCAGTTCTACGACGATTTG
Organism: Acidobacteriota bacterium; assembly: GCA_024638215.1. Classification (GTDB taxonomy): domain Bacteria; phylum Acidobacteriota; class Terriglobia; order UBA7540; family UBA7540; genus JAHEKS01. Next base: position 3,345 of record JAHEKS010000163.1, on the reverse strand, counting down.
ACCTGGATTATCGGCCGGCACACTGTGAAGATGGGCGTCCAGAGCAACTACATCACCTTCCCGCAGACAGGTTGGGCGGTCAACAGCGGCGGTCAGTTCAATTTCGTCGCCCAGAGCACGGCGGGCTACGATGCCACCGGCACCAATCTGGCCAACGCAAATAAGGAAGGCGATGCGTTTGCTGCCTTCCTGCTGGGCCAGGTTGACTTCGCCCAGTTCAACATATTTGCACCCTACATGCCGAAAATGTCCTACGTGGCGCCGTGGATCCAGGACTCTTTTAAGATCACGGATAAACTAACGCTCGACTACGGCCTGCGTTTGGACCATAACTCGGGCGTTTCCGAGCAACACAACCGCTTCTCGACCTTCGTACCCACGGCTACCCAGACCATTGGCGGAGCGACGGTTAATGGTGCGACGGTCTTTGGGCCCGTTGCCAACGGCAACGGCAGCACAGGCGTCGCTCCGCGCTTTGGGTTTGCCTATATGCTGGGTAAGAACAGCGTGATTCGCGGCGGGTACGGCTTGTATTACGGCGCCACGCTTGCCGACTCATGGGATCCTTACCCTGTAGATGGGTACACCACAAACCCCACGGTGGCGAACACGACCAATGACCTGTACCCGAGTTTCTACTTCAACTCTACCTGCCCGGCGGCGGTCCAAACCGAGGCTGCGAACAACGGCGTGACCATCCCGTGCAGTTGGCCAGCGGGCTCGATTACTTTCCCGCCGAATTTGACCCCCGGGGTTAAGAACGGCGGCGCCCCGGTCGCCGTCTCACCCAACAATTACGAGATGCCCATCTGGCAAAACTGGAGCATTTCCTTCCAGCACCAGTGGGGCAGCAACATTAGCCTGGACGTCGCCTACGTGGGGAACCACGGAACGCGGCTGCCCGATGACCGTGCCAGCGCCGGCTTGCTCTTTAACATGAATAGTGCCAGCGTCCTGCAATACGGCTCCGACTTGCAAAACGCGGGCTTCACAAATGGCGTGCCCTACGGTGACGTACATGGCATCGCTGCTCCCTGGCCTACATTTACGGGGAACTTAGCCCATGCTTTGCTGCCCTTCCCGCAATACAACCCGCAGGGTATCCTGTGGCGCAAGACGCACAACGGGAAGAGCCACTACAATTCCCTGCAGATCCAGTTCGTCAAGCACGGGGAGAATAATTCGACCACGATCGCTTACACGTGGTCCAAGCTGATGAATAACGGCGCGGAGTCGGGGCAGGAGGGCTTCCTCCCTGTCCAGAATCCCAGCGACATGAGCGACATGTGGGGACCCAGCGGCGACGACGTCCCGCAAGTCCTGACCATCGGCGAGGTCTATACCTTGCCGTTCGGCAAGGGACAGAAGTTTGCGAGCGGCGCCACAGGAGTCCTCGACAAGCTCATTGATGGCTGGAAGCTCTCGGGGATAGCAAGTTATGAGTCAGGCCGCCCACAGACGATGTACACGGCCAATAACCTGTATAATTACCTGTTCAATGTCTCTCAGTTCCCCAATATCGTTACCGGTCAGAATCCGCTAACGGGCGGGGCGTATTCGAACCCCTTCACGCAGAGCTACTACAACAAGAATGCTTTCTCGAATCCTGCTCAGTTCACCTTCGGCAACTCGCCGAGGACAAGAAACGGTGTCCGGGGCTTCCCTTATTACAACGAGGATGTTTCAATTTACAAGGATACCTACTTCGGCGAGAACCGTTACGTGAGGTTTGAAGCCGAGGGCGGCAACATCTTCAACCGGGTTGACTTCTGCAACCCCGATTCGAATATTAATGACACCACCTTCGGGCACACGTATACCCAGTGCAACGTTCCCAGGCGCATTCAGCTCGGCCTGGAAATCTTCTTCTGACGCCGATCTCAGGCCGCGCTCTTGAATCGCGGCCTGGGGCCTCAAACCGCGATGGCCCGGTCAGCAGTGACCGGGCTATCGCTTTTTTTGTTTGGGGCACCGTACTCGACTTCCATTCCGCTTGTGAGGCGGTGTCCGCCCGTTTGTCGTTGCTACCGCCGTCAGAGACATCACACTCGTAAGCGTCCGGTGTGGACCGTGTTGACGAGGGTGGTTGTTTGTGCCCACGCGGCGTGAAGTGGACACTTCCGGCGAGGGATTAGCGGTTGATCTCGTCGGTGAAGACATCTTCGTTGCAGGCTTTGGCGATCGCCTGGTCCAGCCGGATTAGCAACTGAAGCAAGGTTTCTTCTTTTCGGCGTTGCAGCATGGCCAAGGCGCTGCGGTCGTCCGAGGCCACGGCGACACGGCCGACGGGTTCGAGCACGCCCACGGTGATTTCGCCGTGGCCAATCAGCTCGGCGATATTGGGCAAGGAGAAGGCCGCGACGCCAGGAGGCGGTCCAGCGGTGTTCTCTCCTACGCTGCAGGTTGCCATACCAGGGGTGCGATGGCGGCGATGTTCCGCGGCAATTGCTCCTCGATGCGGTGGATGGGATGATCGGCGATGCGCGAGAGCACCTCGCGCAGATAGCCCTCCGGGTCGAGACGATTCAGTTTCGCCGTGCCGATCAGGCTGTAGGTCGCAGCGGCGCGCTCACCGCTCGTGTCCGAACCTGCGAAAAGGCAGTTCTTTCGGCCCAACGCGACCACGCGCAACGCCCGTTCCGCGGCGTTGTTGTGTGTGCCTTGAAGAAGGTGCACTGTTCTCCCCGGTGAAAATCCGGGCCGGCTAACTCTCGTTCCAGCCGGAAACTCCTGAAGCGGATCAGGAGGCGACGAAGGGTTTGCATAACCCGTCGCCATCCCACCACAGCACTTTGATCAGGTCGCCGCGTCGTCCGCGAAACACAAAGACGCGTCCTGAAAACGGATTCTCCTCCAGTGCCGTCTGCACCATCCCCGCGAGCCCCACAAACCCGCGCCGCAGGTCCGTCACGCCGGCCACGATCCAAATCCTTGTCCCCGCCGGAAGCCCGATCATCTCAGCAGCGCCTCCAGCACAACCCGCAAGGCTTCCCCATCCACCGCGCCCGTCAGTCGCAGCCGCCCTTTGGGCAGCTCGATCTGAATCGAACCGGAGGATGCTCGCTGTGTCTGGGCGTCTCCCGGGTGCGCTCCCGCCTCGACCCGCCTTCGGCTTCGCGAAGAGTCAGCGACGCGAACCGCCAGCAACCCGGTGGTCACGCGGTCACTGGCTTCCAACAGCCCTTGCCGATACTGCCGTCGCCAAGTAAACACTTGGTTGGCGTTCACACCGTGCGCCCGCGCTACACGCGCCACCGAGGCACCCGGCACCACCGTCTCTTGCACGATCTGGCGCTCTAGCTCAGGACTGCGGTCCTGTCGCTTTACAGTGGGAAGTCCCTTGCG
>JAHEKS010000004.1 GCA_024638215.1 Acidobacteriota bacterium | reverse complement strand
CCCAACCGCGAGAAGTATTCGCTCATCGGTTCACCCCCACGCGCGTGGGGACGATTTGTACTTCCTTATTCGGCCCACGCGCACGGACGGTTCACCCCCACGCGCGTGGGGACGATTCATGCGAACCCATCCCATGCCGGCCGGAGTGCGGTTCACCCCCACGCGCGTGGGGACGATTCGGGCCTGGAAGGATTCGGCCGGGGCGGATGCGGTTCACCCCCACGCGCGTGGGGACGATCAAACCCATGGCGCGCGTGCAAATGACGCTCGCGGTTCACCCCCACGCGCGTGGGGACGATAAAAGATCGGCTTCCCATGGCAGCCGCTCCCTCGGTTCACCCCCACGCGCGTGGGGACGATACTAACCAAGTTACTGATTCTGCGGCATACGGACGAGAAAAAGGCCCTCGAAGTCATCGATCTGGCGTGCGGTTCGGCCCCAAGTTCGGACTCGAAAGCCCTGTTCATTATCACTGGAATAGATAATCAGGCATCCGCCGCCGCTGGCCTTGCTGCAAGCTTTCTCCCAGAGCCGGTCACGAACGAGGGCGGAAACGCGTCCCACAAACACCCCTGCCTGTGGTTCCAGAAACCATCGTGTGAGCTCGCCGCGCAATCCCGGCGGCACGCGCTCAAGAATCAGGACCACCATCGTCGGGCTCCGTTTCGTCGCCTTCCGCCACTTGCATGCGACCGCCCTCGACTTTACCTTCCACGTTATCCCAAAGGAAGCCGGGGGCGGCGGCATCGAGGTCGAAGTCAGTGTCCGGAGTAGTCGCAACTGTCAGCATCAACGCCGATTGAATGTCGGGGATGATCCTTTCTAAGAGCCGAGTGGATACAAACTGGTCGCGGCAGTTGATGCGGACCTGCCGTTCGAGCGGCTTTTTCTCTTCAGCGACGGCTCGAAACGCTACGGGAACGGTAATTTCGGTCTTGTAAAGATCGGCGATGTCATACACAAAGGACAGCATCTTGCCGGTGTGGATAAAGCCGAGAGCAGGGGAGAAGCCCGCCGACACGATGGCCGCATGGCAGATTCCATAAAGGCAGGAATTGGCAGCGGACAAGGCCCGATTGGCAGGGTCCGCCTTGCTCCACTCATCGCGTTTATAGCTTCGGCCCTCCCACGTGATACCGGCTTCTTTTGCTGCCTTAGCGTATGCCCCACGCACTCTTACGCCTTCCATGCCGCGAATCTGTTGAAGGCTGAAGGCCGGGTCGAACCTCTCGGAGAAGCGCAACTGGTAGAGGCGTCGCACTACTTCCATGCGGAAGCCCTCGTGCGCCCACATTCGCGCCTGGTGCAGGAAATTGGCCGCGCTGCGCGTCTCTCCCATTCCCGTAGCGTAGAAGCGCACTCCTTCTTCACCGCACCAGGCTACAAGGCAACCATGGTCAGCGAGTACCGAGATGGCTGCGTGAGTGATGGAGACACCCGGCCCTAACATAAGCAAAGCCAGATTCGCGCAAGGCACGGGCGTCTTCCCGGCTTGGTCGTGAATCGCAATGGCCCGGTCCTCCTGGTCAACGCGACAATGCTCCACGTAGAGGTAACTCCACCCGTCACTGAACTTGGGCAAAACGTGGAGGTCTTGAACTCTCACGGTGCCTCCGCCGCGAGCAGCGTGTGGCAGGGGGCTACGGAAAGCAGGCCGAAGCCAAAGGCCTTGCCGGTACCAATGCCTTGTAACATTCCCTCCCGGAAGCGCGCGGGGTTAGTGACAATGAGAACGCCATCGTAACGAACTGAGCGTAAACGAAGCCCATCGCCGCTCCGCGCCTTATTGATACAGATATAGCCCGGCGAAACATCGACAGATTTGCTCTCAATTGAGAATCCGGCTTTTTCAGCTCGGCCGGTGAGCCATTCGAGAAGGCGGTCCGTCGGCACAGGGACACGCTTGCCGATCCCTTTTTGAATAGGTTGTCCGTCGGCTCCAAGCGAACGATTCGATAAGCGACGGGTCGGGTTTGCAACCAGGCGGAAGCGGAGACGCTGTTTAGCTTCGAAGGAAGGGTCGAATAGCTTCACCTGGGGTGGAGCCGCTAATAGATACCCAGCATTGTGAAAGGCGTAATCCCAGTCGGGTTCAGTGGAGGATTGTACGACAATCACCACGCGGCCGCCCGGCTTCGGGTCAATGCGAAACAGGAAGCCCTTGTCGTCGGCGCGCTTGACATGGACATGTCCATTCCCAAAATCTTCTGGGTTAAATGGTTTCAGGAAGTTTTGGTCGTCGGATTTCCGCAACTCAGAAGGAAAGGCCATGCAAAGGCGCTGGTGGACATGATAGAGGTTGCGAAGCCAAAGTCGGCCAGGGCGGGGATGGTCGGGGTTGCCACCCACATCAATCAAAAGACAGGAGAGGTACATGGCTACTCCACCTCCCCGGCAGCAAGCTTGCGGCGTCGCGTTTGCATGGAGCGGAATTTGATAATCTCATTCCGTTTCTCAATAATCAGGTTGCGCCAGCGAAACTCTTCAGGATTGATCCGGTCCAAGCCCATGCCAAGCCCGTATTCGATCATGGTAACGGCATCGTGGCAGTAACGGCAGAGTGCGCGCAGGTCGTCCAGTGTTTCATAGCCTCCGCCTCGTCGATACGTGACGTGCTGCACGGAGCTAGCGGGAGCCTTGCAGAAGACGCACAGTTGATGGTCCAGGGCGAGCCGCTCAAGGCGCTTTTTCCTGTATTCGGTGTTGGTGTAATCCGCTCTCGGCCGGGAAAGTGCTGGCGTGTGGCTCTGCGCTGGCTGAACTGCGACTATTACACCGTCCTCGGTGCCTACCCGCAATTCCGTGCGAGTCACGAATCGGGGTTCGTGCGAGGGTGGTTCTAAGGTCCGGGGTACGTCATACCAGATAAGCACGTTATCAGGTGCTTCGGATTGGTCTTCGGTTGGTTTCCAATCGATGAGGCATTCTACGGTCGCAGGCTGTTGATCCCCTTCAAGGCGTTTGCGCCAAGGGATGGATTTGAGTGCAGAAAGCAAATCGGAATATTCTCCTGCCGGATACTCCAGCAACGGACGGGAAGGAGGACAACACTTTCTGCCTAGATAGAGGGTCCACCTAGGCGCATTGAGTGCGGTTTCAATTTGGGCGATCAAGTCCGGCTTGCCCTGCAGGGCAACAAGGAAAGAGGCATCGCAGAGATATTCGCGCCGGGTAAGCATCGCGCCGGGCTTGGTCTTTCCCTCAGCAGTGCGCATCTCCATCCTTGCGCCGACTGTGTGGTAATCCCACCAGCGCACGCCGGGTACATCGATGCGCACGCCCATTGGCAAGGCGGCAAGCTTCGGAAGCCACTCTTTCGCGGCTTCATGGCGGTTGATGCCCAAGGCCGCGCAGAGCATCCCGATGAGTCCAGACTTGGTCGGGGCCTCCGCCGTTCGCCGGATGAGAAACTTGGATTGCTGATCGCCCCACGCCTGAAGAGGACCTTCCAGCCGAACAAACAAGGTGTTGGCGCTCATCAGGCCACCTCCGAGTTCAGAATGACCTTCTGAGCCTCCTCCCAGTCGTGGCCGATTGCCCGGATGACAGCCGGTATCAACTCGTCAAGCGACTTGAGGTTGTTATCGGCAAGCTCGACTTCACGCTGTTTCTGCTTTCCGTCTTCGCTTTCCTTGATCGTGGCCGTCAGGGGGTAGCGGAGATTGGGGGAGAACCAGAACCGTTTCGTGGGCCTGCCGTATCCGGTGTCCAGGTCGTGAATGTACTGGCCCAGTTGCGTGATGCTCTGCGAAATGATGTCTCGCTCGCCTTGCGGAGCCGCCGGTTTGACAAAGGCGTTGGCGTAGTTGAGGGGCGCGGTTCCGACCTCGACCAATATCCCGTCGGGGGGATTGTGCGCGGCGAAGCTGTTTTGCTTTCCTGTAGGATTGACCAGCGCTGCCCCTCGAATGAATGCTCCCACGGTGTGCGCGGCCAGTTTTTCGTGACTATCTCCAAAGCCTTTCAGGTTTTTGCACAGAGTTTCCCAGTCAATCGAGAAGTACTTGTAGAAGCAGGCTGATGCAAACATTGCTTCGTCAACGTAACCCGCGCCAGCATCCTCACCAGGGATATCATCCTTAGCAACGTAGTAATCAACCTCGGGCCGGGCCTCGTGGGTGGAAATGGCATGGGCCACCTGAAGCGCCGCCTCAACAGTGGTATCTTTGAGGACGCCTGTTTCAAGCATCCGGCCACAGAGGGCCATGTCCGGTACCGCGACTGATTCACTTATGAGTTTCTCGAATTCCGCTGCCAGTGACTCATCCTTCTTTCCGTCAGCGTTCTGCAGAAGCTTGGCCATTTGTGAAATCGCCTCTTGCGTGGTGTAAACGAGCATCTTGCTTCTTTCAGCATTTTCTGGCTCGTCTTCTCCCTCCTGTTTTCTTGTTTTCTTAGGCTCAAGCCCACAGGCTTTGAGAATATTCTCGGCGCGCTTCTTCACGTCCTTGCCTGTGACCTTTTCGGCGATCAATTTCGCCAATTGTCTTGTGCGCACTCCGCCGAGCAATCGTCTGAATTCGTCGCTCATGCGAATGCTGCGTTTGAGGCACTGGCTGGAAATGCGGGAGCGGAGGACGCCGCCGAAGAAACAGGTCTTGGGCGCCCCCAGGTCGTCCCGGTTCAAATTGGCCGGACTGTGATTCTGAATGGCGTGAATCTGAATTACCATGGTTCTCCTCCTCGTGAAGATTCCAAGAACTCCTTCGCCCAATTGAGGCGGGTGGATTCCCGTTCCCAAAAGGAAAGATTATCCGTGAGTCTTACCCAATCGAGGTTCAGGTTGTTTGAAGCGAGTTGGTCAAGCGCCCATTGCAGAGCAGGCTCGATTTTGCGAAGCGGCAAAGTCAGAATTTCGTCGAACCTCCTATCAAACCTCACGCGCGAACGCCCCTGGTCAAGATGTTTCGCGGGCCGCAAGCGGCCTAGCTGATAAGCAAGTGTTTCTCCAGGAGAGTGCAGGATTGGCCGGAAGGCATACAGTTTGGCTAAGAGCCATGCCACCTCGCGGCGGGGTGCCCTCTGGTTTTTTGCTCGCAACGGCCACCAAGTGCCAGTGAACAGGTCGAACCCGTCTAGCGATTCGTCCAAGCTCTGGCCTGCGTGTGAGCGCAACAGACCAAGTTCGCCTCGTTTCAAATTCCCAAGCGCATTTATGTATTGCTCAGTTGGAGTCAATTCCCCCCTCCCGTCTTTTGACTGGACCCTTCATTCGTTAGGGTCTTTGGCCACATGTCCGGTCGTAGACTGGCTATCTTTTGACGTTTGTGGAACGCGGTGGTCGTGTAACCAGGTGAAAGCGTTTTGGCGACAGCGGTCATCATGGGGCTATATTCGCGAGCCGCTTGCTCCCATCCCTCGCCGCCAGTGATCAGCTTGCCCACCCTTGCGGAGATGTGGCTTTCAACATGAGGGCGAATGCCGTCAACCATCGCGCGGGCCTCGACTTGAACATATTTCCGCGAAGGTGCCCTTGGCCGAATGATGTTGGCAAGCTTCGACCGCAATCTCTGTCCTTCTTTTTGCCACATTCTAATGTTGTTAACACTCTCTTGACACTTCCTATCTTCCGGCGCGAGGGAGAAGGGAATCATAGATTCCATCGCCTCCAGATACTTGTCGTTTTGCACTGTGGCGAAGCCGACTACCCACAACCCGGGCACGACGCTCCCTCTTGGTTCGTTAAGAATTCCCGCCATGACCCTTGCCCACTGACCAGCGGCCGCGTCTGAGCGGTCGAGGGCATCGCTGGGTCTCACAATATCGTTGCCTTCAGAAACGACGTGCGGGTCTTTCCAATCCCGTGGCCCTCCATCTGCATCGCTCTTCATGCTCCCGACGCCTGCGAAGACGGTTCGCCGGATCAAACGCTCTTCACGCCCGCATGAGATGCATCTCGCTTCGGATTCCTCGGGGTCGTCGAGCCAGACCCGACGCGGAAGCCACGTCAACCCTACAAGTAGTGGGACCTTACCTGTCCTTGGTAGGACCAAATCTGGTTTTTCCCATGATGGTGTTCCTAGGTCAGACACTTCCCGCCACGACAGGCGCAAGGTATCCGCAAGACATGTGCCTAAAGGCACAACATAAACTGGCGGCTTCGCGTTGACGCCAGGCGGCTTACCCCGTCCCCCCGACGTGGCAAACAAGGGGAGACGCAATAATCCCATGGCGCAACAGGAAAGACACAAGCCGTCGGACTCGTCGGTTGAGTGCCTAAAGTGCCAGAGATTTGTGCCTGTGGGGACCTCTTGCACAAGATAATTTGCGGGGAGAGTCTTCTTACTGTCTCTCTGCCTTGACTGATAAAACCGCCTTCCATCGCCTAGGAGATTGAAGCAATCTCTATGGCGTTGGAGTTCGTTGAGCCAATCTAAGGGAAAGGACCTCTCTGGTAGCCCGCCCGGGGAGCTTCGCTTGCACCAATAAAGCAGTGCGAGGAGAAAGCGCAAAATGGCCAAGCGGTCCATGGGATTGGTGGCTGCGATTCCACGAATTCGATTCGCTTCAGTGAACGCCTTAATGACATTTACACGCTTGACCATGCCGTTCGAAAACAGGACCGGAATCCATTCTTCTTCGAGCAAGTTATAGTTCACAACTCAATCCTCCTTTCTTCCTTGGCACAGCGTCTGTTCAAATCAAAGCCTGTCCCCATTCATGGCCGTTCCCGCGTCACTTCCACGTGCCATATTGGGCTTCCGATAGAGGTTGAGTACGGTGTTGAATCTATAACTTTTTCCGCCTATACGCAAAGGGATTGTGCGGATTATGAATAACCGTTTGGGACATTTTGAGCTTTTTCTGGAAGGTCGGTGGCCCCGATCCGAACCGAAACGTAACGTTACGTACCTTACGTTCCGGTTCCGGCACGTTCACGTGGAAGGCCAGAATAAAGAAGTGTTCTCAAGGAATCTGCTTGATATAGGGATTTCAGAACCGCACTTTGGGCAAGTATGATTGAGTGATGGCCCTTTGTACTTGCACGAGCACACGATATAAAACTCCCAGCGAAGAATCTTAAATCGCGCCCTCTCGCGATCTTTTCTCCGCTCTTGTCCGCAAATGTCACGGCAGCGGCGCGGGCTAATCCAGTCTCTCCCCGCCAGAGAATCGGCAAGGAAGTTCCTCTGAGGCTCGGGCCTCTTGGGGAACTTGGGATCGTGCAAGACTCGGAGAATCCGCGAGGCCAATGGGAGAAACTCACGCTTATAAACAGGACGTGGATCGAATGCTCGATCCACGTCTTCTTCCGTCTCTGCCTTTAGCAAGGCACTCCCCACAACATCCCAGATATGACTGAAGATGAGGCGGTAGTTATAGCTCCTGCCGCTTATCTCGGAAGGGCGAAGTCCAGGCCGCCCTCGCTTTCGTTTTTCCGAAAACGTGTCAAGCGCTTTTTCGGCTTGTTTTGGCCCTTTTTTGCGTTTTGGCATTTTTGCGGAACCTTCCCTACAACCGAACCTCAATTTTACGGCAAGTTCTCGACAAACGGGCCTGAATTATGCGGACACTACTTCCCTTGCCGAAACCTCTGACGGCTGCCTTCGACAATACCGCGTAAAATCAAGGGTACAATGAAAGCCTTAAAGCCAGAAGTTCGGCCTAATTATGCGGACAGAATGCGAGCCATGACGAATCAAAACGGAAAGCGTTTATTCCCTTGCCCGGTTTGTATGGAGCCACGCGAGGTACGCCAAACGAAAAAGGATAAACCGTACATAACTTGTGACCCGTGCGGGATTCAAGTCTTCGTCAGAGGACCCGCCGGGATCGCAGCTTTCAACCGACTTGTTGAGCGTGCCAACCAGGACGGCCTCTGGAACAAACTGAGTGAAATGGAGGAACACTATCGTCTTAAGTGCCCGGAGTGTGGCACCCGATTCTGGATTGAGTCGGAATTGATTGAAACAAGCATCTTCGATGGAAGCGTCAAAGGGTTTCGCTGCCCGAAAAAGGACTGCGAGGCCATCGTTAAATGGGAGTCCGAAAAATGAGAATCACCATTGTTGGAGCGGCTCTGATAATTGTCGGGGTCATTGTCGCTGTCTTCATACTCGACACCCTACTTCATAAAGGCGCGACTGTGGCACCGTCCTTGCCAAGTCAGACGCCGAACTCACGGACATCGGGAGCCTGAGATGGCAGCCGTAGTCATTCCCGACTTACTCACGCCGGAGGACGTTGCCGAAATAACGGACCTTTCCTTGGACACGCTTGCGCAGTGGCGCTCACAGAGGCGCGGGATTCCGTATTTGAAGATTGGCCGGGCGGTGCGGTATGATCCCGCTGAAGTACAAGCCTACTTGGAGCGTTGCAGGGTTTCTGTCTCCGATCCGCATGAGAGGAGACGGAAATGAGCGTTTACAAGCGAGGCGGTGTTTACTGGTATGACTTCTGGTTTCGAGGGATTCGTTACCGGGAATCAACCGGACTCGCCAACAAGAACGCGGCTACGGACGCGGAATCCATCCGCAGAGCCGAATTGGCAGAAGGCCGGGTGGGGATTGTGCATCGCGGTCCCTCTCCGAAGTTCGAGGACTTTGTGAATAACGATTATCTCCCCTGGTCGGAAAAGCAGCACGAGGCACACCCGAGGACACACATGCGCTACAAGACCAGTTCCCGTACGCTGAATAAGTTCTTCGGAAAGCTACCGCTTGACGCAATCACCACCGGTCATGTGGAAAAGTTCAAGCAGATTCGGTCCGAAGATGTTTCTCCAGCGGCCACGAATCGGGATATCGCCATGCTGAGGTTCATGCTCAACTACGCGATGCGAAAGGGAATGATCGTCAAGAATCCTGTTCACGGGGTCAAGATGCTTCCCGAGGGGCCTGGGCCGATGCGGGCTGTTTCGCAAGAAGAGCAACGCAGGTATCTATCGAAAGCCAACAAGCTACTCCGGGACGTGGCCAGCATGATCTTGGAAACGGGGTTGCGGCCTGAAGAAGTCTTTACAATCCGCAAGGAGAACGTTTACTTGACCCACGGTTACGTTTTCGTTCCCGCGGGCAAGACGCGGTTTGCCAGAAGGAGTATTCCCCTTACCGACACCGCGAAGGCGATTCTCAAGCGAAGAGTAAGGGCAGCGAAGGGACCGTATGTTTTCCCGCACCGTCACGATCCGAACAAACCTCTCACGTGTATGAAGAGAGCCCACGAAGAGGCTTTGAAGGATGCCAAGATCAATCCGCGATTCCGAATCTACGATCTTCGGCACACGTTCGGGTCGCGTTCAGCCATGGCCGGAGTGGACCTGCCGACACTCAAGGAGTTGATGGGGCATTCGGAAATCTCAACCACGCTGCGGTACATTCATCCCACGCCAGAGCACAAAAAAGATGCCCTCAGAAAACTCCGCGAGTTTAATATCGAGCAGGCGTTCAAAGAGCACGAAGCACAAAGGGTCCCCACAAAAGTCCCCACAGTCACGGAGCAACGGCAAGAACGGGTCTGCTAAGTTGTTGAAAAGATGGTAGGCCTGGGGAGATTCGAACTCCCGACCCACGGTTTAGGAAACCGTTGCTCTATCCATCTGAGCTACAGGCCCAAGCGTAGTGTCAGAAGCTAGATTAGCACAGGACAGGCAGGTCAAGGGGAATTGGTGAGAGGCCGTGGAGCCGCCGAGTAGATGGCCGGATGCGATTCCTGCCAGCCGCCGCCCCGCCCGCGTGCCGGACCTCGGTGAGCTGCAAGGCTCGCTTCAAAAGCTCGATATTGTCACGCAGGATAGCCCTGTCGTCGTCAAGATAACGAATGTAATAATAGTCCTGCGCCACCTCGGCGCGGAGCGTCAGCAGAAGGTTTTGGTAATCGGCGGCGCTCGCCTGCGCCTGGGCCTGCGAAGATTCCAGCGACCGGCGCGCGCGGCCCCAGACGTCGGCTTCGTAACTGGCGTCGAGCGGCAGGGTAAATGCGCTTGAAGTGAACGGGCTGGGACGGACAGGCGGCGCGACGGGCCGGTTGCCGGACTGACGCGAGCGCGAGGCGGGATCGATGGCCCCGGCCGTCCTTGCGACCTTGCCGGCAAAAGTCTGATGCGGAAACTCGGCCATGCTCAGGTCCGCCGCCAAGCCCGGCACCATCGAGCGGGTGCAGGGCTGGGGAACATTGACGCACACCCGCAGAATGTGCGTATCGGCCAGCTTGAAGAGCGGCTGAGGATTGGAGGGGCTGATCAGTGCGCCCACGTCCACATTGCGCGCCGTGATGATTCCCGCGAAGGGCGCCACGACTTTCTGGAAAGATTGCATGTCTTTCAGCCGCTGAGCATTGGCCTGCGCCGCCAGGTCGGCCTGGCGGGCCCGGTAGGCGGAAACGTTCTGGTCCACTTCCTGCTGGGAGACGCCGTCCACCTTGAGCAGGTTCTGCCAGCGCACCGCGGTTTTCTTGGCGAGGTCGAGGTTGGCAGCGGCCTCCGCCTCGGCGGCCTCGGCTTGGCGAAGCTCTTCGTCAATCTCCGGCGTCTCGATTTCCGCCAGCAATCGGCCGGCCCGGACCTTTCCGCCGATGTCCACGTACCATTTCTTCAAGTAGCCGCTGGTGCGGGCGTAAATGGGCGTTTCAACATAAGCCTGAACATTGACGGGGAGAGACAAAGTGCTCGCCGCGTCGGACGGGCGAGGATACACCGTCGAAACGGGGACTCGGGCCGTCAATCGCGCCGCGGTAGCCGTCCTGCCGGACGATGTTGGTCTGGAAACCGGCGCCATCGTGGACGAAGGCGCCGTCGCGCACGTAAACCGTTGCGCCGTTGACCACGCGCACGGGCAAATCGTTCAGCTCTTCGACCGATCTCGGGTGCTGTTCAGCTCGACGTCGTATTCCCGGTCGCCAATCTTCACCGTGCCTTGCGGCATCACCAGGTTCTGGGCGTTGATGGCGTTCACCACGTCGGCGCCGGAGAGGTTCCTTTCGAAGAGCTTCTGCGGATCAAGGTCCACGTCAGTCTGGCGCTGCTTTACGCAGGGGCTCGACCGGCGTCGAGAACGCCTCGGGGCGGCATGCGCAGGTCCCAAACGATTCCCAACCAGGAAAGGGCGCGCAGGATATAGAAAGTGACATCCAGTTCCCACCAGAAGAATCCCTGCCGCACGGAAGCCATATAGTGGTGGTGGTTGTTGTGCCAGCCCTCTCCCAAGGTGATGAGTGACAGGATCAGGCTGTTGCGGCTGGTGTCTTTGGTGGCGTAGCGGCGACGCCCAAAGACGTGCGCCAGCGAGTTGATGGCGAAAGAACCGTGCCACAGCATCACCGTGCTGATGAAGAATCCCCAGACGAGCCAACTCCAACCGCCCATCAAGAAGAGAGTCACGGCCAGGCACGCGGGCGGAACCAGATAGTGCCGATTCAGCCAGCGCAACTCAGGGTACTTGTAGTAATCCCGGATCATGGTGACCTCGGTGGCATTGTTGCGCGAGGTCAGAATCCATCCCAGGTGCGACCACCAGAAACCTTGCTGGGTCGGCGAATGGAGATCCTCCTCGGTATCGGACAGCCGGTGATGATTGCGATGGTGGGCGGCCCACCAAAGCACTCCCTTTTGCGCTGAGGTCATCGCGCCGAACGCCAGGAGGAATTGGCAAAACCGGCTGGTTTTGAACGACCGATGGGAGAAATAACGATGGTAGCCTGCAGTGACGAAGAACATTCGCACATAGTAAAGCGCCAAGGCCAGCGCCACCCAGCTCCAACGAAAATCCAGCAGAAAGGCGGCGAAGCAAACCGCGTGGACGGCCGCAAAAGGCAGCACTTCCGCTAGCGAGTATTCCTTCCGTCTACGGCCAGTTATTGGAAGTGAGGGGGAGAGCACGGCAAGGATGAAAAGGAGCAGTTGGGTCCTCCGCGGGGAGCTTCTCGAGGAAGCCCTTCAATTGAATTTCTTTTGTGAAGTTGCAGCCCCGCCCGCGCTTGAATCTCGCGGGCGCTGGACACCGGGCATTTGGGAACCCGAATCACAGACGCCCGCGCAGGATGCACCGCTGGTGCCCACCCAGCGTATTCGTCAAGTCTTAACTGGTCAAGCCGGAATTCGTCGGGACGTCTTCAGGCCCCTCGCCGCAGTTCAGTTCGGCAGCGCTTTGACCCGGCGGCGGGATGCGGCCCGTTTCTTCTTGGGCGCTTCGCCCTCGGCCACTTCAAAAGCGGCCAGGGAAGTCACGAACTTTCTTATGCCGGCAGTGTCGAATTCCACCGTCGTCCGGTCGTCGTCGCGTTCCACAATCGTGCCACAACCATACTTCGCATGACGGATGTACTGTCCGGTTTTTAAGTTCATCGTTTGCCTCGCAATCTAGTGACATTGCCCACCGCCGCGGTAGTCCCATGCTGGGACACCATCCCCTTCCCGGCTCTTCCGGCAACTGACCCTTGAGGGCGGACTCCGTAGAGGGTCAGTGATTCAGAGGCTGGCCGTTCAGTTCCTTGATGACGCGACGATGGTACTCGCCCTCAGTAAGCTTGACAAACCCAAGGCCGCTTGCATCACTCTCCGACTTGGCCTTCAGTGAACACAGCGGCACAGAACCGAAACCCGGCGACAGCGACAGGATGACCGCGCGTGCCGTCGTCAACACTTCCGGGAAAGTCCCCCCACAAAATCCCTTGGTCCTTTTGTTCCCTCGGCGGCGGCAAGACAGAAAGCGTCTTGTCGCCCCTCCGAGGCCGGCTACCAGCCGGAGATTGTTAGACGCGCTCGACGTTATCGGCTTGCAGACCCTTGGGGCCCTTGCGGACCTCAAAGCTGACCAGCGCGCCCTCTTCCAGAGAGCGGTATCCGTCGCCCTGAATTGCCGAGAAATGTACGAAAACATCTTCGCCGCTTTCGCGCTTGATGAATCCGTAGCCCTTCGCCGCGTTGAACCACTTCACTGTTCCTTGTTCTTTCATTGTGCAGACATCACCTTAAGTTTTGATTTGGCAATTTGTGGGTACGGGAGCTGCGGGTGTGACCGCTGATCCACTGTAACGCCGAGGGTCACTCATGCTGAAGAACCCGTCAGCGGACGGGCTCTCGGTGCTGAAGCGAAACGCGTCGGAATTACAACTACAAACTGCAAATTAAGTATAGCAGGCTTGCCTGGCTTTGGCCAGACCAAATTCAGGCTCTGTCCAGGCACCAACAAACCGTCTCGCTGCCGGTTGCGCCGCCTAGACTGCCTGCTGTGAACTCCTGAGAAGAGGCGTCAAGCGCATTCACTATGACACGTAAGTGACTCAGTTTCAGTTTGTTAACAGCGTTCGGAATCTGAGTCCCCGGCGCTTTCGCCGTCGCCTCGCAGCCCTTCGACCTTGCCACTTCAGCTTGCCCTCTTACGAGTCCGGGACCGCGCTTCCCAGTGGCGGCCTGCTGCCCTTCCGCTGCAACTACAAGACCTGCGGGTTCTCAACTCAACGCCGCAGCATGAGACTGCCGGTCAATCCTCACGTTTCTGCTCCAAAGGGCGGTCGGATATGCCCTTCGAGTCGCTAATTCCCGCGGGCTTAGCTGGTTCTGCCACGAAAGATGCGCGAAGTGCCGCAGCTCTGTCTTTCGTGTTGAGGCCCGATGAAAAAAAGTATGGCGAACGTGCCAAGGGACGTTACCAAATCGCAACATTCGATGGTGCAATGCGTTAGCCGTCGTTCGTCCGCAACGTTCTGGCGACTCGTGTCCTGCGCTGCCCGAACACTTCATAAAAAGTTTATATGAATGTAAATTCCTTGTTGCATTTGAGGAGTCAAATGTGGTTTATATTCGCGCTCGACCCTTCCGCGAAAGGAGCCTCCGGGTGGTCACGTTGCCCGAGGACACATCGGACCTCAAGCCCGAGCCGAAGGTGCGCCCACCCGGGTCGGACCTTGGAGCGAGGGAATATCGTGGGGACCTGGCAAGTCCCATAGGCGTCAAAGGTGTTGGCATTTTGATTTAGAGCTACTCAGTCATTAAATCGTTCGCAGGCTGAGTGATAGGGAGGGGTGTGAAATGAAGTCGCAAGCCAAAGTCCATTTGCATAGGTCGCCGGGGGAATATTTCCGCCCGGGAGAGACACTTTCTGGTTACAGCCGGATTGGAGCGCAGAGACGCCGGAGCCGGTCGCCTTTCAGCTTCGGATACCTGCTGAGTCTGGGCGCGGTTTTGCTGCTCAGCGTGGCATTTTCCCGCGTCGCAATCGCTCAATCCACGACTCAGGGAGGCATCACGGGAACTGTCTACGATCCTACAGGCGCTGTCGTGCCCGGTGCGGCCGTCTCTGTGGTCAACAACGGCACCAACGCCGAGAGGACCGCGAAGAGCGACGCTTCGGGTAATTTTCGTGTGACCAACCTGCAACCCGCCACCTACACCATCACCGTCACCGTCACCGGCTTCCAGACTTACAAAGACACCGGGGTGGTAGTCAGTGTGGGCGCGCTCACCCAAGTTTCGCCCCATCTGGCGGTGGGCAACGTGGCGACGACCGTGGAAGTTACCGGCCAGGCGGCGCAGATCAATTCTTCAACTCCTGAATTCGCCCCGCAGCTCAACCAGGTGGCGATTGCCAATCTTCCCATCAACGGCGGGCGCTGGTCTGAGTTCACTTTGCTCACGCCGGGCGTGGTGAGTGACTCGAACGGTTTCGGCCTGGTGAGCGCGCGCGGCATCAGCCCCCTGCTCAACAACAACACCGTGGACGGCGCCGACAACAACCAAGCCTTCTTCTCCGAAGAGCGCGGCCGCACGCGCATCGGCTACTCGACGCCTAAGGTGGCCGTCCAGGAATTCCAGGTCAACACCTCCAACTACTCGGCCGAGTACGGCCGGGCCGCCGGGGCGGTCATCAACACCGTTACCAAGAGCGGCACCAACAGCGTGCACCTGGATTCTTACTTCTACGAGCGCAGCAACGGCTGGGGCGCCCGCGCTCCCTTCGCCACCATCACTCAGCAAACCTCCCCGGGCGTTTACTCCAGCACCTTCATCAAACCCAAGAACATTCGGCTGATGGGCGGCTTCGGCGTCGGTGGCCCCATTATCGCGGACAAACTCTTCTACTACGTCGCCTTTGACCGTTACCACCTCGACTACCCCGGCACCGGCGTGGCCAGCAACCCCAGCGCCTTCTTTAAGGCGCCCAGCACCTCCGATATCAGCACCCTGGCTTCCCGCCTCGGAGTCACCGACACGGAAGCCCAGACGCTCTATAACCAAGGCATGAGCGGGTTGATCAGCGAACTGGGCACCGTCCCCCGCACCGGCGACCAGGACATTCTCTTCCCCAAGCTTGACTGGGCCATCAATGAAAAGAACCACGTCTCGGTGGAGTTGAATCGCATGCGCTGGTGGTCGCCCGCAGGCATCCAGACCCAGACCCCGGTGACTTACGCCATCGCCAGTTTCGGCAACGATTACGTGGCCGATACCTGGGGCGTGGCCCGGCTCACCACCACCTTCAGCCCCACCACGGTGAACGAACTCCGTTTCCAGTACGGCCGCGACTTCGAGTGGGAGATCCCTCAAGCCCCCACGCCTTTTGAGCAGAGCAACTTCGTCACCTCTTCCAAATTCCCGGGCTATACCAATCCGCTCGGCTTGCCCCCCAACGTGTACATCACCAACGGCTTCAACATGGGGGTGCCGGCTTTCCTCACCCGCCCGGCCTATCCCGACGAGCGCCGAACGCAGTTCGCCGATACGGTCAGTTGGGTGCGCGGCAACCACACCCTCAAGTTCGGCGGCGACATCACGCACGTCAAGGATTACACCGCCAACCTCTACCAGCAGTACGGCGCTTACTCGTACAGCAACCTGGTCAACTTCTTCTCCGACTTTTACAGCTCCAGCTACGCGTGCAGCTACAAGGGCACCATGGAGCCCTGCTATTCGAGCTACACGCAGGCCTTCGGTCCGCTGGGCCTGACTTTCACCACCAACGACGTTGGGATCTTCGCCCAGGACGATTGGAAGTTCAGCCCGCGGCTTTCCGTGCAATTCGGTCTTCGCTGGGATAAGGAGGCTCTGCCCACGCCGTTCAGTAACCTGGCTAATTCCGCCGTTCCGCAAACCCAGTCCTTCCCGAGTTACAATACGGCGTTTGGCCCGCGGGTGGGCTTCGCGTGGGACATGTTCGGCAACGGCAAGACCTCCCTGCGTGGCGGTTACGGCATGTTCTACGGCCGCGTCATCAATGCCACCATCTACCAGGCGCTGTTCAACACCGGCTCGCCCAACGGCCAGGTCAGCTACCGCTTCTCCGGCTCGACCCTTCCCGACGGGCCGGTCTTCCCCGAGATCCTGGACGCCCCGCCCACCAGCGTCAGCGCCGGCACCGCCACCGTCTATTTCTTCGACCCCAACTTCAAGCTGCCGCAGATTCACGAGTTCAACCTCTCGCTGGAGCGCGAACTGGGCTGGAACACGGTGCTTCAGGTCAGCTATCTGGGCAGCCTGGGACGCCACTTGCCGAATTGGACCGACATCAATATCGGTCCCGCCACAGGCACCGTCACCTACACGGTGGTGGATTCCACCGGGCAGGGACCGCTCAAGGCGGGCGCCAGTTACACCACCAACCTCTACACCGGGCCGCGGCCCAATCCGGCTTTCGGCACCATGCTCCAGGTCCAGAGCACGGTCAACTCCAGCTACAACGCCCTCGCCGTCCAGCTCAACCACCGCTTCAGCCGCCACGTGCAGTTCCACTTCGCCTACACTTGGTCGCACGCCCTGGACTTCAACCAGAACCAGTACACCAGCACCCTCTACCCGTCGGGACTGGATCCCTACAACAGCAGGCTGGATTACGGCAACTCCAACTTCGACGTCCCCAACCGCTTCACCTTCAACGGCGTGTTCCAGTCGCCCTGGAAAGTGGAAGGCTGGCAGAAGTGGCTGGCCAATGACTGGCAGCTTTCCCCCATCCTGCAAATCCAGAACGGGTTGCCGTATTCCATCACCACCAGCGGCTACGCGCCGGGAGGGCTGTCGAGCAGCATCAACGGTTCGGGCGGCGATTACCGGCTCCCATGGGTTGGGCGCAACACCTACCGGATGCCCAGCACCGCCATCTTCGACCTGAGCCTGGCCAAGACCTTCCCCATCCGCGAGAAGTACCGGCTGCAGTTCCTGGCGGAAGGCTTTAACGTCTTCAACCACCAGAACTACACCGGTGCCAGCTCGTACGGCTACTACATCAGCGGCAACACGCTCACCTATCAGTCGTCGTTCGGCCGCCTCACCAACTCCAACAGCAACTTCATTTACACTCCGCGGCAGATCCAGTTTGGAGTGCGCCTGCACTTCTGAGCGTGTCTGTCCACTCACTCGAAGGCGGCGGCTTCGGCCGCCGCCTTTTTGTTTTTCAAGCAGTGCAGGGTCGGGCGAATCGGCTGGGCGCGCCGAGGAAACGCGCAGGACGCTGTTTTCTTTGGTAAGCTAAGGTTTCCGCTTGCTCAGCGCGCGGCGAGCTTACGCCGGCAGATCCGCTGGTCTGCACTCCGGCCTGAGCGAAAGGCTGGGATGCAACTCTTCGAGCTCGTCGGCACGCTGGTGAACATAGAATCCGTTTCCGGGAACGAGGCCGCCTGCACGGAGTTCCTGCGCGGATACCTTTCCGACCGCGGCTTTAAGGCCGAACTTCAGCCGGTCGAGGGCAGCCGCGCCAATGTTTTTGCCCAGCGCGGCATCCCGGAAGTCGTACTCAGCACGCACGTGGACACCGTGCCGCCCTTCTTCCCGGCGAGCGAAGATGCGGAATACATTTACGGGCGCGGCGCGTGCGACGCCAAGGGAATCGTGGCGGCGCAAATTGCGGCGGCGGAGCGGCTGGCCGCCGCGGGCGTCCGGGATTTCGCGCTGCTCTTTCTGGTGGGCGAGGAGACGATGAGTGAAGGCGCGCGCGCCGCCAATCAGTCTCCGCGCGGCTCAAAGTTCATCATCAACGGCGAGCCGACCGAAAACAAGTTGATCGTGGGATCGAAAGGCATCTTGCGGGTGAACCTGCGGGCGCGCGGGCGGGCGGCGCACTCGGCTTACCCGCAATTGGGGGAATCGGCCGTTGAGAAGTTGCTGGACGTGCTCGCCGACCTGCGCAAGGTGCCGATGCCCGCGGACCCGGTGCTGGGCGCGGCCACGATGAATATCGGAGTGATGGCGGGCGGCCGCGCCGCCAACGTGATTCCGGACGAGGCCACGGCCCAACTCATGTACCGCACCGTGGACAATTCGGGCGGATTGCGCGCCCAGGTGGAAAACCTTTTGCACGGCCGGTGCGAGTACGAAATCGTCCGCGAAACTCCGGCCCTCCTCATGGAGAAGCTCGATGGGTTTGAAACCGATGTGGTGGCCTTCACCACCGACCTGCCGCATCTTACGCGTTGGGGCAGGCCGCTGCTGCTGGGACCGGGGTCCATCCGCGTCGCGCACACCGACCGCGAGCGCGTGGCCAAGGCGGAGCTTGAGCGCGCGGTCGAACTCTATTGTAAACTGGTTCATAATTTGAAGAACCGAGTTAAGGGGGCGGAAAGGGCAAGCCAGGGAACATGAAAAAACTTGAAGTGGGAATTCTGGGCGCCACGGGAATGGTCGGGCAGCGATTCGTCAGCCTGCTCGAACACCATCCGTGGTTTGAAGTGGCGTGGCTCGCGGCCTCGGAAAAATCGGCGGGGAAAACCTATGCGGAAGCCTGCAACTGGCGCCTGCGCGATCCCATGCCGAAATCCGCGCGCGAGCTGCAGGTGCACGAGTGCAAGGCCGGCGAGCACGCGGGGAAAATTCCGCAACTGGTTTTTTCCTCGCTCGATTCCAAAGTGGCGGGCGAGGTGGAGAAGGAATTCGCGCGCGCCGGGCACGTTGTGGTTTCCAATTCCTCGAACCATCGCATGGACGCGGACGTGCCCCTGCTGATTCCGGAGGTCAATCCCGAGCACCTGGCGCTGGTGCGCGGCCAGCGCAAGGAGCGCGGCTGGAAGGGAATGATCGTCACCAACCCTAACTGCACGACGGTGGGGCTGGCGATGTCGCTGGCGCCGCTGGAGAAGGCTTTCGGCCTGGAAAAGGTGCTGATGACCTCGATGCAGGCCGTCTCGGGCGCGGGCTATCCGGGCGTGCCCACGCTCGACATCATGGGCAACGTGATTCCCTACATCGGTGGCGAAGAAGAAAAAGTGGAGCGCGAAACGCAGAAGCTGCTGGGAAAATTCGCCGACGGGCGCGTGACGCCGGGAGATTTCGCCGTCAGCGCCCATTGCAACCGCGTGCTGGTGGAAGACGGGCACACGGAGTCCATTTCCGTTTCCTTGCGCAGCAAAGCCAAGCTCGAAGACTTGATCGAAGTCTGGCGGACGTTCCGCTCCGTGCCGCAGGAACGCGAGCTGCCTTCGGCGCCCAAGCACCCCATCGTGGTGCGCGAGGAGCGCGACCGCCCGCAGCCCAAGTTCGACCTCAACGTCGAGCACGGCATGGCGACGGTCATCGGGCGCGCGCGGCCGTGCCCTGTTCTCCAGTTCAAGTACACCGCGCTCAGCCACAACACCATTCGCGGCGCGGCGGGCGCGGCGCTGCTTAATGCGGAACTTATGAAATCGGAAGGCTACCTTGACTGAATTATCAATGCTGAATTATGAATGATGGAACCCCACGCATACGCGGGACACCGAGGTCATGTTGAAATGTGTAATTCGTAATTCATAACTTTCGGTCAGAAGAACGATCTCTCGCTATGCCCGACTCAAGTTCAACTTCCGGCGCTGCAAATATTCCGGTGCTGAACCTTGCCCTGCTTGGCTACGCCAAGATGGGCACGGTCCTGGCGCAGCTCGCCCCGCAGCGGGGATTCCAGGTGCGCCTGGCCATGGACATTGACGCGAATGTCGGCGCGGCGGGAATCACTGCCGAGAAATTCCAGGGCATCGACGTCTGCCTGGATTTCACCGCGCCCGAGGCCGCGCTTGAGAACATCCGCCGGGTGGCTGAGGTCGGCTGCAATTTGGTGGTGGGCACCACCGGCTGGCACCAGCACCTGGACGAGGTGCGCAAGATCGTTGCGGACCGAGGCATCGGCATGGTTTACGCCGCCAACTTCTCCATCGGCGTAAACCTTTTCTATCGCCTCGCGCGCGTGGCGGCGGAAACCATGGCGCGCTTTCCCATGTACGCGCCCTATATCACCGAGGCGCACCATCAGCAGAAGAAGGACGCGCCGTCGGGAACGGCGCTCGAATTGAAGCGGCAAATCCAGCCCTACCTGGCGGAGCGCGACATTCCCGTCGCGAGCGTGCGCGCCGGCTTCATCCCCGGAACGCACGAGCTGGGATTCGACGCCGAGGCGGACACGATCATCCTCCGCCACACCGCGCGCAGCCGCCAGGGCTTTGCCGAAGGCGCACTCTTTGCCGCGCGCTGGGTGGTGGGCAAGAAGGGTTTGTACAGCTTTGCGGAAGTGCTCGAAATGACCTAGGGGCGATTCATGAATCGCCCCTACAAGTAATTCCCGGAGCTCAAGCTGCGAAACAAGGAGGCTTCAATGGCGCTCGACATTCGTGGTTGCGGCACGGCCCTGGTGACGCCCTTCGCCAAGAACGGCACGGTGGACGTTGACGCCCTGCGCCGGCTGGTGGAATTCCAGTTGCGCGAGGGAATCAATTTCCTGGTGCCTTGCGGGACGACAGGCGAAACGCCGACGCTCGAGCACGAAGAATATGTGGGAATCCTGCGCGTGGTGGTGCAGGAGGTCAAACGCAAAGTCCCCATCATCGCCGGCGTGGGCGGCAACGGCACCAAGAAGATTTGCGCGCTCGCTTCGGAAGTCGAAACGCTCGGAGTGGACGGAATCCTCTCCGTCGCGCCGTATTACAACAAGCCCACGCAGGAGGGCCTGTACCGGCACTTCGCCGCCGTCGCCGAGTCCACCAAGCTGCCGGTGATTCTCTACAACGTTCCCGGCCGCACGTCGTCGAACATCGAGCCCGCAACCGTGGCTCGCCTGGCGGAGATTCCCAACATCATCGGCATCAAGGAAGCTTCCGGCAGCATCACCCAGCAGATGGAAGTCCTCGCCCGCGTGCCCGCCGGTTTCCTCGTGCTTTCGGGCGACGACTCGTTCACGTTCCCTCTGATGGCGCTGGGCGGCGTGGGAATCATCTCCGTCATCTCCAACGAAATCCCGCGGCAGATGGTCAAGCTTGCGCACCTGTGCCTGGAAGGAAAATTCGAGGAAGCGCGCAAGCTGCACTTCCAGTTGCTGCCGCTCATGCAGGTGAACTTTATCGAGACCAATCCCATCCCCGTCAAGGCCGCGCTCGCCATGATGGGAATGATCGAAGAAATTTACCGGCTTCCCTTGGTCCCGATGAAGTCCGAGAACCGCGCCAAGCTTGAAAAAGTTCTCACCGAGCAGGGGCTGCTTCAGGCACAGAAAGTTTAGCGCTGGGGGCGCGTTTCGGATCGCACCCAATGGGTAAACAGACGCTCACCGAAAAAGCGCAGAGACTTCTGGACCTTCACCGCGGCCCGCGGATGCTGGTGCTTGCCAACGTCTGGGACGTGGTGAGCGCGAGGATGGTCGAGCGCGCGGGATTTCCCGCCGTCGCTACCTCGAGCGCCGCGGTGGCGAACTCGCTCGGCTATGCCGACGGGCAGCACATTCAGCGCGAGGAAATGCTCGCGGTAGTGCGGCGAATTGCCGCCAAGATTTCCGTGCCCTTGACGGCGGATCTCGAGTCGGGCTATGGAACTTCGCTCGATACGATTGCCGGGACGGGACTAGGCTTGGTGGAAGCGGGCGCGGTGGGATTGAATTTTGAAGACAGCACCGGCGACCCGGCCAACCCTCTTTTCGAAATTGCCGAGCAGGTGGAAAAAATCAAATGCTTGCGCGAGACCGGCGAGAAGCTTCGCGTGCACATCGTCATCAACGCGCGCACGGACGTTTATCTGGAAGCGGTGGGCGAGCCGGCCAGCCGCTTCGAGCACACGGTCACGCGCCTGAACGCCTACCGCGAGGCGGGTGCGGATTGCCTGTTTGCTCCCTGCGTGGATGACGCGGTGACGATCGGCAAACTCGTCAAGGCGGTCCACGGGCCGCTCAACATTCTGGCCCGCCCGCAGACCGCGCCGCTGGCCGAGCTCGAACGGCTGGGCGTGGCGCGGGTCAGCCTGGGCTCCTGGCCGATGCGCGCCGCGATGACCGCGTTTGATCGCTTCGTGCGCGATCTGCGCGAGCGCGGAACGCTGGAGTCGCTCGAACCGGGCATCCCTTACGCTGAAATGAACAAGCTTGTTGAGTAGCGCAATTCCAAAGCAACGCAGAATTGCTCTGAGGCTGAACTGATGTCCTTGCAATCGAAGATTGAGGATCTGTACGCGCGGCCCGCGAAGGAGCTGGGGCGCGAGGCGCTGAAAGTTTTTGGCGAGCTGAAGGTGGGACTGAACTCAGGCACCATCCGCGCCGCCGAGCCCGACGCGAGTTCGCCCACCGGCTGGCGCGTGAACGCCTGGGTGAAGAAGGGAATTCTGCTTGGTTTCCGGCTGGGGCGCATCGTGGAGATGTCGCCGCGGCGGATGCAGTTCCGCGACAAGCACACTTATCCGCTGAAACAAATTCCACTCAGCCACAACGTGCGCGTGGTGCCGGGCGGCTCTTCCATTCGAGACGGCTGCTACATCGGCAAAGACGTGGTGTGCATGCCGCCCATGTACGTGAACGCGGGCGCTTACGTGGACGACGGAACGCTGATTGACTCGCACGCGCTGGTGGGCTCGTGCGCGCAGGTGGGGAAGAACTGTCATCTCTCCGCCGCGGCGCAGATCGGCGGAGTGCTGGAGCCGGTGGGCGCGCTGCCGGTGATCATTGAAGACGAAGTTCTGGTGGGCGGCAACTGCGGCGTCTATGAGGGCGCGATTGTGGGGCGGGGGGCGGTGCTGGCGGCGGGTGTGATTCTGACCGGCTCGACGCCGGTCTATGATCTCGTCCGCGACGCCGTTCATCGCCGTGAGCCCTCGCGCGACGGAAAGGCCGAGCCCACGCCGCTCAAGATTCCTCCCGGCGCCGTGGTGGTTCCCGGCGCGCGCGCGGTTACCAAAGGCCGCGGAAAAAAACTGGGGATTTCGCTTTACACGCCCGTCATCATCAAATACCGCGACGAAAAAACCGACCAGGCGGTGCGGCTGGAAGACTGGCTGCGGTAGGGGCGCCCCTTGTGGCCGCCCCCGCGATGTGGAGGACGGCCCTGCCTGCAAAAGGGCGGAGACAAGCTCCGCCCCTACGCAACCGCCGGTTTCAGCTCCGACGTGCAGTGCGCGCAGCGCGTCGCTTTGATCGGAATACTGTTAAGGCAATACGGGCAATCGCGCGTAGCGGGCGCGGCCGGCGCCTCGGCCTTCTTGGTGCGTTCCATCAGCCGGTTGAACTGTTGCACCAGCAGAAATACCACAAACGCTACAATCACAAAATCTATTACGGCGTTGATGAACAAGCCGTAATTGAGCGTGGCCGCGTTGGCGGCTTTGGCTTCGGCCAGCGTCGCGTAGGATTTTCCCGACAGGCTCAGGAACAGCGCGGAAAAATCCACCTTGCCGAGCAACAATCCGATGGGCGGCATGATCACATCCGTGACCATGGAAGTGACGATCTTGCCGAACGCCGCGCCCAGGATCACCCCGATGGCCATGTCGAGCACGTTGCCGCGCAGGGCGAATTTCTTGAACTCTTGAAAAAGTTTCATAGACCCTCCTCTAGGCCGTCGAATGGCGGCCGCCTCCGGGCATTTTGCGATTGCCTACTGCCGAGGAGGGATTGTAACCCAGGCAGGCCGTGGCCGCGGATCTATCCTGCCGCTACGCCCCGCGCGCGGCGATCCAGTTATAAATCCAGCCGAAGATGACGGCGCCGAAGCCCGCGTCCACGATGCCGTAGAGCGTGCCGACGATGACGTCCACGAACGTGCGCGCGTTGTGGAAGCCGGGATAAATCGAGCTGGCCATCTGGAGAAAAGCCACGCCGTAGGCGGGCGCGGCCAGGTTCACCAGGCCTACGGAGAGGATAGCGCCTCCCCAGAGGATTGCCGAGGTGATCGCCAGAGCTTTGAGTGAGAGTCGCATGAGTTCCTCCTTCGTTTTACGTGTTCGTGCTGGATCGTAGCGGCGAGTTTATCTCGCCACTCAGTTTTCAGTATAGGCCCCGGCGGCGGGCGCGGCGCCGATTTTACGCGGCGGTAGAGACGTTCCGGTGGAACAGCTCGCGGCCTCCGCCTCCTCTATGATAGATTGGCGCCTGTGGACAAGCACGAGGAACTCCGGCGGCGGATTCTTGAGGGTGAGTCGGACGCGAATATTGATTTCGAAGATTTGCGCCGCCTGCTGGCCGGGCTGGGATTCGAGGAGCGCATCCGGGGGAGCCATCACATCTTCAGGAAGCGAGGCGTCCGAGAACTGATTAATTTGTAGAAAGAGGGAGATAAGGCTAAAGTGTACCAAGTGCGCCAGGTCCGCCGCGTGATCCTGCGTTACGGCCTTGGGGGAGGCAGGGAGTAGCCATGCACAAGTACGAAATCATCATCTACTGGAGCAACGAGGACCAGGTGTTTGTCGCCGAGGTCCCGGAGCTGCCCGGATGCATGGCCCACGGGGAGTCGCAGGCGGCGGCTCTCGCCCACGCCAACGAGGCCATCCAGCTTTGGATTGATACCGCGCGCGAGTTTGGCGACCCCGTCCCCGAGCCCAAGGGCGAACGCCTTATGTTGGCGTAGAGACGTTCCGGCGGAACGTCTCGTTTTTGAGACGCCTCACCGGCACTTCCCACGGCCTGCTATACTCGCCTCATGCGAAAACGCCTGAAACGGAAACGCCGCGCCTGCGGCCTTTGCAAACCCCACAAGCGGGGCATCACCAACCGCTGGAAGGAGAAAGAGTTGGCGACCTTGAAGCAAGCGGAATCCCAGATGCGGTTACGCCAGTTGGAGCCCTGAAGCGGGGCCGTGGTGGCCTGTCTCTGAGTGACCTGTGCCCTCTGTGGCTAACGCGCTTCACCCCCGTTCCCCGAGTCCCCACTCCCGAACCCCTAAACCCGAATCCCGAGCCCCGAGTCGCGAGCCCCGAGTCCCTACGCCCGATACCGCCCGCGGCCGCGGAATTCCACCAGCCCAAGGCCACGCAAGTTCTGGACTTGCTGCCGGATTTTCGGCTCGATGTGCTTGTTGTGGGGACGGAGGCGATGCAGTTGGTAGGGGAGCCCTCTGGGCTCCCGCTTTCTGGGTTCGGAACGGAACGAGAGGGCGGAGCCCTCCCCTACCAAATGCGGTAATTCCCGCGGCCGAGGAATCGGACAAAACCAAGGTCACGCAAGTTCTGAAGTTGCTGCCGGATTTTCGGCTCGATGTGCTCGTTTTGGGGATGCAGGCGGGCCAGCTCACCCGCAAAGCCGTATATCTCCGCCAGCGTAAATTCCTCTTTCCCCAGCCGACGAACGGCATTTAGCACGTCCAGCGTCCACCCGCGCGCGTCGTGCTTGACGTTGGCGAGCGGCCGCAAGCGGGCGTATTGCTCCCGCACCAATTTTGGGTTCGTTGGTGTTCCATCTGTGACGATTGGAATCTTCGCGTCGGAGGGGAAACTCGAAAGCAAGATGGTGCACAGCACGTGTCCGTGCCGGCGCGCCTGTGGGCGCAGCGGATTTCGTTTCCGGATGCAGGACATCGAAAACGCGAAATGAGGCACGATAATCAGGTCACGCACGAGCCAATCCTGGGGGCTGTAATGCAACGCGAACAGGTTCGTAGGGCCTACCTGCGAGATGGCCTCGCGCATTGCGTCGAAGCCCGCATCGGCAATCTGACGGCCCAAGGGTTTGCTCTGGCACTTGAGTTGGAAAAGGGAGTCACATTCGGGGCACCTGAAATCTACGGCTCTCGTGTTCGCTGCAAGTTGAGCCAGGCTATCGGAGGAGCAATTCGCGCAGTAGAGGTTTTCCGCACCCCACGCTTCGCTCACGACGCGAGCCTTTTGTGACAAGCTGCGATAGGGTCGGGCCAATTCACCCGGCATCTGGACTCGCATGTTGAGATTAGATCATAACTCATTGCGCGAGGTAAATCTCAGTTTCGGTCTTGATAACGGAGAAGATATCAAGATGTTGGAAGCAGCTGGCGCGGAAACTTCTCCAGGCTTCCTGCAGTGAATCGGCCACAACGGAATAGACAATCTCGCGATGAACCGCGCCGACAAAGAAATACTTTCGCTCGCGATGCACCAGTTGAGTTGTCGGCAGCATTTCCACCGGGGCGGCCTCGTCCACTGATCGATCCATGAAAACGGCTCGCAGATCAAGGCTAGATGCGTAGCAGTCGGCCCTCATCCTGACCGCGACAGTCACGGCCACGGTGCGCCGCGCGGCGAGCTGGACGAACGCCATGTCGAGTTCGATTGCGAGAGCCGAGCGCCGCAGCCGCAGCGCCGCAATCGCCGTCGTTCCGCTGCCCGCAAAGGGGTCGAGAACCAAGTCGCCTTCGTTCGACGCCGCGAGCAGAATTCTTTCGAGCAGCGCCACGGGTTTTTGCGTGGGGTGCTTGCCGAAGCGTTTCTCGTCGCGGTCGGGGGCAGGAATCTGCCACACGCTTTTCATCTGCTTGCCGCCCGCCAGTTCCCGCATCAATTTGTAATTGAACGTGTGCCGGCTCTTCTTGTTCTTCGCCGCCCAAATCAGCGTTTCGGTGGCGTGGGTAAAGTACCGGCAGGAAAGGTTGGGTGGCGGGTTGGGCTTGACCCAGGTGATGTCGTTCAGCAGCTTCATGCCCAGTTGCTGCATCGCGAAGCCGACGGAATGAATCACGTGCGCGGTGCCGGAAACCCAAATGCTCCCATTCGGTTTCAGCACGCGCTGGCAGGCGGCGAGCCACGTCTTGTTGAATTCGTGGTTGGCGTCGGGGCCTTTGGATTTATCCCAAGTGCCCTTGTTGACGCTCACCATGCGCCCGGCGTGGCAGGTAATCCCGTCGTTCGAGAGGAAATAGGGCGGGTCGGCGAAAATCAGGTCCACCGTGTCGGCGGGAATCGCCGCCAGGATTTCCAGGCAGTCGCCCTGGAAGATTTTGATGTGGTGCTTGGGGTCGTGGAAAACAGGATTCAGCCCCCGATCCAGCCGGGGGCGGGATTCAGGATTCAGGGGCCCGGATTCGGGGTTCGGGTTACGGGATTCCATGAGCGAAGATAATCGGTTCATCGGGTCATCGTTTTGCTGGTCCGATGGCCAGATGGTCAGATCGTCCGATGGTTCGATGGCACGGATCGGATCGTTGATCGGGCCGCATTGCTTGTCAAGATGATCAATGTTCAGAGGACGATCAATCTACAAACGTTGATCACTGAGTTGATCACATTCTCCCGGTCGGGGAGGGATTACGCGGACGAAGGGGAAAGTCTGAAGTATGAAGTCTGAAGTTTGAAGTCTGAAGGCTGAAAACTGAGGGCTGAGGACTGAGAACTGAGATCTGAATCCCGAATCCTGGTTCCGAGCCCCGATTTCCCGGCAGTTGTCGGCCCTCAGCTCTCAGTATCCGGTAATTCATAATTCATAATTCATCCTTCAGACTTCATACTTCATCCTTGCTTCTCCCCTGTCCCGAATCCCGTCCCCTACGTTCCGAGCGCCGAGCCCCGAGTCCCGAATCACGAACCCCCGCCCTTGCGTCCCGAACCCCGATTTATCCCCATAATAAAAATTTTGGATTTCACATGGACGCTGGCGTGCCGTAACGTGGAAGCTGGCTTCGCAGCCACCGAAGAAACTGGTTCTGGGTGCTAAATGCTGGGGGCTGGCAAAAAAGCCTGAAGTGTGAAGGGCGAAGTCTGAAGGGCAGAGTCTGAAGGGTGAAGTGAAAGTGACAAGGGACGAAGAACGAGGAACCAAGCACCAGGAACCAGGAGCCAACAACCAGGAACCAGCAACCAGGAACTGTTGACTGAGAACTGAAAACTGAGAACTGAATGCTGAGAACTGACAACTGATAACTGAAAACTGATTACGGAGTCAAACATGCCCACACATTCGGTATTAATTAAAGTTCCGGCAACGGTGGGAAATTTCGCAGGCGCCAAAGACACGGCGGCGATGGCGCTGGATGCGCCGCTGAACGTGAAGGTGACGCCGCGCCTGGACGGGCAGGTGAACGTCCGCTACTTCGGCGAGAACGGCGAGCGCGTGCCGCGCGACCGCTCCAACCTGGTGGCGCGCGCCATGCAATCGGCGCTGCACCTGCGCGAGCTGGAATTTACCGGCGCCGACTTCGAAATCTACAGCTCCGTGCCCGTGGCGGTGGGATTGGGCTCGAGCACCGCGGCCGTGCTGGCGGGACTCGTGGCCGCCGACCGGCTGTACGATCTGGGCCTGGATGAGAAAACTCTGTTCGAGCTCGCGGCGATTTATGAGACGCGTGGCGACAATCTGCGCGCGGCGTGGTACGGCGGGTTTGTGGTGGCCGCAGATGAATCGGAGGGCGCGTTTCGGCGTACCGTGGTGCCGGAGAATTTTGTGCTGAGCGTGGTCGCGCCCGATGCGCCGCTGGGAAAGGCTCGGAAGGAAAACGTGGGGCGGCGGGCCGCTCAGGCCAACGCTGCCGCGGCCCATGAGCGCGCCGCTGCCTTGGCCGCATACTTTGCGCGGCCGGAAGAAGGCGCGAGCGAGGCAGTCGAGATTTCATTGCCGCCGACCTGCGAGAAAAACGTGTCCGGGCTCGAAGCGGCTCTGAAAGTGCGGACCGCCAATACCGTGAGCCTGTTTGTGTGCGGCTCGGGGCCGGCCGTCGGCATCCTGGCACAGGGCAGCGCCGAGGAGGCCGTCGCTGCCGTGCAGGAATGCTTTGCGAGGGCGGGCATAAAGTCCACTTGGGGCGAGTTTCGACCGTCCAACGCCGGGGCTCAGGACTGGAACGCCGTGGCGGCGGAAATTGTGTCGCCCTTGGCAAGGGCATTGAGTCTTGCGGACATAAAGTCCACTCTGATGCCGGTGTGAAGGCGCGCGGCGGCTCCAGCGAGCGCGGCGGCGCAGTAAGCGCGACGAGTGCAGCCGTTCAGACATTACGTCGGATTTTGGGCAGGCTGGCCCCTCGGCGGGACGAGAGTGCGGACTGATTGTCGCCTGGGCAGTGCCGGTTCCCCCCCGAATAGGCTGGACAGACAGGCGAGATCCCAAGTAAGAGCCGCTTGGCTTGCACATTCTGGCTCAGTGAACCACGGTCTGGACATACTTGAGGGACGGGCTTGCGCCTGCCGCGAACCTGCCGGACGATCCCGTAGACAAGGTGCCGCCGTCGCCGCCGTAATCCATTACCCTGAAAAAAGTTAGCAAAAGGGGGTTGACGGGGACAGGAGGTCATGCTAACTTACCTACCGACCGGTCGGTAGATTGGGACTCAGGCCGTACGCAGGGCGCGGCCAATGATACCAGGGATACGGGTGACACAAATGGGAAGACTTTTTTCTGGGTCGGAAATTTTGCTCGAATGCCTGCACCGCGAAAAAGTCGAGGTCGTCTTCGGATTGCCCGGCGGCGCAGTTCTGCCGCTCTACGACGCGCTCTACAGCGCGGGCATTCGCCACTTGCTGGTGCGGCACGAGCAGGCGGCTGCGTTCGCGGCCGATGGCTACGCGCGCGTCAGCGGCAAGCCTGGCGTGTGCCTGGCCACTTCCGGTCCCGGCGCAACCAACCTCACCACCGGTTTGACGTCCGCGATGATGGATTCCATTCCCGTGGTTGCGCTCACCGGCCAAGTGCCGCTGTCGCTGGTCGGCAAAGACGCCTTTCAGGAAGCCGACACCATCGGCATCACGATGCCTTGCACCAAGCAATCGTTCATGGCGCGCACCGCCGCGGAAATTCCGGAGATCATTCATCGCGCCTTCAAGACCGCGGTTTCCGGCCGTCCCGGCCCCGTGCTGGTGGATCTTCCCAAGAGCGTTCTGGTCGACAAAGCCGACCCCTCTTATCCCGAGCGTCCCGCGGATGCGCGCCCCGAGCGTGCGCGTGAATGGTCTGAGGACGACGTTCGCCACGCCGCAGAGATGATTCTCGAAAGTCATCAGGCGGTGCTCTACGTCGGCGGCGGCGTGATCGCTTCCGACGCCTGGCAGGAGCTTCGCGAGCTGGCGGAGCTGGTTCACATCCCGGTAACAACCACTCTGATGGGACTCGGCGCATTTCCTTCGCGCCATCCGCTTTCGCTCGGCATGCTGGGCATGCACGGCTCCTACGCGGCGAACACGGCGATCTGCAGCGCTGACCTGCTCATCGCCATCGGCGCGCGCTTCGACGACCGCGTCACGGGCCGCGTCAAGGATTTTGCGTCGCGCGCCCGGAAAATCCACTTTGACGTGGATCCCTCCGAGGTCAACAAGAACGTCGCGGTGGACCTGGCTCTGGTGGGCGACGCGCGCGAAACTTTGCAGGCGCTCCTCGCCGAGCTGAAGCGCCGCGCCAAATCGGGCGTGGCGCTGGCGACGCCCGAGCGCGACCACTGGCTGCAGCGCATCGAGGCATGGCGCGCCCAGCATCCGCTCACCTACGACAAGTATTCGCACGCGGTGAAGCCGCAGTACGTTTTGGAGACGATTTCCAACTGTCTCGAAGAGCGCGGCATTATCGCCGTGGACGTCGGCCAGCACCAGATGTGGTCGGCGCAGTTCTGCCGCTTCAACTACCCGCGCACTTGGCTCTCCTCGAGCGGCCTGGGCACGATGGGTTACGGCTTCCCGGCGGCGATGGGCGCGCAGATGGCTTTCCCCGACCGCCAGGTGGTGGCCATCGTGGGCGACGGCGGTTTTCAGATGACGCTGAACGATCTCGCCACCATCGTGCAATACCGCGTGCCGGTGAAGATCGCGGTCATCAACAACCGCTCGCTCGGCATGGTGCGCCAGTGGCAGGAAATCTTCTTTGAAAAGCGTTTCTGCGACATTGACCTGAACTTCGCGCCGGACTTCGCCAAGCTGGCCGAGTCTTACGGCATTCGCGGCTCGCGCGTCGACCACCGCACCGACGTGGTGGACGCCGTGCGCGATTTCTTGAGCGACCGCGAGCCGCGCCTGATTGACTTCTGGGT
Source organism: Acidobacteriota bacterium (assembly GCA_024638215.1). GTDB lineage: Bacteria > Acidobacteriota > Terriglobia > UBA7540 > UBA7540 > JAHEKS01. The sequence continues at coordinate 9,244 of JAHEKS010000004.1, read as the reverse complement.
GGACCCGGCGGAAAACGTCTATCCCATCGTGCCGCCCGGAGCTTCGCTGGCGGAGATGGTAGTCGAGCCGCCGCGCGTGCTGGTGGAAGAGGAATCGCTCGACGATTTGTGGGCCGTTTAGTAAAGACGTCCGTGGTCCCTGGTCCGTTGTCAGTTGTGAAAAACAACGAGACGGGGGACAACGGACAACTGACGAAGGACAAAGGACGGTACTCCAATGAAGTGGCTTATTGCACTTGAAACCGACAACGATCCCATCGCCGCGTGCCGGCTGATGAACATCTTCCGCCGCAAAGGCCTGAAGATCGCGACGCTGACCCTGACGGCGCAGCCCGCGAGCTTTTCGATGATGGTGCTGGTCGAGGCGCCGGAAGCGGACGCCGAGCACATCTTCAACTACCTGCGCACGACGGCGGGCGTTCAGCACGTGGATTACTACCGCCACGAGCCGTCCGCCGACGCTTCTTTCCTCTTCATTGACGGTGCCGAGGATTCCTCCATCGCGGCGCGAATCCTCGAGTCGCTTCCCGACGCGAAGCTCCTCTTCGCCGGGCACGGCAAGTTCCTGCTGGAAATCCCGGCCACGGCGGCCAAAACCCATCCGAGTTTTTCCGCGGCGGGGTTCCTGCCCTTCGCGCGAGTGCGGACCACGCGCGAGGCTCCCCAGGCGGTCGAGGCGGCCTGTTGAGGTCGGCGCCGGTTTCGGCACTCGATTCCATACCCTTCAGAAAAGGATCCTACAACGATGGCAAAGGTCTATTACGAAGCTGACGGCGATTTAAAGAATCTGGCGGGCAAGACGGTAGCGATTATCGGTTACGGCAGCCAGGGACACGCGCACGCGCTCAACCTGCGCGACAGCGGCGTGAAGGTGATTGTCGGATTGCCCGCGTCGAGCGCCTCTCGCGCGAAGGCCCAGGCGCAGAAGCTGGAGGTGTACGACCCGGCCGAAGCGACCAAGCGCGGCGACGTGGTGGCGCTGCTCGTGCCCGACCCGCCCATGGCCAAGCTCTACAAGGAAGCGATCGAGCCGAATCTTGCGCCCGGCAAAACGCTCCTCTTCGCGCACGGGTTCAACATTCACTTCAAATTCATCCAGCCGCCGAAAAGCGTGGATGTGATCATGATCGCGCCCAAGTGCCCGGGCCACCGCCTGCGGGAGCTCTTCACGGAAGGCGTCGGTGTGCCGTCGCTGCTGGCGGTCGAGCAGGACGCTTCCGGCCACGCCGAACAGACCGCGCTCACCTACGCGAAAGGCATCGGAAGTTTGAAGGCGGGCGTCATCGGCACCACGTTCAAGGAAGAAACCGAGACCGACCTTTTCGGCGAGCAGTCGGTGCTCTGCGGCGGCGTTTCCTATCTCATTACCACCGCGTTTGAGACGCTCGTCCAGGCCGGCTACCAGCCGGAGATTGCCTACTTTGAATGCCTGCACGAGCTGAAGCTGATCGTGGATCTCATTTATCAGGGCGGCATCAAGTACATGCGCTATTCGGTCTCGGACACCGCCGAATACGGCGACTACTCACGCGGCCCGCGCGTGATTGATGCGCACGTGCGCGAGGCGATGAAGAAAATTCTGGGAGAAATCCAGAGCGGCAGCTTCGCCAAGGAATGGATGGATGAGAACGCCGCCGGGCGCAAGAAGTTTCTCGAAATGCGCTCGAAGGCCGCCGAGCATCAGATCGAGAAAGTAGGCTCCGCGCTGCGCAAAATGATGCCCTGGATTCAGACCGGCAAGGAAGAAGCAACCGCGGCGCAGGCGCAGGCGCGGGGATGAGAACAGTGGCAAGTGACGAGTGGTAAGTGGCAAGTCGGAAACAGGAAGGTAGAAAGCAGAAATTAGAGATCAGAAACCGGAGTTCAGAAGGCGGAAGCAAACCCCGAGCTTTGAGAACCTGCAACCGGCAACCGGCAACTGACAACGGACAACGGACAAAGGACAACCGAAAGTGACTAGTTCATCCAAAGTCTCGCAATCCAGCAAAGAGCACGCGCTGCAGGTAAGAAAGCTGGCGATCATCGGTGCAGGGAAGCTCGGTGAGGCGTTGCTTTCGGGCATCTTGAGCTCGCAGCTCGTTCCGGCTTCGCATGTCGAGGCCACGGTTGCGCACCAGCCGCGCGCCGATTCGCTGGCGGAAAAATACGGCATCAAGGCGCACACGGAAAACGCCCGGGCCGTCGCGGGCGCCGACCTCGTTCTTGTCGCGCTCAAACCGCAACAAGTGCGCGGATTTCTGCAAGAGGTCAAGAAGCATCTGCGCAAGGACGCGGTGATTATCTCCGCCGCAGCCTCCGTCACCACGGCGTTGATCGAGCGTGAGCTCGGACGCCCCGCGCGCGTGATTCGCGCCATGCCCAACACGCCCTGCCTGATTCGCCAGGGAATGACGGCACTGGCGCGCGGCAAGCATGCCACCGACCAGGACGTCGCGACTGCGCGGCGCATTTTTGACTCCATGGGACGGTCGGTGGTGGTGGATGAAAAACACCTCGACGCCATCACCGGCCTTTCCGCCTCCGGCCCGGCTTACGTTTACATGATTATCGAATCCCTCGCCGAAGGCGGCGTGAAATTGGGATTGCCGCGCGAACTTTCGACCGAACTCTGCGCCCAAACGCTGCTGGGCGCTTCCGCGATGGTGCTCGCGACCGGCGAGCATCCCGCGAAACTCAAGGACGTTGTCACCACACCCGCCGGCTGCACCATTGACGGCCTGCTCGAGCTCGAAGAAGGCGGCCTGCGCGTCACCCTTATCAAAGCCGTCGTCCGTGCCGCTGAGCGCGCCAAACAGCTGGTCGAAAGCCAAAACTCTTAACTGCAGCCGTGGTAAAATCCGAACAGGTGCCGTGCGACCATGGCGAATTTTGACCGAATCACGTCGGACCCCGCCCGCATGAACGGCGAGCCGTGCATTCGCAATCTGCGACTGACGGTGCGACGCGTGCTCGAAGCTCTGGCGACCTATCCCGACCGGGCCGAGCTTAAGCGCGAATACCCGGAGCTCGAAGAAGAAGACATTCGCCAGGCGCTCCAGTTTGCGAGCGCCTACCTCGATGACCAGATTCTGCCGCCGGTCGCCGCGCGATGAGACTGTTACTCGATCAGGGGCTGCCCCGCTCTACGGCCGCTGCTTTTCAAGCTGACGCCTTCCAGAAAGACGCTTTCCAGGTTTCTGATCCGTCGCTGAGTGCAGAACACGTCGGTGATATTGGGTTGGCCACCGCCGACGACAAGACAATTCTCGCCTATGCGCTTAACCGCGGAATGGTCCTGGTGACCTTGGACGCTGATTTCCACACGCAATTGGCGTTATCCGGTGCCCGCGGACCGTCTGTGATCCGCATCCGCATCGAAGGATTGAATTCCACGGAGCTTGCCCGCCTCCTCACCCGCGTGATTCAGCGATGCAAGGACAGGCTGGATTCCGGCGCGATGGTTACTGTTACGGAAACAGGCGTCCGCGTCCGAAGCCTCCCGCTTGTCCGCGCTTAGCGTACGACAGACGCGGTTTGGCCATTGTTGATAGCGGCGGACGGCTGCTGCCCAGCGCGCCAAACAACTCGTCGAAAACCAGAACAGCTAGGCCAATTAAGCTCGATTTAGAGGGATTCCGTAGCGGCGCGAACTTCGCGGAAAAACGCCGCGAGCTTCGCCTCATCGAGTTTGCCGTCCGTCCGCACTCCCGTGCAGACATCGAGGGCAAACGGCGAGACTTGCTCGATTGCCTCATGGACGTTTTCGGCTTTCAAGCCGCCCGCGAGAAAGATCGGCACTTCGACGGCTTCGCGGATTTGCCGGCTGATGGTCCAATCGTGCACGCGGCCGGTGCCGCCGAGTTCTTTCACCTCAGCCTTCGGCCTTCCGGAGTCGAGCAGAATCGCGTCAACGTGGCGCGCCACCGAAGTCGCCTCTCGCAGAGATTCTGGCCCCTGAACATGAATCACCTGAACCAGGCGAATGCCCGGCAACGACCGGCGAAGCTCGTCGAAATCGGCCGGCGGAAGGTGATCGCAGATTTGGATGGTGTTCACCCGCGTGCGGCGTTGCTGCTCCATGATGGATGCCGCGTCCTGGCGGCTGGTGAGGAGGAACGTCGCGACAGGGGGCGGGACGCGCGCGGCGATTTGCGCGATGAGTTCTTCGGGAATTGGGCCCGGGCCGCTCGGCATGGCGGAGACGAGCCCGAGCGCGGAGGCGCCGTGACGGATCGCCAGCCAGGCTTCTTCCAGGCTCGCGATGCAGCAGATTTTGACGCGCGGCGCTCGAGTGGGATGCATGGGACTATTCTGCCAGCGGCGCGAGGACAAGAGCAAGGCGGGTTAGAGAAGTTCCCCGCGCAAAACGGTCACCGCCTGGCCGCTGAGCTTGACGCGGTCGCCCGCGACGCGCACGCGCACCACGCCGCCGCGCGCGGAAGCCTGATAGGCGGTGAATTCCGTCTTGTTCAAGCGCTTGCTCCAGTAAGGCCCCAGGCAGCAGTGCGCGGAGCCGGTGACGGGATCTTCATCCACGCCCGAGGCGGGCGCGAAAAAGCGCGAGACAAAGTCGAATCCGGGCGAGGAGGCTTTGCTGGTCACGATCAGCCCGCGAACGGCAAGCGCTTTCAGCTCGGTAATATCCGGCTTGAGACCGCGGACGGTCTCTTCCGAATCCAATTCCACCAGATAATCAAACTTGTTCCTTCCCACGTGCGTCCACTCGGTTCCCAGAGCTTCTCCCAGGCCCGTGGGAGGCTCGACGGGATGTTCCGGCAAGGCGGGGAAATCCATCTCGATCCAATCGCCGCGGCGGTCGGCGGTGAGCAGACCGCTCTGGGTGTGGAAGCGCGCCTGCTCGGCCGGTTTCAGCAGACCTTCTTCCCAGAGCACGTGGGCGCTGGCCAAGGTCGCGTGCCCGCAAAGCGCGATTTCCACCGTCGGCGTGAACCAGCGCAGGTCGTAGCCGTCCGCTTGTTTGACCAGGAACGCGGTCTCCGAGAGATTCATTTCGCGCGCCACGTTGCGCATCCAGCTTTCCTCGCGTGGCGCGGCAAGAATGCACACCGCGGCGGGATTTCCAGCAAAGGGTTTGTCCGCAAAAGCGTCAACTTGAGTGATCTTCTGTGCCATCGTCATGCCTCTCTTGCTGAGAAATGCGAGTCCCGATTCCTCATTATGCAGGTGAGAGCGTGCAAAGGATAGAGCCAGATGCCGCGCTCGAGCGGCAGGCCATTTCAGCCCGTGCTTTTCATTCCGAAGGCGATGCCGCCGACGGTGAGTTGCAGCAGGTGGAGCAATTCCGGTCGCACGGCGGGTGCGCGGCGCCACTCGCCGAGGAAGCGGATTTGCAGAAAGTTGAGCGGGTCCACGTAGGGATTGCGCAGGCGGATGGATTCTTCCAGCACCGGCTGGCGCGCGAGCAGCCGCGAGGATTCCGTGATGGCGAGCACGGCGCGCACGCTGCGCGCGTATTCCTCTTCGATGCGCTTGGAAATCGCCTCGCGCAGATTGGCGTCGCGGCACAAGGCGTCGTAGCGGCGCGCGATGTAAAGGTCGGTCTTGGCGAGCGAGACCTCGGCGTTGTCAACGAGCAGCGAGAAGAACGGCCAGTCGCGGTACATCTCTCTCAGGATTTGCCAGCCCGAGGGCGGATGATCGCCTGCGAATTTCTCCAGCGCGTAACCGAGCCCGTACCACGCCGGAATGAAGTGGCGCGATTGCGTCCAGGCAAAAACCCACGGGATGGCGCGCAGTCCGCTCAGGTCGCCCGCGCGCGAACGCCGGCTGGGGCGCGAGCCGAGCCGCAGCCCTTCGATCAGATCAATCGGCGTGGCTTGGCGGAAATATTCCATGAAGCCGGGCGTTTCGTAAACCAGCTCGCGATAGAAGCGGCTGCTCGCATCGGCCATCTCCTGCGCGTACGCTTCCCATTCGGGCAGGCGGTGCTCGCGCGGCTTGCGCCGCGGGTCGAGCAGCAGCGTGTCGAGCACCGAGCTGACCAGTTGCTCCAGGTTGCGCTCGGCGATTTCCAGGTTGGCGTATTTGAGCGAGATCACTTCTCCCTGTTCGGTGATGCGGATGCGTCCGCCCGGCGCCGCGTAGGGTTGCGCGTGGACGCTGCGGTGCGACTGCCCGCCGCCGCGCCCGATGGTGCCGCCCTTGCCGTGAAAAAGGCTCAAGCGCACGCCGTGCCGCGCGGCGACTTCCCACAGCCGCTTTTGTGCGCGCAGCAAGGCAAAGTTGGCCGCAAAGTAGCCGCCGTCTTTCACCGAGTCCGAGTACCCGAGCATCACTTCCTGGAAATCCTCGCGCGAGGCGACAAGGCGGCGGTAGACGGGATCGCTCAGAAGTTCGTCGAGCACGCCGGGGCCGGCCTCGAGGTCTTCAAGCGTTTCAAAAAGGGGTATGACGTCGAGCGACGATTGCAGCTTGCCTCGCCGCGCGCGCACCAGGCCCGCCTGCCAGCCCAGCAGCAGCGCGTCCCAAACGTCCGCTGCCGAGCGCGTCATGCTCAGGATGTAGCGGTGCGAAGCGGCTTCGCCAAAGCGCGCCTGAATATCTTTCAGCGCGCTGAATTCCTCGAGCGTCCGCTTGGCGCTGGCGGAGAGTTTCAGTTTTCGCGGCGCTCTCGCGAGCAGAGATCGAATGGATTCGATTCGCGCTTGCGCCGGCTCGGAAGGCTTGCGGTGGGCGCGAAGAATCTCCTCTGACGCCGCGCGAATGAGGGAAACGTGCTGGCGAAAATCGAGGCTGGCGGCGTGAAAGCCGAAGACCTGCGCGGCCACGCGTAGCCGACGCGGGCCCAGGCGAGCCACGCGCGGGCTGGGATGCCCGGCCAGGAGCATTTCCAGCCTTCGCGCGTCTCCTTCAAACTCGCGCGCATCCGCGTAAGCGCCGCATTGTCCCTCGGCCGTCTGCTCGAGCCGCCACATCATGATGCGGATTTTGCGGCGGTAATATTCGTGCGGCTGATCGACCTTCTGAAACTCGCGCGTCGCGGGGAACCGGCGCATCGAGCGCTCCAGGTCGCGCCGGATACGCTTTTCGACCGTCGCCCGCACAGGGGGAAACGAAATCACGCCCAGCATTTGCCGCAGGCATTTGAGGTAGTAATTCAGGATGCTGCGCCGCAGATGTTCCGCCGCGCGCAGGCTGATCGCGGGCGTGACGTTGGGATTGCCGTCGCGATCGGTGCCGACCCAGGAGCCGAAACGCAGAAACGGTGGCGGTCCCTCCGCGGCATCATCGAGCCGCGCGAGTTCGTCGCAGAATCTCTCCCAGAAGACGCCCGCCAGGTCATAGATGGTGCGTTCGAGAAAAACCAGTGAGCTTTCGATTTCGAGTTCCGGCGTGACGGGGCGTTCGCGGACCTCGTCGGTCAGCCAGAGCGCCTCGATCCAGGGATCCAGAGCGCGCTCGGCTACGTGGTGCGGAGCGCCCTGGTGCGCTTCCAGCGTCCGCGCGATGCGCAGTACGTGGTTGAAGACGCTGCGGCGCTTGGCCTCCGTGGGATGCGCCGTCAGCACCGGCTCGACGTGCATGGTGCGGAGAAGTTCGAGGATTTCGCGCGCCGATACTTTGTGGCGCGCCAATTCGCTGAAGGTATGCCGCAGCGACATCGGTGCGCCCTTCTCATGGTCTTCATAGGCTCGCAGGCGGCGAACCCGCTGGCGTTCCTCGCACAGGTTGACAAGGTGAAAGAAAAGGCTGAACGCGTGTGCCACTTCGGTCGCGCGCCGGAGGGTGAGCCGCTGCACCTCCTGTTCGTTCGAACTCAGCAGCTCGGGACTGGGACTTTGCCGGAGTTGTTTGGAAAAGCCGCGCAGGTTTTCGATGGCGCGGAAGGTTTCCTCGCCGGCGAGCTCGCGAGCGATCGAGCCCAGGCGCGTGGTGAGCAATCGGACTTCGCGGCGGAGAATTTCATCCATGGCAAGGCTTTCGCGCGGAAGCGGGGCGCCGGCGAGAGGAGCAAGCCTCCCGCACGGGGAGTGCTAGGTTGCGACCGGGACACTGAGAACCCGGTCGAGTGCGGCGCGCAGGGCGTCGAGCGAGGGCTCGACGCGCAACCGCTGGCGCGACTCTTCCGTTTCCGCACGGTGCCGCATCACATATTCGGTATCCTTCAACTGGTTACCGGTCAGCACCACGACCACATCGGCGTGGCGCTCGATCTTCCCCGCGCGCACCAGCTTCCTGACGCCCGCGACCGTCGAGGCCGAGGCGGGCTCGCAGCCCACGCCGTCCTCAGCTAGGACAGCTTTGGCTTCGAAAATCTCCTCGTCGGTCACCGATTCGCAGAAGCCGCCGGTCCATTCGAGCACGCGGCGCGCCTTCTTCCAGTTGGCCGGGTGCCCGATGCGGATGGCGGTCGCCTCCGTGGAAGGTTCGGCGACGGGAATCAGCTCGGGCGAGTTCGCGCTGAGAGTGCGGTAAAAGGGATTGGCGCCCGCCGCCTGAATCACCACCACGTGCGGGACTTTCTCGATGAAATTCATCTCCTTCAGCTCGCGCAGGCCCTTGCCGATGGCGGAAGCATTGCCCAGATTTCCGCCCGGCACCACGATGTAGTCGGGCGGGCGCCACGCGCGCTGCTCCATCATTTCCGCGACGATGGTTTTCTGGCCCTCGATGCGAAAAGGATTGATGGAGTTGACGAGATAGAGCCCAAGCTCCGGCGCGATTTCGCGCAGCAGCCCGAACGCCTGATCAAAGGTGTCGCCCACCTCGACGACCAGCGCGCCGAAATCAAGCGCCTGGGCGAGCTTGGCCGCGGAAATCTGGCGATAGGGAACGAAGAGCAGCGCCTTCATCCCGGCGCGCGCGGCGTAAGCAGCCATCGAAGCCGAAGTGTTGCCGGTGGAGGCGCAGGCGACCATTTTGACGCCGCGCGCCGCCGCGCGCGTGATGCAGGCGGTCATGCCCAGGTCTTTGAACGAGCCGGTGGGATTCGACCCCTGATGTTTGACGGTCAGGTGGATCGGTCCCGCCCACCAGCCGGCACGCCGCGCTCCGACCAGCGGCGTTGAACCTTCGGAGAGCGAAATAATGCGGTCATTCGAATCAATAAAGGGGATCAGCTCGCGGAATCGCCACACGCCGCTGCGGTCGATGGGCTCGCCGGAAAGCCGGCGCTCGTGCCAAGTGCGGCGCATCGAGCCGGGCGCAAACGTCTCGAACTCATACTTGACGTCGAGCAGGCCGCCGCAGGCCGCGCACGAGTGGCTCTCTTTTTTCGGGTCCTGCACTTGGCCGCAGGATTCCT
>JAHEKS010000162.1 GCA_024638215.1 Acidobacteriota bacterium | reverse complement strand
AATGCTCGCTCCGAACTCATTATAGGTAAAGGGGTTTTTGACCAACCCCGCAAAATAATCTCTGGCGTCCAGCTTTTGATTCCGGAGGTATTCATAGGCTGAGCCATGGAATTGGTTTGTGCCCGACTTACTCACCTGAATGATAATGGCACCGCCGGCTTTGCCGTATTCCGCTGACATGCTGTTTTGCTCGACGCGGAACTCCTGGATCGCCTCTACTGTTGGCTGCACGCCCTGTCCGCCAAACACCGGCGGCGTAATGGAGGTGCCGTCCAGGAGATTGTCATCGTTCCGGGGTCGGCTGCCGCTGATCCGTACGTTGCCCTCATTTCCGCAGGTCCCAACGCCTCCTCCCCCGCCCGAGCAGCCATACTGCTGCGATACTCCCGGTGCAAGCACGAGGAAGTTGTACGGGCTGCGACCGTTGCCGCTCTGGGTCGGCAACTGTTCTAAACGGGTAGAGTTTACAGTTTGGCCCAGATCGGTCTGCTGCGTCTGCAGGATCGGAGCGTTTTGAGCGGTGACCTCGACGGTTTGGCTGATCGGGCCCAGGTCTAGCGTCAGGTTCACTTCGCGGTTGGAATTGACTTCAAGAGCGATGTTGTTTGCTACCGCTGTCTTGAATCCCGTCATTACGGCTTCGACCCGGTAATTGCCGGGATTCAAGCTGGTAGCGGTGTATACACCCGCGCTGTTGGTGACACGGGTAACCGTCACATTGGTCGCGATGTTGGTCACCTTGACCGTTGCCCCGACGACGACGGCGCCGCTGGGGTCCGTAACGATTCCGCTGATACTGCCAAACAATCCCTGAGCAGCAAGCCTGGGGGCAAGAAAGACCAGCATTGCCAGCAGGAGCCACCACCCCGGGGCGATTGCTTTAATTTGCTTCATAATCTCCTCCAAGATTTCCCCGCCCGACTGCCAAACGAGTACAGGTAGTGATTCATTGCTTTTTACTCAAGAGAACCTCAGATTTGTTTCTAACGTTCTTTTGAGTCTCCGCCTTCGCGTTTTCCAATTTAACCTCGATCAAACCTACCGCGCCGGGCGTCATCTTGATTCCGTGTGCGTCCGACGGCACGCCGAGAAGGTCTTCGTTCGCGGTGTAGAAGAGCGTGAAAGTGTTTTCCCCTTCGGCAACAAGTCCGAGAGGGGTACGAATCTCGTTCGCCCAGATTCCCTCGTCCTTCTGGACAATAAGCTTTCTTCCGGCCCTCCAATGAATCCCGTCCTCCGAGAACGTGTAGCCCACGGCGTGCTCGACATTGTCATCGTAGACAGCCACGTAGGACCCGTCCGCGAGCCGGGTGACGATGGGATTTTCAATGAATGTTTTTTCGATCTTTAGTGGATTCATCCGGCTGCACCGTTTCCACGGGCCCGCGAGGCTGGGCGCTCGGGCCAGCCCGACTTGCCAGAGGCAAATCGGCAACTTCTCCGTGTGGGCGGTTCCGTAGAAGGCGTACCACTGATTTCCTACCGGGTAAGGGAAAAAGGAATCCGTCCCTTGCAACCCTTCCCATGGGTCGGAGTCCTTGCTCCTTTGAAGGATGACACCCACGTCCTCGTAAGGACCGCCGATGCCGTCCAGGCCCTTGGTCTTTGAGACGGCGCGCCAGATCCGGCCCTCGTGGTTGGTCAGCCAATGCTCCGCCGTGTCAGGAGCCGCCTGGTATGCCACATAAAACAGATTCCAGCATTCCGCTTCCGGGTCATAAACAGGCATAGGCGACCAGAGCGCTGCGCGCGGGTCTTTGCCGGTGAAGTCTCCGCTCGATTCAAACAAGGTGGACACGCGGTCCCAATGTAGGCGATCACGGCTGATCCAGTGGGCCAATCTCATCTTGACCCAGTGCGGATCGCCAACCATTTCCGAAGTGAAGAGATGATAGGTGTCCTTGAGCTTCAGCACCCGACCGCCTTCAAACCCGTACTTGATTTCCTTGGCGTCAGGAGAGTTGATGGTGAGAATCGGCTCGTCGAATTGCTTGGTGACTCTCAACCGGAAATTCTCCACTTGCGGTGACGCAAAGGTGGGCACCAGTAAGATTGAAAGATATGCCCCAACAATTCCGCACAAGATGATTGCGTGCGGCTCTTTCAGATTAGGCTGCCTTCCTGCGTCCTGGGTTTGCACACGCGCGCCTCTGATAGAGCTAACGGCCTTCCTGTGTGCTGGATTTGGTCCGTGCATCCCTGCTTATTTATTCCGGCCGAGTTGGGAATACAATGTAAGACCAGTTAGTGGGGCAGTTAATGCTCAGCGGGAGGAACGGCGCGTGGGTGGAACAGATTGGAAACAAACGAGAGGGGCTTAGGGCAGAAGGATTGTCCAGATCCTCCTTCGACCTTTGGTCAAGCTGTCCGCCCGGAAACGTTGCCGGATGGGGGCTTTTCAGGCAGGACCTGACCAGGCTGCGGGTTGGCCGCGGTAACCTGAAGAGACTTTCAGTAGAGAGGGCTAACGGTACAATTAACCGTTATTTGGCGTGTGACAAGATGTCGCGCAGCGCTAAATGCTGGTTTGACCAGATGTTTTGCGAGTGCTAACCTGAAGATATGAAGTCGACCTAGGGGCGGCCCTCCCAAGCCGATTGGTTTTCAGGTCCCTCCGCCTCTGAGAATCGATATGTCCAGCCTGCAGAAAGTCAGAGCAGACCAACTCTCCCTCTTTGAAATACGAGAGGAGCTTGGAAGAGTTTTGCAAAGTCGCTACTTTGCCCTCGCTCCGAAGAAGCGCCGCTTTCTTGAGTTTGTAACCGAGCAGGCCCTGATGGGAAGTGCAGAGAAGCTGAATGAGTTTCTGATCGGAGCAGAGGTTTACGACCGTGGTCCCGACTTTAATCCTCAGCAGGACCCTATCGTGCGTGTCCAGGCGCATGAGATACGGCGGGCCTTGAGGACTTACTACGAAGAAGAAGGCAAGAAAAGCCCGTGGCGAATTGACCTGCCTGCCGGCCATTATGTACCCACATTCTCCAAAGTCTCGCCAGCAGAACAGACTCCCTCCGAAGCGCAGGAGGGACGGGCTGAGAAGCCTTCGTCGCGAAGCATGCTGCTGGCCTATGCTCTTACGCTCGCGTTGGCAACGGCCTGTGCAGTTCTCACGATTCTTCTGATCCGTGAAAGGTCCCGATTGGAAACGGCCCTGCGGGCTCAGCCGACGCCCACTAGGTTACCCGACGCGCTCGAATGGTTTTGGGGACCTTTCCTACCGCCCGCGCCGCCGCCCATTATCGTCATTCCAAACCATCCTCTCTTGCGGGCCGCGCATGAGGGTGATAGTGCCCAGATCCTGGCGCACAGCCACGAAATCCCCAAGGAGCAACTTCCGGAGTTTCGCGACACCATTCATTTCCGTGAGTTAAAGAAGTTTCTCTTTGTTCCCAATACCACGGACTTCACATCGGTCGGCGAGACGATGGGGCTGCTGAACTTCTTCGAGCTGTTTTCGCGCGCCGGCCGGAAAGTTCGCCTGACACAGTCGCGGCTTGTCAACTTCGACGAAATCAAGCAGGGCAACGCCATCTTTCTCGGAGGCAATCAGCCCTGGAGTGGCAGGGTTTTCCTTGACCCGGGAGGTTTCCGTTTTCAAGCGGGAGTCATTTTGAACAAGCATCCACGTGCAGGCGAGAAGCCTGTCTACAAGCCGGAGTTCGATCCGGTCACGAATGCCTTGGCGCGGGATTATGCCCTCATCCTGATGTTGCCGAATGAAAGGAAAGAAAATCGCATCCTGCTCGTGTACGGCATTTACACGCAGGGTTCCCAGGCAGCCATCGAGTACATCACCAATGCAGAACGGCTGCCCGAATTGCGCAAGGCTCTGATGGCTGCTTCGCCAGACCAGAAGTCCCCTCCGCCGTACTTTCAGGCCTTGCTCGAAACGACAGTCGAGAATTCCGTTCCGGGTACTTCCTCCCTCGTTGCCGTGCGGGTAATCTCCAACTGAAACTTCATCCGTACGGTTCTTACGACCGCAGGCATGAATTCATGACATTCTCAGGACACACCTTGATTTGGTGAGGAATCAAGCAGCACGAAACGTCTAGACTGGGCCCCAAACCAGTCTGAAACCTTGCAGCAAGCTCCTGCTCAATTGCAGATTCAACTTTCGCGGGTCTTTATCTTGCGTCAGTCTCACCGCCTTGAGGCTGACTCATTGCAGCCACATAGCTTGCACCACTACATCCGTGCCGCGGGGAGGATCACCGACAAGCCTCAATCTTAACGTCTTGTCTATTTCATCTTCCTCAACTCTATGCTTGAAAACCGCCCAAGAACATTTCGACCAGATGTCGGTGCCTTCGGTAGGAATGGAGGCGAAACTGACTGGCTTCGATGCGACATCACCCGCAAGCCTGCAAATTTCTTGCGGCCTCGTGAATGAACGATCGGGATTTCCATTTCTGAAATACTGTATGACGATCGCTAGAGTCCTTCCGGGATTTTCTGAAGCAAGCCTCAAGTAAGCAATCTTTTTTTCGCTGAGCAAATCTGGTAGGGGAGTGAACTCGTTGAATCTTCTCGTGGGAGCCACAGGCAACGTCAAGGGCACAATCTTAGACGCCCGTCAAAGCGCATAGATTCGAATTTGTCCGGGGATAAGCCTCCCTTGCAGGACACCATCTGCCGGTTGCACGTCTTCTTGCGCATGCCCACCGTTGGAAAATACGAGTCTTTGAAGCGCGTCCCGAGGGGTTTGGCTTGCCACTGAAAGAAGAAAGGATTGCGGGTACAAGCCGGGATTAACTACGGTCACGAGGTTCAGATCACCTTGGGAGGCAAGATAGCCGTACACTTCGCCCCTGCCGGGCACTCCCAGAACAGGCTTGGTGTTCGCCAAGATTGCTTCGTTTTCATGCATGAATCGCAGGGATCCAACCAGAAATCTACGGCCGTTCTCAGAAAGTAGGCGCAGATCGCCATAAAACGTCGGCGAGTGCGCGCCCCGCATGATGTTCAGGATCCAGGAATCCGTAAGGCCCTCGGCGCCCAGGTAATAGATTGTGGAGGTCTTGCCTACGATGGTTCCGCAGTCATCGATCGCATTAGACGGCAACCAGGATCTCACGAAGCCTCGAAAAACATGGTCCTGATAGGTGATTACTGAATCCCGGAGGAACGTTACTGAAGGTAGTTCCGAGGGGCGGGGGTCGCCGGAGTAAAGAGCGTCGAACCATAGCAGCCACCATGGCGAAACAGCATAGGCATCGTTGTAAAGGGTGGTGCTTTCAATCATCTCCACCCTGCTAAAGACATTGAACGCCAGGATAACCATTGCGGGGTTTCCCGAACGGGCCTTGTCGCAGACCCCTTTCAAAGCGTCGGCAATTTTTTCGAGAACCGTAAGCGAGGATTCCTCCCCGTAGCCCCGGTGGCAGTAAAGGTTCGCGAAATCAAGCTTGAGGAGGCCAAGAGAATGCTGACGAGTGTGAAAGTCTACCACGCGCTCGAGCAAGCGCGCGAATTCGGGGTCGGAAAGACAGGGCTTTTCCGTGCCCTCCCACCCCGGCGTGTTCTTGAAGTCAAGGGTGCTGCCGCCCAAGTCAAACCACAAACCCGGCTTGATCACCGCCGGCGAGGATGCGCCGTAGAGTTGGCTCATATCCATGCGGCCAATTCGGCTGCTTGAATTTCAGATAAGCTCCCCCTAGGGTCGTACCAAAAGGCATCCAGAACATAGTCTGCGAATTCCGCCTCATATTTCGATTTCAAGGACTTAAGTTGGTCAACGAGCTCGAAAGTTAGTCGCTCGGTTAGCTGAGGCTTGACGAGCGTGCCCAGCTCATCGTGGGCTCCCCAGTCATTGTAGAGAGGTGCGAATCTGGCTGATCGGCCCGTGAGATCGACCAGATAACGATGAAAAGCATCTTCAACGGATTCGCCTTCGATGGCTGCTCCCAGGACAGCGCGTTCACTTTTCCAACTCTCTCCCGGCGCGAGCACGCAGTCAGGATGATGTGAAAGAATGATTTCTCGGCCTTGCGCCACATTGGCCGCCGCCGGATGTTCGATGCCGAGGAAGAACTCATTTCCGAGCACCACGGGTTGTCCCACGCCTCCCCGCAGCGGTTCGCCGCCCGCGGAAACCTCGAGCGCCTCGGCAGTTGCGCGCGTGATACGAACCGACTGACCGCTGCGGTTCGCAAACGCAATCCATTTGAAAATTCGGGGCTTGTCGCCGTCAGTCTGGTAGAAGACGTGGATGTCCAGGGCGGGAGCCTCCGACGACCACATGAACTCCGCCCTTTTAGGAAGAGCCTGGAAATTGGCACCCGCGAGGCGCGTGGTGGAAGGCGTGCGGAGAAACACTCGATCCCCGGAATGCGTCATGAGAGCGAACTCCGAAGAAGTGACTCCCACCGTGGCTCTGGCTTTCAGGTTTGTTGTGAAGGCACTTTTCCCGTTTGACCCGAACTGCCTCGCGATCCGCCCATTACCAACCTCAAATACGTCGGGAATGCGCGGCACCCCTTTGTTAGTTGCCGAGAATTGCAGCTTCCCATCGTGTCCTGGGGCGCTATACCTTGAATGGATGTAGCCGGAGCCACAGCAGTCGTGACACCCATGCCCGCTACAGATTGCAGAAACTCCTTGCGAGTCACGTTGCATCCTTTCCCGAGAACATGAGGAAAACCACCTTCTCGTTTCTGGCGTTTTGAAGTGGTGAATTCGTAAAAGCCTGAGTTTCCATGATCGGCACACTGTTCGACCAAAACCTTAGCTCTGAAGGAGTCGAGATGCAAAAGGTAACGGCCTTTGGAGACCACGCGCGAAGGCTTGCGCATGGGGCGGATTAATCCCTTTTTCAAGGACATTTTTTCACCCCATAACGCGGCTCACCTCAAATTCCGTTTGATAACTTTGCCCGATTGGGGGGAAAATGCGCGGTAAGCTTCCGAGGAGGATCGAAATGGTCAACAAGGGTGTCATCCGAGTTTTTGTTGTGGGGGCCTCATGTCTCGCGGCCGGATTTGTGATGATGGGCTCACCCGTTTCGGGCCGGGTCGTCGGCCCTACGGTTGATCGTTCCCTTTACAGCCACATCGTGCAGGTCGGGTGGGTAGTAAAGGATTTGGATCCGGTTGTGGACTACTGGCAAAGGTTGGGTCTTAAGAATATTCATCGCGCCGGCGTGACGGATTTCCCGGATGTCACCTATCGCGGCAAGAAAACGCCGCTGAAAATGAAGATGGCCTTCGCCGACATCGGCGGGGTTCAGATCGAGTGGATCCAGCCGGTCGAGGGCTACAGCGTTTACAACGAATTCCTCTCCAAGCACGGTGATGGAGTGCACCATCTTGCCTACCAAATGCCCAGTCCGAAGGTCATGGACGAACAGATCCGGTACTTCAAGCAGCTCGGCGTAGGCGTGGTGCAGTACGGGACCTGGAAAGGGCAAAAGGGCGAGGGCAGGTTCGCCTACCTGGACACTGGGCCGGAAGGGGGCGGCGTGACCGTCGAGTTGACGTACAATCCCGACTGGCCGATGGGCGGCGAGAAGCCGCGCGCCAACGAATACCCGTTCAATAACATCAATCATTATGGTTTCGTCGTTCCCGACGTGCGCGAGGTCAGCGCCTATTGGCAGCGCCTGGGTTTTGGCGCCCTGGGGATAGAACACAACATCAGCCTGAACCGGATGTACCACGGCAAGCCGGGGAAATTCGAAATGGACCTCGGCTGGAACCGGTGGGGCGACCGGCCGCTCGAGTGGATTCAGTCCACCGCCGGTCCGAACGATTACCTCGACTATTCGAAGAAGCACGGAGAGGGTCTCCATCACCTGGGGTTCGGCGTCAAGGACATGGATACGGCCATCGCACACTTCAAGGCCAAGGGCGTGAGCGTGGTCATGAGCGGCGCCTGGGATATGGAGCGTGGAAAGGGGCGCTTTGCCTATTTGGATACCGCCCCGCACGGCGGAGTCACGGTCGAACTGATTTATAACCAGCCACGCGCGAATTAGCCGGGGGAATCGGCATCCTGTCCCGCGCGATGTGGCCGCGATGCGCCCTCGGATTTGAACTTGTTTTCTTTTGACAGCCAACGGCGCCTTGTGAGCCTGCGACCGAATCGAGTCGGATCTTCCGGGTCCGCACCGCCGCGTTTCGTAACTGAGACCGGGACGCGGAAGAACCCCAATGGCCATAGCTCGCCCCGGGTCTCCAAGGTTGGAGGACGCAAGTTCTGTGCACGGTTCTTCCGGCTCCTGATCCTTCTCATTGTCAGCTTCGGGATACCGGCCCACGCAGGCTTGAGTTGGGAACGGAATTTCCGCGAAGCGGAGAAGCTCTATCAGCGCAGGCGGTTTGCCCAAGCCGAGCAGCTCTATTTACAGGTTGATCCTAAAAGCGCTGATTTTCCGATTGCCCAACTTCACTTGGGGACGATTTTTTACCTTACGGAGCGGCCCGCTCAGGCCGAGAAGTGTTTCCTAACCTATCTCAAATTCAAGCAGTCTCCGGCAGCCTATTGCCTCCTGGCGGGCGCACAGTTCAACCAGAAGAAGTACGATGTGGCGGCGATATCCGCTCAAAAGGCGCTCCAGCTCGATTCCAAGTTTGCAAAAGCCTTTACGGTTTTGGGAATGATTCGCACTGCCGAAAACAACTTTGCCGATGCGCAGGCATATTATCGCAAGGCTCTAAAGCTGAATCCCGACGACTCGGACACCTGGTTCATGCTTGGCCGCGCGTTGTTCTTACGCGATGATTTTGCCGAGGCTGCAAAGGCTTTTGAACGGGCGATAAGGATCAACCCCCAAAGCGTGAGGAGCTACGATAACCTGGCTCGGACAAAAGATATCCTGGGTGACCGTGAGGGGGCGAAGAAGTGTTACAAGGAAGGTTTGCAGGCTGGCCTTAAGCAGAGACCTTTCGATTCGCACATCTATATCAGTTATGGGGAGTTTCTTTTGAAGCTCAACCGGCTGGCTGATAGTCAGACTGTCCTGGAGGAGGGCTTGCGCGTTGCTCCTGCCAGCGCTGAACTTCATCATGAATTGAGCAAGATCTATTTTCGGATGGGTCGCCTCCAGGAAGCTGCGCGCGAGGGTGAATCAGCGACCAGGCTTGAGGGTCCCGACTATAAAGTTGACTTCCTCCTGGCACAGATTTACACGGCAATGGGGAATTCGTCGGAGGCCTCAAGGCACGCGGCACGTGCTGCCCGGGAGGCGCCCAGCCCAGATCCTCTGACTGAGTCTCACTCTCCGGATTGAGAAATCGCCCCATCAAGACGGACTATCGTTCAGGCTCCACGATCTTCAGGATCTGGTCCACCTTGACGTTCGTAAGCTCCTGGCGGATCCCGCTGGGCCATTCGACGACGAGTTGTTTGACGACGGTATCTGTGCCTAACCCGAAGTGTACGCGAACGTCGCTCGAGCTTGCGTACCCCACACTCGTCGTGACGTGGTTATATTGAGTTCCGCTGGCCGACTCCAGGCGGATTTTCGCCCCGATGCCGTCACGATTGCTTCTTGTTCCCACGGTTCTGATTTCCAGCCAGTGATTCCCGTTTTCGCTTACGTTTCGAAATATCTCAGCGGGGCCGTTTTGCACTGAGTCCACCAAGTCAATTCTGCCATCGTTGAAGAGGTCCCCGAAGGCGGCTCCTCGGTGCACGGCAGGGACTTGGAAGTCGGGGCCGACGGTGGATGAGATGTCGGCAAAACTGCCCCCGAGGTTTTCGAAGATAGCGTTCGGCTGCCGATAGGGAACGTTCATTTCATTATCGATGTTGTCGTCCACGTGTGAATTGACGGAAATGAGGTCCTTCCATCCGTCATTGTTCATGTCGTAGATCCCATCGCTCCAGCCGCCCATCAAGAGACTCAACTGGCTGAGCATGGTCATCGGTGAGTTATCTTGAAAGAAGCGCCCGCCCTCGTTGTGAAAATACGAAAAGGATTCGTTGGAGAGAGCGGTCACAAAAAGATCAGGCCGGCCGTCGTTATCAATGTCTCGAAAGTCCGCGCCCATGAAAGACAGCGCGCCCCCATCTTCGTTATAGGCAACCCCTGTCTGCAAGCCGACTTCCTTAAATGTCCCGTCGCCCTGGTTGTGAAATAGAAAGTTGCGGGTGGTGTCGTTAGCGACGAAAACATCCGGGTACCCGTCGCCGTCGTAGTCCGCGAAAGCTACGCCCATGCCTTTGCCCGTGTAGTTCGCAACGCCTGAGGGCACAGAGACATCCGTAAAAGTCCCGTCATGATTGTTGTGGAAAAGCATATCGGGCAGGCCTTTGAATTCCCTGGGGCTGCAATAGGAGCGGGCGCCCATGCTGGACATGCTGCAATACGGGTCCTTATCCAGACCCCACACGCAGTAGTTCGCTACGAAAAGGTCGAGCCAGCCGTCCCGGTCGAAATCAAACCAGCCTGCACAGATTGACCAG
>JAHEKS010000436.1 GCA_024638215.1 Acidobacteriota bacterium | reverse complement strand
AGCCTGCCGCGAGCCCGAGACAGATCAGGGAGAAGAACATCTTTGCCATCGAAAACTGGTTCCAGGATCCGTGAGAGGAATCGCTCGCTAACCCAGGAATAAATCGAGTGTGACAGCCCATTCGGGTCTCCTTTCTAAGACCTTGACGCAATTACGGATTCCCAAGATGGTGAACGGCAATTCCGAGATGATCGTGATGACCGTTTCTAATCGGAATAATCATCGCGGCCGGAGCCAAACGACGCTGGCGCTTTTATGCTGTTTGAGCTGAGTGCGATCTGTCAACTGGAATTTGGTTCGGGCTTCATTGCCTTATCCTTTTGTCTTGATGCAAGCCCCCCGCCGGCGGCCTGGAAGCGTTGAAATCCGCCGCTGTGGGCCGGATTTGCAGGAGCGGAAGAGAAGCGTGTGAAACTCGTTTTTGATCATTTCTTGGCGTGAACTCTCTCACTCCTGGTGATATAAGGACTCTGGCGCCCCAGCAGCTATCCGGGGCAGAGGCGCCCGATGTCATCTTATCCTGGCTCGATGGTGCGGCGTTGACCATGGTTGGGCATGGCCGCGGCAGTCTTGCTTTCGAGGGCTGAAGGTGGGCGGATGCTGCTCTCCCGGCCGCAATACTCACCGTCCGAATAGGTGGCTGGGTGATCTGACAAATTTCTGCAATGATCCGAACCCAGTCCGGAGTCATGAAATGGAGGGAGAATGAAATTGCAGGAGTCTTCACGACGCAGCTTCATGAAACAGACCGCGGTAGCCGCGGCGGCAGCCGCTGGCATGGGCGCTCGCTTGGCGCCTGCGGAGGCGGGAAACCCCGACATCGAGTCGTGCGGCTCAACCTGGGAGCGTCCGCCCAAGCAACACGGCAACAATCTCAACTTGATCGTGATCGTCAGTGATACTTTTCGCTACGACAATCTGGCTTGTTACGGGAAGAAGTGGCTCGAAAACCTTGAGACCCCCAACCTCGACCGCTTCGCCAAGGAGTGCGTTGTCTTTGAAGATGCTTACCCGGAGGGGATGCCCACCATCGTCATCCGCCGCACTCTTTATACGGGCCGGAGAGTGATTCCGTGCTACTACTTCCGCCAGCATGAGCCGGTGCAATTGCCGGGCTGGCATCATCTTTACAACGAGGACCAGACGCTGAGCGAAACACTCCTTGAGGCGGACTACATCACGGCGCTGGTCAGCGACCTCCCGCACGAGCAGCGGCCGGGAAGGAACTTTCATCGCGGCTTTGCGACTTATCAGTGGATTCGCGGCCAGGAAGTTGACTCCTACGGCACCGCGCCTCACGCGCTTCCCGACGTCAGCGACATGGTCTCGAGCGATTACCTCGACAACATGCCCAACCTTGGCCCTTTTCTGAGCCAGTACAAGGCCAATCGGAACCTCTGGAAACAAGATGGTGAGTCACTCGCCGAGATTGTATCCCGCACCGCTATCCGTTGGATCAAATCCAACTTCGACCAGCGTCCATTTTACCTGCACGTCGAGATGTTCGATCCCCACGAGCCCTGGGATCCCCCCGAGCGATTTCTCGACAAGTACTGGCACGGGTCTTACACGCCCAGTTTTATCGAACCGCCTTATTCCACCATCGCACTGTCCGACGAGATCAAGCAGCGGTTCCGGGCCAACTACGCTGGTGAAGCCAGTTGCGTAGACTACTGGATTGGCGAGCTGCTGGATACGGTCAAGCAGTACGGCTTATTCAAGAACACCGTCATCGTCTTCATGTCGGATCACGGCGCCATGCTGGGCGAGCACGGACAGTTCCTCAAAGGTCCGGACAAAATCCGCGGCCAGGTGACACACGTCCCTTTCATGGTCCGCACGCCCGGCCAGCAGTATGCCGGCAAGAATGTTTCGGGCTTCGTCCAGTTCCACGATGTCATGCCGACTCTGCTGCATTTGCTGGATCTGAAGCCGCCGAAGCGCGTTACCGGAGAGAACGCCTGGAATCTGGTAACTGGGGCAACGCGGTCGCTGCGTGATTGTGTCGTGCAGACCTATGGCTGGGTCGGTGCGGCACGGGACCATGAATGGAATTACAGCGAAATCTGGAAGCCGGAAGCCCACCAGGAAAAATTCAGCGTGCGGCCCGGGGCACCGGAAACTGTCTACAAGCCGCAGCTCTACAATCTTGAAGATGATCCTGAAGAACTGACCGATGTGGCCGATCAGCACCCGGACATCTGCAAGCGAATGTCCGCAAAGCTCAAGGAATACATCGCCTCGGGCAAGGGCATGACTTACGGCTACTTCAACCAGAAGCCAAGCCTCAACACCGGCGAGGTGTACGTCAAAGAATCCCACTAGGAAAGTGCTGGGATTCGTCAGGAGCTCGAGGGAGGAAACATCTCCATCCATAGGGGGTTAAGTGAAAATGGCTAACAATGACATTTCGCGGCGCAAGTTTCTCGGTGCCGCAGGTATGTCCATGGCAGCAAGCCTGAAGGTCGGCCAAGGGAATGCGGCAGCGGGTGAAGCCAAGGTTACGGCGACAAAAACTCAAAAGCCCAATCTGCTCCTCTTTTTTCCCGACGAGCTGAGGGCGGACGCGCTCTCTTGCTATGGAAACCGGGTTTGCCATACACCGAATCTCGACCGGCTGGCCTCGGAAGGTGCGAGGTTCCCGCGATGCTACGTGCAGTATCCCGTCTGCGGAGCGTCGCGCTGCAGTTTATTGACCGGTTGGCCCACCAGCGTGCGGGGGCATCGAAGCCTTTACTACTTCCTCCGTCCGGAAGAGCCCAATCTGTTTCGATACCTGAAGCAGGGCGGGTACGACGTTTTCGTGTACG
>JAHEKS010000435.1 GCA_024638215.1 Acidobacteriota bacterium | reverse complement strand
CAGCGGGCGGTCCATCCAGCGACCGCTGCCGGGGACTTCGCTGGCCGACCCGCAACGGATGTCGGAAGGCATTTCTTCCTCGGGAGACTTTCACACCGACAACGGCCGTCCGCTGGCCGCCGGCGGCGGCATTACGCCCGACGTTGAAATCTCCGAACCCACGCGCGATCCCTGGGTTCAGTTCCTGGACCGGCGCGGCATCTTCGCGACCTATGCCTCCGACTATCTCTCCCGCCGGGGACGAATCAGCTCAAGCTTCGAACCGGACCAGGCGACTCTGGACGATTTCAGGGACTACCTTACGCGCCACGACATCCGCACGCCGGGTGAATACTGGGACGGTGACAAGGGTTATCTGGAGCTGCGCATCAAGACCGAGCTTTTCAATCTGGTGTTCGGACTGGCAGCGGGGAACGAGATCGAAACGAGGGGTGACGTACAGGTTCAAAAGGCCGCTGCCCTATTGCCCGATGTTCCCGAACTCTTAAAGCCCTCAGCGAGCAAAATCGCCGCCGCTCGCCCCCATGGCCGAGAGACTCCTGCGGGAGGGAAACTCCGCCACGCCCCTGCGGATTCCGCCGGCACAGAGCCCCGATTTTCGCAGGGGCCTTCGCGTTAGTTCCCGCATTTGGCGTGATATTGGTTTCGAGGCGGCGATGTGATTTCTAGACGACGGCCACGGCCTCGATTTCGACCAGCATTTCCGGATCCACGAGCCGCGTTATGCCCACCATCGTTGTGGCGGGATGGACATTGCCGAAGAACTCGGCGTGGGCACGCCCCACTTCTTCCCAGCGCGCAAGGTCGGTGACGTACATGCGGGTGCGGACGACGTGGTCGAGGGTCAGTCCCAGCCGCTCCAGCGCGGACTGAATGTTCTTGATGGTCTGAACCGTTTGCGCGTACATATCTCCCTCGCCCACAATCTTGCCCGAGGGATCGGTCGCGGTGGTGCCGGAGACGTAAACCGTGTCTCCGACCTGCACAGCGCGCGCGTAGCCGACTTTGGGTTCCCAAGGTGTTCCCGAGAAGGTCTTGTTGCGTTTTACTTTCATGAGCCTCTCCTTGAGCTGAGTCCGGCCGCCTGCGACGCCGGCTGCCGTCAGGACTTTTCGAAATAGCGCCGATGCGCGCGGGCGGCGATGGCCAGCCGGTGGCGGCGCCTGGCCAGCGCCTCGCGATAATCCCGTCTTTCTTCGGCGGTGCGGGGGAGGACGGGCGGGATAGGTTTCGGGTGGCCGTTTTCGTCCACGGCCACATAGGTCACAAACGCGGAACTGGTCTGGCGCCGGTCTCCGGTGATGTAATCCTCCCGATAGACGCGCACGGCGACCTCCACCGAAGTGTGAAAAACGCGCGTCACATGCGAGCGCAGGATAATGAGTTGGCCCACACGGACGGGGAGGGTGAAGTCGAGGTTATCCACCGAAACCGTCACCACCATGCTGCGGGCATGGCGGTGCGCGGCAATAGCGCCGGCAATGTCAATCAAGTGCATCACCTTGCCGCCCAGGATATTGCCGAGCGGGTTGGCATCGTCCGGCAAAACCACCTCCACCATTTCCGCGCGCGACTCGTCAACGGTCTTGCCCCGCAGCCTTTTCATATGCGTCAACGCCATCAGCTTCCCAAGGGATTGGAAACTCGTTCCGTGAGTGGAATTAAATTCAGGACGCAGCGCCCGCCACAAGGCCACTCGCCCGGCGTTTTGCTTTTGCCTTCGAAGCCCTTATACTATTGCACCATTCGTTGGGATGCAACCACCTTGGGAAAGAGGGAATCGAGCGCCAGTGGGAGGCCGGCCGGTGGAAAAGACTCGCTTGGAAATGCTGCGTGAGGCGCTGGACGCGTCGCCTGCCAATGCCTTTCTCCGCTATGGCCTGGCGATGGAGTTGAAGAATGCCGGCCGCGAGGAGGAGGCGTGGAACCACTTCCAGCACCTTTTGGAACATCATCCGGATTATTGCCCCACGTATTACCAGGCGGGGATGTTGCTGGTCAAGCAAGGGCGGAGGGAAGAGGCGCGGCGGGTTCTGAGCCAAGGGGTCGAGATCGCCGGGCGACTGAAGAACCTGCATGCCCAAAGCGAACTCCAGGCCGCACTCGACGACCTGGCGGACTGATTCTTGGCGCCGCACCGAACCGTGAAAGGCTGCCGGCCTCGGCCGGGCCGGCACACCCCTTTCGGCATCGTAAGCGGGAGAGTCCTTGAGCGCGGTTGAAGCTGTCGCCGGGCTGTGATAAGTCAATTGTGAGTTCGACGGTGCAGACGGCACGAGAGAACGGCGTCCCATCGAAGGAGAAGCAATCCGTCGCCCTGTCATCGCTTCTTGCGGCGGCGGTGCTGACCACGCTGAAGATTGTCGTCGGCCTGCTGACCGGGAGCCTGGGGATTCTCTCCGAGGCCGCCCACTCGGGGCTCGACCTGGTGGCCGCGGCGGTGACGTTTTTTTCCGTGCGGGTCTCGGACAAGCCCGCCGACTCCTCTCACCCCTTCGGGCATGGAAAAGTCGAGCATCTGTCGGCGTTCATTGAAACCGCGCTGCTGCTCCTGACCTGCGCCTGGATCATCGTGGAGGCGGTCCGCCGGCTCTTCTTCCGCCAAGTGCACGTGGAGCCGTCGCTATGGGCTTTTGCGGTGATGTTTATTTCCATCACCGTGGACACGTTTCGTTCCCGGGCGCTGTTTCGCGTGGCGAGGAAGTTCAACAGCCAGGCGCTGGAAGCCGACGCCCTGCATTTCTCCACCGACGTTTACAGTTCGAGCGTGGTGATTCTGGGGCTGGTGCTGGTTTACATCGCCGAGCAGCA
>JAHEKS010000434.1 GCA_024638215.1 Acidobacteriota bacterium | reverse complement strand
GAGCCGGTAAACAAGCAAATCTTCGGCCGCTGCTTCCTTCACAACGGGCAACCGCCGGCGGATTTTCGCGCGCCAGGCCTACCACCTGCGCAGATGGAGCAGTTCCACGATCACGGCGGCAAACAGACAGTAGATGCCGAACCAGTACCAGTGGCCTTGCTGAAGCCATCGCGATAGCCATTTCAACGCTATCAGTCCGGCAAGGAACGCGCACGCCAGTCCCAGCAGGCTCGGCGCGAGCACAGCCGCGATTTGGATGTGACTGGCGGCCAGGTGCTCGGTGCGGACCAGTCGGTAGACTTCCCGGGCGATGGCCAGCGGAGTGATCGCCACGGCCATGGCGAAACTGAAGGATTCGACCGCCGTCCTTCCGCCTTCCGCCAGCAGGCCGGCCGAAATCGTCGAGCCGGAGCGCGAGAAGCCGCGAAAGGGAATGGCGAATCCCTGCACGATTCCCATCACCACGGCCTGCAGCCAGTTCACGCTCTTCGTGTCGCCGTTCGAATTGTTGGCGGGCTTGCGCGCCTCATGCAGCCCGGCGTAGAGGATAAGAATTCCGGCTGCCGCGAGCGCCGGCGCGATCCAATTCAGCTTGTTGAACAGATCCTCGATTTCCGCGTGGTTGGCTCGCCCGCCCAGGATGTGAACGATCAGCAGGATGAGCGGGTATCCGACCAGCCCGCTCAGCAGGCACGCCACAAAGATCATTCGCGCGAAGCGGAGAAACGCTACCCAGGACGAAAAGAAAGTGTCCATCCACTGCCGCCAGAAATAGACGATGACCGCCACCATCGTCCCCGTGTGCAGCATCACCAGCAGCAGGGCATTGGCCGGCGTGGACATGTCCTCCTGGAGAAGCTTTGCCGTGATGATGACGTGCGCGGAACTGGAAACAGGAAGAAGTTCGGTCAGGCCCTGGATGATCGCAAGGACAACTGCTTTGATCAGGCTCACGTAGGGTATTAAACCTCAAGGATTACGGGCAGCACCATGGGCCGCTTGCCGGTTTCCTGGTCAAAGTGGCGGCGCAGGGCGACGCGGATTTTTTCTTTGATGACGCCCCAATCGCCGACCTCTTCCAGGTTGGATTTCTCGATGGTTTTCAGGATGACCTCGCGGGCGCTGGCGACCAGGTCCTGCGCTTCGTCGAGCGGGACGAATCCGCGCGAGACGATTTCGGGCTGGGTTTCGAGCTGCCCGGTATGCTCGTTGATGGCGAGAATAGGAATGACGATGCCGTCCTCGGAAATGTGGCGCCGCTCCTTGAGGATGACGTCGCCCACTTCGTCGAGCGTGCCCACGTCAATGCAGACGCGGCCGACTTTGACGCGCTCTCGACGCCGCGCGCCGTCCGAGTCGAACTCCAGCACGTCGCCGCTTTCCAGCAGAAACATCTCGTCCGAAACCGCGGAAAGTTCCTTCGCCATCTGCACGTGGCCGTAGAGCTGCCGGTACTCGCCGTGGATGGGCACGAAATATTTCGGACGGATGAGGTTCAGCATCAGCTTCAGTTCCTCGGCGCTGGCGTGCCCGGAGACGTGCACGGGCGGCCCGCTCCCGTCCGGATAATGCACGCGCGCGCCGCGCCGGTAGAGGTGATCAATCATGCGGAAGATAGATTTCTCGTTGCCGGGAATGATGCGCGCCGAAACGATCACGTCGTCGCCGGGCTCGAGCGCCAGCCAGCGGTGGCTCTTCACCGCCACGCGCGACAGCGCCGCCAGCGGCTCGCCCTGGCTTCCGGTCAGCGCCACGGCCACGCGCTCGCGCGGCAGCTTCTTCAGCTCCTGCGGCTCAACCAGCAGCCCGTCGGGAATTTTCAGGCGGCCCATTTCCCGCGCGATCTCGCTGTTCTGGTACATGCTGCGCCCGACGAAGCAGATTCGCCGTCCGTATTCCTCCGCCAGGTCGGTGACGATTTGCAGGCGGTGCAGGGAAGTGGAAAAGCAGGAAATCAGCACGCGCCCTTTGGCTTCGGCGATGATTTCCGCAAAGCGGTCGCGCACCGCGCGCTCGGAAGGCGTCATGCCGGGGCGCTCGACGTTGGTCGAATCCGAAAACAGCGCCAGCACGCCTTGCCGCCCCAATTCCGCCAGGCGATGCAGGTCGCTGACGCGCCCGTCGGTGGGCGACGGGTCGAACTTGAAATCGCCGGTGTGGAGGATCGTGCCGAGCGGCGTCGAGATGGCCAGCGCCCCCGCGTCAATGATGCTGTGAGTCAGATGAATGAACTCGATGTGGAACGGCCCGACGTCGAACGGCGCGCCGGACGATATCTCGCGCAGGTCCGTGCTTTCGAGTAAGCCGTGCTCCGAGAGTTTGGCGCGCACCAGCGCCAGCGTGAACGGCGAGCCGTAAACCGGCGCGTCCACTTCGTCGAGTACGTAAGGCAGCGCCCCGATGTGATCCTCGTGGCCGTGGGTCAGGATGATGGCGCGCAGCCGGCTCCTGTTTTCACGCAGGTAACTGATATCCGGAATGACGATATCCACGCCCAGGAGTTCCACATCGGGAAACATGATCCCGCAGTCCACGACAATCAAGTCGTCGTCATACTCGAAGGCCATCATGTTCATGCCGAACTCGCCTAGGCCTCCGAGCGGGATGGCGCGCAGCTTGCCGGTAGGAATGAGAGTGCCTCCTCAAACTCTCCTGCATCGTAGCACAAAATCGCGGTGGGGGGCCGTCCGCCTGGAGGCAAGCTCACCGGGGCGGTGTCAGGAATGGCTTCGGTGGCCCGAAAACTGGCTTCGCTGGCGGTTCGTCAGGGGTCCGTTTCGGGTTCGTTAATCGGTGCCGCCGCAGTGTTTTCAATGAGATCGGGGCTTTAT
>JAHEKS010000161.1 GCA_024638215.1 Acidobacteriota bacterium | reverse complement strand
ATCCGGTGTTGGCAAATACGGTGCGCCTCCTGAACAATTTGATCGGCCTCCAGCGGCAGCCGTTCCCGAATCAGCGCCTCGATCACCGGCAAGTCCTGGACTGAAAAGAAGAAACGCGGAGTTGAACCAGGCACACTCCCGGAAAGAGCTCCGTTAAACCTCGAACCAAGACGGAACTTGAGCAAATCCCACCGCTTGAAAATTTCTTGCTGGCTGCGTGTGGCGATCTCACCCCAACTCATTCCTGCGAAACGTTTCAGCTTACGTTTGTATTGCCGCATGACAGAATTCCGATGTCCCCGGTTGCCCGCCTTCCTTGGGCGATAAGTAGCCGACCCGTCCTACTCTACTTCAATGGGCCGGCGATCTGTGCCACGCTGGCGCCGCTTTATGGTGTGCGAGGGTCATGCCATCGAGGGCGAGCGTTTTGTTGCTCTTGCCGGCCAACTATCAAGCAGAATTTTCACAATTCGCTGAGCAGCGTGCCCATCCCACAAGCGTGGACGCCGACCTTTCGGGAAATCACCCTCAAGTACCTTCAGAGACGCTTGCACGAGCTTTTCAGGATTTAATCCGATCAGCTGATTGGTTCCCTCGTGCAGAGTCACGGGTCGTTCCGTATTTTCTCTCAAAGTCAGACAAGGAACGCCCAGCACGGTTGTTTCTTCCTGGATTCCGCCAGAATCGGTCAACACAAGCCGAGCATGGTCCATCAAGCATAAAAAGTCCAGATAGCCTAGAGGATTCGTCGAAATAAGTCCCGAGTCTGCGGATTTCGCTCGGCTGGAATCGAGCAAATGCGTGTAGCCGAACGATTTCATGCGCTCGTGAGTACGAGGGTGAACGGGGAACACAATTGGCACCTTCATGGCCACTTCCGATACCGCTTCAAGAATCAGTCCAAGCGCACTTGGATCGTCAACGTTCGAAGGGCGGTGTAATGTTAGGACGCCGTAGGGTTTGGGTTTGCCGTGCTCCCCCCAAAGGCCCAGATCTGCCAATACTCCAGATTGCCTGGCCATGCTTCTGTAACGAAGCAAGGAGTCGATCATTACATTGCCAACCAAAAAGATCCGATCCGAAGGTATTCCCTCCTTTAGAAGGTTTTGCACTGCGCTTTCTTCCGTGGCGAAGAGGAAGTCGGCCAAGACATCCGTCACTTTCCGGTTAATTTCTTCCGGCATCGTTGGGTCAAAACTCCTAAGTCCAGCCTCAATGTGCGCAATAGGGACGAGCAACTTGGCAGCCGTGATCGAAGCAGCCATCGTCGAATTGACATCTCCGACCACTATCAAAAGGTCCGGCTTATTCTCAATGAGAACAGGCTCGAGACGCTTCATGATCTCAGCCGTCTGCCATGCATGTGTACCGGACCCCACCTGAAGTTGTATATCCGGTTTGGGCAGACCTAAGTCGCCGAAGAAGGAAGCCGAGAGCCGATCATCATAGTGCTGGCCTGAGTGGACCAACAGGTGCTCGATGTCACTGAACTGGCGCATTTCTTGAATCAGGGGTGCGATCTTCATGAAATTCGGCCGCGCCCCTACCACGCTTATGACTTTCATAGTTTCACCACTGGTTGAGTGACTTGTGCGAGTATCTGGACCACACAGACCGTTCGGGCCCATGAGATCTGACATTCCCGTCCGGCATTTCCGCGAAGATGAACATCCCGCAGATGGCTATCCTCGATCATTAGTCCGTGGGCTCGCGGGTTGTTTTGCATCCTGGTCTGCCGAGGAACACGACAACAGTCTACGATATACTTCCCACCATTGGCCGCGCACTTTTTCCCAACTGTAGCGACGTGATTCCTCAAAGGCGTTGGTCGCCAAGCGAACACCGAGGTCGGGATCTCGTAGCAGCCGCACTACGTTTTCTGCGAGGGCACGCTCATCCCCCGGGGCAGATAGCAGGCCTGTCCGTTCATGCTCAACAATATACCGGATACCTTCCGGGGCCGTACTCACGACGGGCGTGCCAGATGCAAAGGCTTCAAGAATTGAAACCGGCATATTATCCAGCCATGAGGCGTTGATGAAGATATCGGCTTGATCGTAAAACCGGCCGATTTCCGCATGGGGCACAGCGCCCGTAAAATGTACGTCGGTTAGCTTCAGGCCTTCAACCAGAGCAAGGATCTCGCCTTCCAGACTGCCTGTCCCCACCAAACTCAGACTTGCCTGGGGGAATGCTTTTTTGACGATGGAGAAGGCCAGAACAACTCGGTCCACGCTATAGTACGGCTCAAATCCTCGCGGGCACATCAGCCGGGGGTTCAAGGGTTTTCGTAATCGGAACCGAAGCCTGTCCAGATCAACAACGTTCGGAACGACCTGAGCATCAAGGCCGAAATTCCGGAAAACATCAACAAGGTAGCGGGAGGGAACAACCAGTTGGTCCGTCCGCCGTAGGATTGTCACAGCGATCCGCGACCGGCGCAAATGGTCCAGGGCTTCGCCACTTCGGTAGTTAATGAGCGTTTTACGCCCGCGCAGCCGGGCCATCAACCAAGCAGGCAGAGGAGCCAGCAGGAAAGACGAATACGAAGCTGAGAAAATATGGGCAATCTCAGCGTCTTTCAGACCGTGCCAAAGTGCGGCAAAATAAAAAGGCATTCGGATGATAGTGCGCAGGTAGGGGACATGCTCGATCCATCCCATCCAGCCGGGAAGCGGCGGGTCTGTAGGAATCAACCGAACATTCGCATCCGGATCATTCCGCCAGTAATTCGAAAGCAGGCTGGCCTGGACCGCTTGCCCTCCGATTCCGCGAGATGAGGGAGCCACGATGTCAACGCGGACCGGGCGAGACAATGCCGTCCGCAGAGATCCACAGAGCTCGACCCCCTCTTGCAGGCGGCCTCTCTCGGCCAACAGGTTGGCGAATAATTGCACATAGCGATCACGCATCTGACTCATTCGGAAATTGGCGCTCGCAAATTGCCTGGCGCGCCGGCCGTATTCTGCCCGAAGCGACGGCTGCAACAAGAGGCGTTCCAAGGCAGTCACTAGGGACGCCACATCTGCCGGCGGAACGAGCAGACCCGTCTCGCCGTCGCGTATCAATTCCGGGTTCCCCCCCACGCGGGTCGCAACGACAGGAACTCCTGCGGCCATAGACTCCAGAATTGCGTTCGACAAGCTCTCGGACAGAGAGGTGACAACGGTTATGTCCATTCCTGCCAGGACGGCCGGGATGTCATGCCGCTCGCCCAGGAACTTCGCCTTCTCCCCCAGTCCCAATTCCTTGGCCATCGTTTCCAAGCCCGGGCGGAGAGGGCCATCACCCACCAGCAGAAATTCCAAGTTCGGAAATTTCGCAGCCAACTGAGCGGCCGCTGCTAAGAACACGGGGTAATTCTTGATAGGGTGATTCATGCGCGCAACCATTCCTATCCTTATAACGCCAGGTGAGACAGGAATTGCAGGCCGCGCGTCAGCAAAGGCCTGGTCCGGGAGGCCGTTTGGTATTACCACCACCTTACGACTGGGCAGCCCGCGGCTAACAAGCTGGGCGGCAGCCGCTTGCGAATTGCAGACGACTCGACAGCACAAGCGGAAGAGCGCGTCCTGCGCTCGGAACTGCCGGGAAGAAAAGAAATGACCCAGGTTGCGGTGGCTGCCGATGACAATGGGAATCCGAGCTAATCGCGCCACCGGGATCAACATCATGTTTGAGTAGAAATCAAATGCGTGAGCAATGGCGATTTTCTGAGAGCGTAAGTGTCGAGCCAGCCTAAGGCGGGCGCGGTGACATCGTAATGTAAGAAAACTCCCCCCAGTATCAAACTCCTCTACGTCATCCAAACCCTCTAAGAATGCGCCCGCCCTGCGGAGGCAGCCGAGTCTGAGGTCAATCTTCTCAAGACGAAGCGCCCTGACCAGAGAAGCGAACTGCCGCTCGCTCCCACCCGTGGCAAGGCTATTAATCATCAAAAAGATGTTTGGTCGCACAGCCACTTATCCGGATCTCACCTCCGAGAATTCTGACAGGGCTACCATCGCGAGGCCATTTCTATCCCTTAGGCCATCCCGTGTACTCCCGAACATCAATATCTTCACGGATCACCTTGGCAGGAACCCCCGCCACGATAGTGCGCGGGGGGACGTCGTGAAGAACCACTGCATTTGCGCCGATGACCGAGCCTTCGCCGATCACAATATCCCCCAGGACCTTGGCACCCGCAGCAATATACACGTTGTCCTTTATGGTCGGAGGATTGGCTCGCCCGGTGCGACCGCCAATCGTGACATAGTGAGATACGAACACGTTGCGCCCGATCTTTACACGTGCGTGAACGACGATACCGATGCCCCAGTAACCCACTTCAAAGCCCTCACCAATCTCGACGGTATATGGAATATAGCAGTGAAAAACCAGGACATTCAGCCGCTGAATAATCCGCGAAAGCAGGGGGATCCGCCGAAGAAAAAACCATCGCGCCAAACGGTAGTAGGTGATGGGATGCAACATGCGTAACACGTCCTCTCGAGTTTGGCTGCGCCGAGATCAGGGATTCATCTTGATCACACGCGGCTGCCCGTTCGATTTCATCTCACTTCCCATGAGAGGAATAACATCCGAGGACCCGCTGACGCTGGAGAGGAAATTCCGGTGCCACAGCTCGAAAATCAAAAGCTGCCAAAGCTTATCGGAGTGGTCACGCCGGCGGGTCAGATGTTCATTTATCAATGTCTTTATCCCCTTGGGATTGAAATAACCCCTTTGCAGAGTAGACGGCTCAAGTAGCAGCCGGGGCAGTTCGGTCTGGAATTCTCGGCGCATCCAGTGAACCAGGGGCAAGGCAAAGCCTTGCTTCTTGCGGTCGATCACTTCACCGGGCACTCCCAATCGCCGAGCCAGCTTCTTCAGGACATATTTCTGTTCTCCCCCGCGGAGTTTCCAGTGGGTGGGCAGCGCTGTAACCCACTCAAGAAAAACATGGTCAAGGAACGGGACCCGAACCTCCAATGAGGAAGCCATGCTCATTCTATCCACTTTGGTCAAAATATCAGCGGTCAAATAGGTCTTGGTGTCCAAATACATCATCTGGCTCAGAGGATCAGGGGCGGGCGCGCGGTCAATGTAACCGCGAAACAGATCCAGCGGGTCACCGAGGTTCTTGATTGCCGAAAGGAATTCCGGCGAGAAGAGCGATCTTTCGCGATCGTAGGCCGGCAGGAATGACAGGCTGTCGAGGTACCGCTCGCGCCAAGCGAGTGAGACATTGTAAGAAAATCTACGACCCGGCAATTGATGAGGTAACCAGGGATACAAAAGCTCTCGATACCACTTCCCTGCCCATTGCGGAATCCAGTCGAAGGCACGACGTTGGAGGTTGATACGATAGCGATCATAACCTGCAAAAAGCTCGTCCCCGGCGTCGCCGGACAAGGCTACGGTCACCTCCTGGCGAGCCATCCGGGAGACGTAATAAGTCGGCAACATGGAGGAATCACCAAAGGGTTCTTCCAGGGAGTGAGTGAGAACATCGAGGGTCTCCCCAATATTCGGATCCAGTATGAGTTCGTGATGATCCGTGCCGAAGCGGTCTGCCACGAGTCGAGCGTATTTGGCCTCATCGAAGTCAGCCCTGCGGAAGCCGATTGAGAAGGTCTTTACCGGTTTCGAGCTGGCCCGGGACATCAAAGCCACGACTGTGGAGGAATCAGTTCCCCCGCTCAAAAGGGCGCCAAGTGGAACGTCCGAAATCAATCGAACACGTACCGCTTCAGCGAGCCTGCTTTCCATTTCTTCCAAGCAGGCCTCTTCAGAGACCGGTTCGTGGGTCCCATAGGCAGGCATTTCCCAATATTGCTGGATCTTTACTCGGTCTTGCGACAATTCGAGCAAGTGACCTGGAGGAAGCTTTTTGATTCGCTGAAATGCCGTATGCGGATCCGGAATATAATCGAAAGTGAAGAAATGGAGGATGCCCTCCGGGCTCGTTTCCTTCAATTCGGGCGCAACGGCCAGAATGGCTTTGATTTCGGAGCCGAAGTAAAGGCGATTCGGGGTGTGCGCATAATAAAGCGGCTTTTTGCCGAGACGGTCACGGGCCAGCAGTAAATGACGTCTTCGTTCGTCGTAGATCGCAAAGGCAAACATGCCCCGCAGCTCGTCAACGCACTTTGCCCCTAGATCTTCGTAGAGGTGAACAATGACTTCCGTGTCCGTATTTGTATAGAAGCGGTGCCCTCGGTTTTCGAGGCGGGGGCGCAACTCGAGGAAATTATAAATCTCGCCATTGAATACTATCCAAATGGTTTGGTCCTCGTTATGGACAGGCTGGCGTCCACCCACAAGGTCAATGATGCTCAAACGTCGCATCCCTAGACCCACGTTGCCCTTGGCGTAGATCCCCTCGTCGTCTGGGCCGCGGTGGATAATCGTCTGACACATCCGGTGGATAGTGGCAGCTTCCACAACCTCACTGCGTTCCGTGTTAACTATGCCTGCAATGCCACACATGAAAGGATCGCGTCGCGGTCGTTTTGGGTCGGTCTGGCCGGATCAATTTCCTTGCTCAAGATTCCGTATCAAATCCCCGGGATTCAAGCCATTCATCAATCCTCTTTCTGGTTTGACACGAGGACTCTCCATTTTCCGACTTGGACTCATTCAGTCAGCCGCACCGGGTCCTCGGACGCAGCGCGTGTTTCAGCACACCGCCCATCGTGGCGCAACCCTGAAATAAGCCGAAGCCGGTAGTCGCGAAAATCGTTAGGGTCCCCGCTTCGGCCGTCGCAAGCGGCCAGGATCATGTTCGTCATCTCCCGCATCGTGACGAAGTGCAGTCGATCCTGGCGTGCGCTGCCAACGCTCTCAGTCAACTGGCGCAAGAAAAGGCGCATCGGCGCTCCTAACATGACGTCGCGATCGCGGGGATCCATTCCATGGCAATGAAGCTTGATGAAGATCCAATCAGGTTGCCCTTGCACTGTGATCGCGGCGCGGCGCCAGAGGCGGAGTCGCTTAAGTGTGGGAGGCATGAGTTCAGCGACCGCACCATTCTCGATGTAAGGAAACGGCCAGCCATTTCTTCGTTTCATGAAGCTCAACGAGAGTGGACCTTGAATAATAAGCGGGAAGACAGACGGAGGAACACCGGACCGAAGATCGCGCCCGCGTCGGTGGGGCGCGCGGCTGCTTAATGGAAGCGAGCATTCATAAAGAGCGTTAATCTTCCCGATCTGGGCAACACTCGGCGCAGATGGAAGGGTAAAGTCGGCATAGCAGCCGGTTTCCGAAAGTATTTGCATCTCGTCATCGACGCCACAGAAACGCCCGTCGGCCGAGTTGGCTAGAGCCCAATTCCCATGGACAAACCCGTATCTTGGGGACCCCTCGCCGTTCCAAAGCGAAAGACAGCCATGCCTCAGCAGGGTATCCCGAAACTCGACGATCAATCGCCTTGTGTTCTGCGGCGTGTCGGGCCGCTCGACGCCGTGATGCAGATGAATTTCGATTTCGCCCCAGCCGGCGTGGCAGTGTTCGGCCAAGCGGTCGACCAGGGCCTTGTCATACTGTTCGGCGGGAAAAAAGTACGTGTGGCGGAAAACCCTCCCGCCGCTGTCGCGCCAGTCATTCACAAGATGAGGATATTCTCGGCACCAATATTCAACCCTTCGCTCTTGTTCGTCGCGTGCAGCGTATGTTCCTGGGGCCCCAGGCATAATCGCGGGCTCAAAGTGATCAGCCAGCCCAATAATGAGGTGGACCGGGGATTTGCGGGGGGAGCGACCAATGACCCGCTGCCAACCGTAAGCAGGGGCCCAGCAGAGAGTACTTCGCGATTTCTGCCAAAGAGCTTTGTTGGACATTCTCCACTTGTGTCAACGCCGCACGTGTCCTAACTGCAAAGCACCACTCCTGAGTGGTTCTGCAGGAGCTCAAAACACTGCCACCGGCTGATTAGGTTCCAGGTCCTCCTCTCCAAGAATGAGCTGAAAACCTGCACCTTCTGCGTTCGTCCACCGGCATCGAACGACTCTTGAACGCTGCTAGGTTTCCAGCGCACAGAAACCGCCAGAAGAGTCTAGAGTCACCATCCGCTACCGATCGCTGGTCGAAAAACCAGGCCCCGGATAATTTGATCCCGGCACAGTTTTCAGTTCGTCTGTTTCCGGGTTCCAATCATTTGCATTATACCAAGAACGGAGTATGGCCTGTGCGAAAACAAAGTCGCGCGTGGGTTACTCTCTGAGTTTTCAGCGCCGACTTCTACTGCAAATCCTTTTGATTGCAAACGCGCGAGGAGAATGAACAGAGAGTATCAGATGCCCAGACGTTCTGAATATTTCGCAACCGATGGCCAAACTAAGGGGCGTCCTGATCTCCTCAGGGAAAGTGGGACTTTTCCGCTCTGACACGTGTTTCTCTCCAAAGAGTCCTGGGGCTAACAAAGAAAACCGACACAGCGCAGGCCGCGGCTGCCATGAGAACGATGAATGTCCGGACGATGGAGGATACACGTTTTAAGGTCCACTCCTTTGGAATCCAAACGTCCAAAGCAGCGATTGCGTAAAAGAAAGATTGCCCTGCCAACGCCGCATCCCGCCACGGCTGGGGAAGGCCGAAAGTCGAAAGTGCCAGAATGAGAAAGGCATACGGAAGCAAAAGTCGCGCAACTTTGTAGGAAATAAAGTGAAGCCACATGCGATTGGAAGGCCCAAGGAGCTCGGGGCGACAACGTATAATCTGGTAGTTCCCCGCGAGAGTTCGGACTTTGCGGAGGAACTCCGATTGAAGCGAAGTTGGGTAGTCAAACGCAATAGCCGTCGGTTCCACGACCAACCGGTACCCTCTGAAAAAAGCGTTAATGGGCAGATAAACGTCGTCCAGTAGAATGTCGGGGGGAATAGGAACCGTCAGTTCCCGCCGCATCGCATAGAATGGCCCCGTAGCTCCAAACATCGAGTCAATCCGGCTCAGCCGGTCACGGATCCACGTTTCGTAGCGCCAGTAGAGTCCAACGTCTGCCTCCTCGCGCGTTTCCCCCTTCATGATTCTTAGTTCCCCGCTCACAACGCCCACTGTGGGATCTGCGAAACACGACATCAATCGGCCCAGACTCTCCGGATGAAGCGGCTGTCGCACATCCGTAAAGAGGATTATTTCGCCGTGAGCGCGAGATCTGCCGGCATTCAGGGCGGCTGCCTTGCCTGCCCTGGGGAGGCGAACCAACTGAACTCCATGCGCTGCAAACTCCTGGACAAGCTCGTCAGTTCGATCCTCGGATCCATCGGAGATGACGAGGATTTCCAAAAGATTTCTGGGGTATTTCACCCGGAGGACAGACTCCAGCTTCGACTTTACGAACTGTTCCCCGTTTCGTATTGGAATGAGAACGGATACCGTCTTCGTGACCGGCCCCTTGCGGACCGGTTTTTCAGCGAAGCGAGCGAGCAATGCAAGGAGCAAGGGATAGCCGAATAAGGTATAGACGATGAGACAGGCGCTGAAGACAAACAATACAATCCAGAAGTTGCTCATCTCTAGCGCCAGGGCTCAGCCTCCGTGAGGAAGGGTAACAAAAACCTATGCCTTTTTGAAGGGTTTCGATTCGTACCCAAGGTCCGCCAGACAAGAAAGGGCCTGCTGCAGCCCGTCCTACATTCCCGAATACCTCGGAATACTCAGATTTGAAACTGAGACTGAATGGGTTTCCGAACGAGGCAAGTCCTTGTTCAACCGAAAGTTCGCCGGAGCGAATAGCGGTTTACTATCGGAATTGCGAGCAGTAAGCTGGATTCAAGGTTGACCCAAGGAGGCACTGTGAACGGGCCACAATCTTGGCAGGGAACACTCGCTCACTGGAGTATCCGGATCCTGGCCTGTTTAGGTTTCTTGCTCACAGTGGTGTCGATAACCCCTGTGGACAGGTGGTGGGCAAGACTGCTCGAAGGGCATGCGTATGATCAGCGCGGCGACGTCCTGGTAGTTCTGAGCGGCTCGGAATTGGATGACGGCTCTATGGGCTGGAGTTCCTATCTCCGAGCGCGTTACGCCACGGAATCGTTTCGCTCAGGTGGCTTCAAGGAGATGGTCATCTCGGGGGGACCGAGCGGTGGGTCGAGCGTGCCGATTTCTGTCGCCATGGGCAATTTCATCGAGTGTGAAGGCATCCCACGAAACGCAATTCACCTTGAAACCTCTTCCGAAAGCACTCGTGAAAATGGGCTCTACAGCCGAGCAATATTAAACACGCTCCCGGGACGCAAAGTTCTCCTGACGAGTGATTATCATATGTTTCGGGCACGTCGAGTCTTTGCCAAACTCGGAGTTCAGCTCTTCGCTCAGCCCGTTCCCGACGCGATCAAACGATCTGGGAGGTGGTGGGGACGATGGCCCGCCTTCCTCGATTTGTTGGTTGAAACCTGCAAAATCGGCTACTACTGGTTGCGGGGGTGGATTTGATGACTATCCTGCCTACTGAGCCCCGGCATGAATATGGCGGTGAAGCCTAATATGCCAGGCTGCACAGGGATTTCGATGTGTGGCAGGAGAGCCGCTGCTTCAAGTGTTCAGAAACCCCGCGCTCATTCAAGTCTTTGGGTCAATTCCTCCCAGATATCAAGCCGAGG
>JAHEKS010000433.1 GCA_024638215.1 Acidobacteriota bacterium | reverse complement strand
ACGGCGGCTTCAGCTTTCCCGTGCCCGGATACCTGGGCATCTGGACGGCGGGCGCGACGCCCAAGCCGGAGCCCAACGGAGTTGCGAAAGTTTTGCGGAAGGGTTCCGACCTCGTGGTGCAGATGCATTTTCACCCCTCCGGCAGGCCGGAAACCGAGTTGCCTTCCATCGGGCTTTATTTCCAAAACGAGCCGCCCAAGCACATTCCGTTTGACATGACGCTCGGCAGCGTGGACATCAACATCCCGCCCGGCGACAAAGACTACAGGGTGACGGACTACGCCTACGTCATGCAGGACGCCGACCTGATCGGCATCATCCCGCACGCCCACAAGCTTTGCCGCGAGATCAAGGCCTACGCCACACTGCCCGGCGGGAAGACTGTGCCGCTTCTGTGGATCAAGGACTGGGATTTCAACTGGCAGGAGCAGTACCGCTACGCGAAGCCCATCCGGCTGCCCCAGGGAACGCGCATCGACTCCGAATGGATTTACGACAATTCCGCCGACAACCCGCGCAATCCCAACAACCCGCCCAAGCGCGTGACCTGGGGAGAAGGCACCAACGATGAAATGGCGGAGCTGCACCTGGAACTGATCGCCGCGCCGGCCGCGGGCGGCCCGGCGGATCCCGCGCCGGCAACCGGTTCCACCGGCGCGGGGAAAGAACCGCACGGGGAAGGTAAGCCATGACCGGTGCCGTGTTACCGAAAAAAGTGGCGCTTGCCATTCTGAGCGAAGCGTCGTCTTTCCGAGGGAAGCCTAGTGTTTTTGGGGGAAGCGTCGTCATTCTGAGCGAAGCGAAGAATCTGTTTTTGGCTTGTGTGAGGAGCAACTGCAGATGCTTCGCTGCGCTCAGCATGACAAACGTTTGCCATTTTATTTGCTAATTTGAAACCGAGAAATATATGTCAAATGACGCAAAACAGTTTCGCCGCATTTCATTGCTTGTGACGATGGTCATGCTATTGCTCGGTCCTCCAAGCCTGGCCCGGGCGCAGGTGTCGGTTGAGCCTACCAGTACGGCCCAGGCGATTGACCGCGCGAAAGTTCTGATGAGGGAAGGGAAGAACGCGCCGGCCGTCGAGGTCCTCAAGGAAGCGCAGGCCAAGGATCCCCAGGGCATGGGCCTGGAGGCGGCGCTGGGCCAGGCCTACTACGGCGGGCGCGACTATGAGAATGCCGCCGCGCACCTCGAGAAAGCGGTCCAGCAGAACCCGCAGGACGGCGAGTCGGTCCAACTGCTGGGAATTTCATATTACCTGCTTGGGCATATGCAGCAGGCCGTCCCGCTGCTCGAAAAGGTGCAGTCGTGGCTGCCTCACCCGGACGTCACAGGCTCCTACATCCTGGGCGTGAGCTACCTTCAACTAGGCGACCTGGACAAGGCGCGCACGGCGTTTGCGAAAATGTTTTCCGTGCCGCCGGATTCCGCCGGAGCTTACGTGGCGCTGGCCAAGATGATGCTCCAGCACCAGTTCGAGGAGAAGGCCGTCGCGCAGCTCCAGAAGGCCATCGCGATCGATCCGCGCCAGCCGCAGGCGCATTTCATGCTGGGCGAGATTTACCTCTTCAAGTCCAACGTCCCCGCGGCGCTGGAAGAATTCAATAAGGAACTGGCGATCAATCCCATTGCCTGGGACGCTTATTGGCGGATGGGCGATGCCTACACGCGTATTGAGAAGTGGAATGACGCGGAAAAGGCGCTCAAGCAATCCATCTGGCTCAACCCTGATTTCAGCGGGGCATATATCCTTCTCGGCAAGGTGGAAATGAAGAAGGGCAACATTGACCTGGCCGTGGGCTTCCTGGAGCGCGCCGTCAAGATGGACCCCAACAACTTTTCGGCGCATTATTTGCTGGGCACCGCTTACAAAGAGCAGGGACGCCAGCAGGATGCGGACCACCAGTTCGAGCTCACCCGCACCCTGCAGGCGGCAAAGAATCCGTGATCGTTCGGGGCGGGCTTTCGCGGTGGGCGCGGCCTGCATCCAAGAGAGTCTGGATTATACTCAGCGCGGAGGTGCCGGGCATTCGACTGACTTCCACAAGATGGCTTAAGCCGGCACTGCTTGCGGCCTTGGCGGTGCTTGCTTCCGGAGTCTTCTCCTTCCCGCAGGAGGCCCCTCCCTCGGACGATGTCACGCAGCAAAGCCTGAAGTTCGCCAAGGTTTACGCTCTGGTGGAGGCGAACCACGCTGACCCCATCAACCCCGATGCGGCGATTCTCGAGGGCGGCATCCGCCGCATGCTCTCGACGCTCGATCCCTTCTCCGCATTTTTCAACCAGGGCCAGTTCGCCGAGCTCAAGCAGCAGACGCAGGGACGCGCGGTGGGTTTCGGGACGATCCTTTACGTCACGCCCGGCAAGGTGATGGTGCTGGAGGCGGCGGAGAAGTCTCCCGCTTGGCGCGCCGGTGTGGGCCCGGGCGACGAAATCGTGGAGATCAACGGCCGACGGATTGCGAATCTCGATTTCGAATCGCTCATTGAGCTGCTGCAGAGCGCGCGCTCCCATCCGGTTTCGCTCGGCATCCTGCATCCCGGCAAGCTGCTGCCAGTGAACGTCATGCTGAGCCCGGCGGAAGTGGCCCAGCCCAGCGTGGACATCGCCTTCCAACTCAAGCCGGAGATCGCCTACTTGCACGTGGCGAGTTTCGAGGCCAAGACACCGGAAGAAGTGCTAAATGCCTTGAAGCAGCTGGGGGGCGCGGACTTGAAGGGTCTGCTGCTGGATCTGCGCGGAAATCACGGCGGCGTGGTGGAATCGGCGGTTGCTATGGTCAGTTTGTTTCTTCCCCCCGGCACGAAGGTGCTCACCATGAAGGGCCGCTCCGAAGCCGCGAAGACCTTC
>JAHEKS010000432.1 GCA_024638215.1 Acidobacteriota bacterium | reverse complement strand
GCATGTGTGTGGGCGGTGATCGTGAGCGTCATTCTCGCCATCCCGGGCACTGTCGCCGTAATTTCCCTACTGCGTTATCCGAACAAATTGCTTGCCTGTTACTTAGTGTGGTCGGCTTTCCTGATGGAACTCGTTCTGGCGAAGCCGGGGAGCTCGTCCAACTACTTCCTTGAACCCGCGCTTTTGCTCTGCCCTCTTTTCGCGGTGTTCTTAACCCGAAATGTCACGACATTGTTGAGCGCCTTTGGGCCCTTATCCCTTTTGGCGGGAACGCTCCTGACGGCCCAAATAGTAAACTGGGCGGGCAATCCTCGGCCATTGGATTTCGCCGAGGACCGGGCCGTCCAAGCATACCTGCGAACGAACTTTCCGCAGCACTCGCCAGCCTTAGGAACCTTCACGGGGGATCTCTTGCGCGCGGGGTTGGACACACCAATCGCTAACCTCTACCAATACACTTGGCTTGTCTGTGAGGGCAGGTTGCCTGCAAGCGGTTTACTCACACAATTCAAGCAGCACCGTTTTGCTGTGATCCTTTTGAACACTGACCTGCGCACCAAAGAGAGTGCATACCAGGGTGATTTCATGTGTCTCATAGAACCCATGCGGCTGGCGATCATTCAAAACTACAAACTCGATGCTGAATTTTCATTCCACCTCTTTGACAAACGGCATTACTACGCGTGGGTGCCGCACGAGCGGCCATCCACGCCGTCCAGACCGTGAAGTGATCGCCTGCGGTTTCCGGTCCCTGGGTTGCTTTCTTGAAAGGTTTATTTCCGGCGGAAGACCTCGACATCCCCCACCCTTCGCACCAGGGCATACTTTGAGCTGATTG
This sequence comes from Acidobacteriota bacterium, assembly GCA_024638215.1. GTDB lineage: Bacteria > Acidobacteriota > Terriglobia > UBA7540 > UBA7540 > JAHEKS01. Next base: position 2,021 of record JAHEKS010000432.1, on the reverse strand, counting down.
AGGCATGGAAGGTCACGAGTTCCTGGGCCGAAAGGTTCGCATAGAATTCACTCATGCATCTCTTGCGCCCCGTGACAATCATTTTGGGCGTGCCGGCTGCGATGGCGGACAAGATCTGAGTCTTGGAAGGTATGTGATATTGCAATTTCTCGCCTTCGGTAGTCCGATCCATGATGCGGTAGATCACTTCATCATTCAGACCTGGGAAGTATCGCCTGCCCGATTCAAAGACATATCCTGACCAAAACGAAAGGATCACGTCGTCGGGTCTGCTATTCGCTTTGATTGCCCGCTTTACTCCTCGATAATTAGCCAAACTCCATTCCTGGTCGTCGAGGAGGCGGGCAGAATCGCGCTTGATCTCAAGACTGACGAGGATTAGCATCGCCGCCGCGAGAGCCACCAGTTTTTTTCTTTCCACGGAAAGAACGAGGCGGGCGCCCTCGGCCGCAAACGGCGTCAACAATGGTGTCAGCGGGGCGTCGAAGTATTGATTGAACGGCGGATATGGAATTAAGGCCGCCGCGACGTAAGAGAGAAGTACGACGAGGATCAACTTTGCGAAGTCGTAGTCGCGCTGGGTATAAGGTCCGCCGGTGCTCTTGCTCAGCTTGATGAGGCTCAGCCCGCCAGCTAAGGCAAGCCCCAGTTCCGCTGCGAAATATGGATGTTCGAGGATCAAGCGAAACCCTATGCCAACCACGTAAACCATGACGGTCACTAGAATCCCGCCGTGCCCGGTCACGGCCCTTCCGGCCTCCAGGTGGTAGCCGCTCTGCATCGAATAGTACCGAACGTTGTCGAAGAGGATAGCTGCGGGGGCAAGCGAGAATGTAAGGATCAGGGGGATAAGACCACAAACCGACCCGGTGAAATATGCGAAGGTTCTCGATGTGCCTCTGAGGGGAGAACGACGGTCCCAATTCAACAACCAGAGAAAAAGCATTGCAACCAGCGGCCCGTAAAGCAGACGAGCCGATGCGCACCCGCCTAGCGCCACGCCCGCCAGAATGTACCACCTTCGACGGTCGGTTTGGGCGGCCGCGTAGAGGCAAATTACACCCACCGTCATCAGCAAGTTCGCTAGGGCGAAGGTCTTAACGACGGAATTCCAGTATATCCAATACGGATTCAGCAAGACGCTGGCAAACGTTGCGAGCGCCACGGGCGTCGACAGGCGCTTTGCACGGAGCAGACAAATTCCCCACAGGGCAACCGCGATCGCGGAAAGGAGGGCGGACAGGGTCCGCATGGCCACGAGCGACCGCGGGCGGAGTCCCCAAACTGTGCTATAGACGTACGGAACCAGAGGTGCCTGGTTAAAAAAGAAATCACGGTAAGGAATCTTGCCCTCCCGGACGAGCCTGGCGCCGGACGAGTAGAACCCCTCGTCGTCGTCAATGGCTCGGGCACGGGCGAAGTACGTGAGCCCGACTAGATAAGCGACAGAAGCGAGTGCGATGAAGGCAAGGACTGTTTGTTTTCTTCTCGAATTTGTCGGGTACACTTCGAAACTCGCTCCTTCAATATATTCACTAATAGCATGTGATTATCTCGGACACGGCGTCCCGTCCCTTGCTTTCTTTATGGTAATCAGGCCTCGTTGTGACCGACCAACGGTTGTGAGCGGCGTCCTGGTTCCTACGCACCACGCACGTGAGTATTATCGGTCAGGCTGCAACCGGCTTTCGGAACTTCCCCCATTGTGCAATGCCGCCTACGATTCTTATTTCAAGAGGCTCAAACAGAGGGAGATTTTTGAAATCGGTGAGGTGGCTGTGCGGGCTCGTTCTTTTTTGGCTAAGGCCCAGCCGTTCCAGCAAGAGGCAGACCCAGTCCATTTTAGGGAGAGGCGAGGTTAGCATCAGTAGCCCGCCCGGTTTCAGGATGTCGAACACCTCTTGGATGCAGTCCACATGTTCGATGACCTCAAACGCCACGATCACGTCAAACGAGGCGGGCTGAATCTCAAGGGCCCTCCATTCCAGAATGTTGCCCACTTTGTCGGCGGACCCTACCAG
>JAHEKS010000160.1 GCA_024638215.1 Acidobacteriota bacterium | reverse complement strand
ACCAGTTAGGCAAGCTGGCGATGCTCTACCCGCCCGGAGGAGGCGTGGGAACCAAGGCCGTCGTGTACGCGATCAGCGCCCAGGGCTGCTCGATCGAGTGCGAAAGAAGCCCCGAGGTCGGCAAGAAGTGCGAGTTGTACATTGACACGGAAAACGCCCAGATCGGCCTCGAGGCGCAGGCGGTTTGGACGGATTCCAAGGGCCGAACAGGTTTGAAGTTCGTTTCGGTAGACAAAGAGACGCAAAAGCGCCTGAATGAACTTTGCGCCACGCTGCGCGTGCAAGCGCTCTCCGCGCCCGTGCTGGGCGAGATTGAAACCGATCAGTCTGCCCTGGGAGCCTCGGCGGCGAAGGAACCGCCCCCACCGCTTGACACACCCTGGGTTCCTCCGTCACCTCCGCCCGCCGCGGCCGGCAAGCGCGAGCGCCGGCGCGTCCCGCGCTACGTCAGCGAACTGCACGCCAGCGTCCTGAATTCGGCCACGGGGGCCACCGTCGAAGTCTCGCTGATCACCCTCTCAGTCCTCGGCGGCTGCCTGGAGGGCGCGGATCTTCCCGAGCCGGGCCAGGCCTGCGAAGTCCGAACGGAATGGGAAGGCCGCGCGCTGGAGCTGCCCGGCAAGGTGGTGTGGAAAGCCAAGGGCCGGCGCGCGGGCATTCTGTTTGAAACGCTGGATGAATCCGCGGAGAGACTACTGCGGCACATTTGCGCCAACCTGCGGCTTCAGCCCCTTGCGCCGCTTCCCCCCGAGCCGGCCTAGAGATCTTCCTTCCGCTCAGCCCTTCATTCCGGATGGTTTCCCCGCGTGATTTCTGCGTGAATTCTTCTGGCTTGTGGGCGGCAGCTTATTTCTCGAAGAGTGACGCGACGAACTCGCGGTGATTGAACGGCAGCAGGTCCTCGATCTTTTCGCCGACGCCAACGAACTGGATGGGCAGGCCTAATTCGCGCGCGATGGCGATGACCACGCCGCCCTTGGCCGTGCCGTCGAGCTTGGTGAGGATGATGCCCGTGGTTCCGGCGTGCTCGCGGAACTGGCGCGCCTGCTGGAGGCCGTTCTGCCCGGTGGTAGCGTCGAGCACCAGCAGCACCTGGTGCGGCGCGCCGGGAATTTCGCGCCCCGCGATGCGGCACATCTTCTCGAGCTCCGCCATCAGGTTGTATTTGGTATGCAAGCGCCCGGCGGTGTCCACGATGATGGGATCGTTCTTGCGCGTTTTGGCGGCGGCCAGCGCGTCGAAGAGCACCGCGGCGGGATCGGCGCCGGGCTTTTGCTTGATGATTTCGACGTCCAAGCGCCCGGCCCAGATGGTGAGTTGTTCATTGGCGGCGGCGCGAAAGGTGTCCGCGGCGCACAGCAGAGGGCGGCGGTTTTCACTCTGAAAGTAGCGTGCCAGCTTGGCGATCGAGGTGGTTTTGCCGACGCCGTTCACGCCCACCACGAAAATCACCTCGGGCTGGCCCGGCGGGGGTTTGCGCGCAGCGGGCGCCGAGGCGCGCGCCCCGGCGGGATCCTCGAGGATGCTGAGGATGACGCTCTCCACCGCGCCGCGGAGCCCGCTGGCCTCGCGCAGTTGGCGGCGGCTGACCTGATCGCGCAGGCGGGCGAGAATCTCGCGCGTGGTCGGGACGCCCAGATCGGCGGTGATCAGCGTGGCCTCGAGATCGTCGAGCAACGCGGGGTCCACCGTAGCCTTGCCTTCGGCAATCTCATCCAGCCGCTCGACCAGTTGCGCCTTGGTGGAGGACACCGCCTGCTTCAAGCGATCGAAGAAGCCCGTCTTTTTTTCCTGGGGGCCAAACAGGCTTTGCACCATAAATTTGATTCTATCCTGAAGCCGGACGGGGAAGGGACGAAAAATCGAACTTTTCCAATGATAAGAAGCAGATTCCTCGCGGAGTTTACCCTGAGCGAAGCGCATGGGCTCGGAATGACAATGAAAGGAACCGGAACGGCGAAGTTCCAAACCCCCTCAGGGGTTCGGTCACGGCGCGGAAGTGGGCGCGGGCTGAGGCACGGAGATGACGGCGCTGCGGCGCGCTTCGGCCTTGCGCAGGTCGCCCTTCGCGTAAGCGGCCTGGAGCGCGTCCACCACGATGGGGTCGTACTTGGAGCCGGCGTGTTTCTGGAGGATTTCCAGCGCCTGGGGAAAATCGCGGCCCGCCTGATAGGGCCGGTCGGTGGTGATGGCGTCAAAGGTGTCGGCCACGGAGATGATGCGCACCAGCAGCGGAATTTCGTCGCCGCGGATGCCGTCCGGATAGCCCTTGCCGTTCAAAGCCTCGTGATGCCAGCGGATGCCGGGAAGCATTTCCTCGAGCTGCTTGACCTGGCGCACAATCTCGTAGCCCATCACGGTGTGCCGCTTCATGATTTCAAATTCTTCGTTGGTCAGCACGCCGGGCTTTTTGAGCACGCGGTCTTCGACGCCGATTTTGCCCACGTCGTGCAGGGTGGCGGAGACCCGCACCTTCGAGACTTCCTCCTCCGGCAGGCCCAGTTCTTTCGCCAGCATCACCGAGTATTGCGAGACGCGCCCGGAGTGGCCTTTGGTGTAGGGGTCCTTGGCGTCGACGGCGGCGGCGATCATTTCGATGGAGTCCATGAAGAGCTGGCGGTTTTGCGCCGAAGCCGCCTGAAGGTCGCCGATGTAATGCTGGATGTCGTCCGCCATCTGGTTGAAAGTTTCGGCCAGCTCGCCGATTTCGGTGCGGCTGCGGACGTCGGCGCGCTGGGTGAAGTCGCGCTGCGCGATGGACCGCGCCGTGCGCGTCAACTGGTCGAGGGGCTTGGTGATGAATTTGGCTGAGAAAATGCCCACCAACAGGCTGAGGAGAATCATCAGCACGCCCCACCAGATCGTTTGCCGGCGCATCTGGTCCACGGCAAAATAGGCGTCGCTCAGCTTCTTCTGCACAATCACTCCCCAGCCCACGCTGGGGACGGGGGAGTACGTTCCCAGCATGGCCACGGCCTGCTTTCCCCGGCCCAGCATGAACGTGCTGGTTCCGGAGGTGAGGGCGCGGGAAGCGAGGAAGTTCTGGACGATCCCGACGTCGGCCATGTCCAGGCCTGCAACGTTGCGGTCCGGATTATTCGAGGCGACGAGCCGGCCGGAATTGTCCACGATGTAGGCTTCCAGGCCCGACCGCTTCACATCATTCAGCCGGTTGACGATCGGCTGGAGCGTGACCACCGCCGCCACCATGCCGAGGAATCTCCCGTCGTTGACAATCGGATGCCCCACCACCATCACCGGTTCATTCTTCCCCGCCCGCGTGATGGTGAGGGGATTGCCGGCGTAATCGGTGCCCTGCCGCGCGCTGATGAACGCGGCGTCGAGGGACTTGATCAGAAAAGCGTCGGCAGCCGCGTTGTAGCCGCCCGCCTGCACGCCGCGGGCTTGGTCGTTGACGACGGTGGCGAAGATGACCGAGGGTTGCTCGCTGGCGAACTGTTGCAGCGCGTTGCGCAGACGCGGGTCGGTAGCGTACTTGTCGGCCGGAACCTGCGCTGCCAGCGGCGCGATGGAGGTGAAGAAATCCACCAGATGGCCGTGAACGTTATCCTGATAAAGGGAGATTTCCTGCGCTAGCGACTGCGAGGTCACGGTTTGCAGGACCTGCTCCTGCGTCTTCAGCGCGTCCTGGTTGGACGAGAGCATCTTGTTCCCGTAAAACCAGAGAGGAACCACGCTGATGCCAATTAGAATCAGCAGGAGGAGATAAAGAATTCTCAGTCGCCCGGTGGAATTCGTGTTCATGCCGCCCAGTTCTGGCCCATCTTAAGCAAAGTGGCCGCAGAAATCAACCGGCTTCGCGGGGCACCCAAGGGCTTAATCCCTCAGGCAATACCCGGCGCGGGGGAGAAGACCGCGCGGCGTGGTATAATCTTAGCGTCAGGGCGGATAGAAAATACAACGAGCTAAGTGAGGAGGGCGGGGATGTATCCGGAAGAAATGCTGCGGCCCATGCGGGAGGAATTGACGCGGGTGGGTTTCCGCGAGATGAGGACGGCGGGAGAGGTGGACGCCCTGCTGGGCGCCGCCCGCGGGACCACGCTGGTGATGGTGAACTCCATTTGCGGCTGCGCGGCCGGGAGAGCGCGGCCCGGCGTGACGCTGGCGCTGCGGCACCCTTCCCGGCCCGATCTTCTGACGACGGTTTTTGCCGGCCAGGATGCGGAGGCCACGGCTCGCGCGCGCAGCTATTTTGCCGAATACCCACCGTCCTCGCCATCCGTGGCGCTGCTGCGCGACGGCAAAACGGTTTTCATGCTGGAGCGATATCAGATCGAAGGCCGCATGCCGGAGCAGATCGCGGCCGACCTGATTAAAGCCTTCGACCAGTTCTGCGCGCCGGCGCGTTCCGCGGCCGGTCAATAGAGCGGCGGTGCGGGCCTGGGATTATGCGGCTGTCGGGAAGCGCGCGACCTTGCGGTACTGGGCGCCTTGCGGCGAGAGCTTGCTTTCGAAAAGAAAAAACTCCGACGCCTCAAACCCGCCGAGACTCAAATCCTTCAACTTTTCGACGAGCGCAGCCAGTTCGGGTTGCGGGCGAGGAATCTTGAAGCGCGCAAGCGTCAGGTGCGGGTTGAAGGCGCGCTGCTCACGGGGAAAACCGAGCCTTTCCATTGCCTGCTCCACGCGCGCGGCCAGCGCGGCGAGCGCTTCGCGAGCTTCAACGCCCGCCCAGAAAACCCTCGGCCGCCGCGCGTGCGGGAAGAAGCCGAAACCGCGGATTTCGACCGGGAATTTCTGGAATTCTCCAAGCCCGGCAAGAGCTTCCTTTACGCTTTCCGCTTGCGCATCCGAAATCTCGCCCAGGAATTTGAGCGTCAGGTGCATGCCTTCGGGGCGCGTCCAGCGCGCGTCGCGGCAGGCGCGGCGGCAGGCGAGTTGCTGCCGCTCCAATTCGGCATGAATTTCGTCCGGCAAGTCAATGGCAACGAAACATCGCATGGAAAATTGATCCGAAAGGCGATCTCAGATTTCAGATTTGAGATCTCGGATTTGAGATCTCAGAGCTCAGACTCAGTCGCGCACGCGGCGGCGAATCATCTCGAGCGCGGCGGTCGAGGCCCACAGCCGCACGCGCTCGCGATTGCCGGGGAAGCGGAACTCGCGCACCTGCGTGCCGTGTTCGTCGGCGAGCGCGATGAAGACCAGCCCGACGGGCTTCTCCGCGCTGCCGCCACCTGGCCCGGCAATTCCCGTGACGCCTATGCCGATGGAGGCGCCCGAGCGCCGGCGAATCCCTTCCGCCATCGCCTGCGCCACAGGCTTCGAGACCGCACCGTTTTCCTTGATCAAAACCTCGGGCACGCCCGCGAGCTTGGTCTTCAGCTCGTTTGAGTAGCAGATGGCTCCGCCCAGGAAGTAATTGGAGCTGCCGGGCGTGCGCGTCAGGCGCTCGGCGAGCAGCCCGCCGGTGCAGCTTTCCGCCGCGGCCATGGTCTTCTGTTTCATCATCAGGAACATGCCCACAATCTCTTCCAGCGATTCGCCCTTGGTCGAATAGATGTTGTCGCCGAGGGCGACTTCGATCTTGTCAGCCAGGGGCGCAAGCAGCGCTTCGGCTTCCGCGTCGCTTGCGGCGCGGGCTCGCAAATGAATTTCAATCGAGCCGAGAGTGGCGAGGATCGTCGTCGCGGGATTCCGATATTCGCGGTAGATCGGCGCGATGCGCCTGTCCACTTCCGATTCCGGCAGGCCCACGACCTTGAGGACCCGCGTGACGATGCGCCCGCCGGTTGCGCGCTGCGCGAGGCGCGGCAGGCAGGCCGACTCGAACATCGCTTCCAGTTCCCACGGCGGGCCGGGCAGCAGGACGATCAGGGTTTCCCCCTGCTCGATCCAAAGGCCGGGCGCGGTGCCGTTCTTGTTTTCCAGCCAGTCGGCGCCTTCGGGCACCAGCGCCTGGCGAAGGTTGTTGGCGCTCATGGTGCGGCCCACGCGCGCGAAGCGCTTCTCAAGCTGCTGGCGAATTTCCGGGACTTCGCGCAGCGGCCGCGCCAGCACTTCCGCCACCACGTCGCGATTCACGTCGTCTTCCGTGGGTCCGAGCCCGCCGGTCAGGACAATGAGCCCGGAACGGCCCAGCGCCGCGCGCAGCACGCTCGCCAGCCGCTCGCGGTCGTCGCCCACCACGGTCTTGAACCGCACTTCGATGCCGAGAGCGTTCAGTTTATCGGTGAGAAAGAGAGAGTTCGTGTCCAGGCGCTGCGGCGTGAGAAGCTCGGAGCCGACGGCAATGATTTCCGCGTCCATTCAAAACCAGCGACAAGTGACGAGTGACGAGCAACGAGCATGGCTTGCTGGGCTTAGCGCAGTGACCGTGCCAAGTGAGAATTACCTTCGCTTGTCACTCATCAGTTGTCACTCATCACTTCAGCAACGGCTTGCCCTCAACGTCCAGGAACAGTTCCAGCAGGGAATTGCTGGTTGCCAAAATCAAGGACCGGTGCGATGTGAACGCCAGCCCGACGATCCCGGGTCCCGAAATGGCAAGCTCCGGGCGCGCCTCCGGGGTCAGGCGAACCACCCCGCGGCGCCCTTCCAGCGAGGCGGCCACGTAGAGGTTGCCCTGTTTATCGAAGGCTAAGCCCTGCGGGCGGCCCAGCCCGCGGAAAAAGGAGCTGACCTCTCCCGCCGGACTGATCCTGTAAACGTGGTCATAGCTCGACGTGGTGGGCCCGGTCACGTACAGGCAGGAGTCGGGGCCGAAGGCCAAATGATAAGCGGCGACGCTCGCCTCCAGCGTGGCGAAAACGAAAATCTGCCGGTCGGGGGCGATCTTGAAGATCGTGCCGCTGCGGTCGCCCACGTAAAGATTGCCGTCCCGGTCGAAAGCGATGCCGGTGGCAATTCCCATCCCCTGCGCGTAGGTGGAGCGCTCGCCGCTCGGCGTCGCTTGAAAAACGGTTCCGTCCATGCGGCTGGAGACGTAGAGAATCCCGTCGCTATCCAAAGCCAGGCCGGTGGCGTTCATAATGTCTTTGAGGAACGGCCGCATGTCGTGGCGAGTGTCAATCTTGTAGACGGCGACAGGGACCTTCTGGCCGCGCGGCCCGCTGAAGGTGGAAAAAATGTTTCCCGCGGCGTCCACGACGGGGTTCGCGACCGGATGAAGGTTCTCGGCGATGGTCATCCCTACGGTTACGGAGGCGGGCGGGCTGGTGGTGCCCTCGGCCTCGACGGTCAGGTTGCCGCTCGATGCCCCTTCGGGCACGCGCACCACCAGGCGCTGAGGGGAGGCCACCAGCAGGCTCGCGGTGCGGTCGCCGAAGCGCACCACCGGGCGCGAGCGCCCGTTGACGGCAAACCCGCGGCCACGAATCGCGACCTCGCCTCCCGCGATCGCCGCGCCGGGAGTTACCTGCTCAATCAGAGGCTTGGGGCTGGCTGATTTCTCCATGCGTAACTTCTTCCAAAACTGCGCTCGCTTGTCCCTGCTTTCCGACGAACTCATTTGAAAATCAATCCCAGGACCGTGAGCGCTGCCAGGGCGTATCCGCCCGCGGCTACGTCATCCAATATGATACCCCAACCGCCTGGAAGGCGCTCGGCCTGCCGAGCGGGGAAGGGCTTGAGAACATCGAAAGCCCGGAAGAGCAGAAAGCCTGCCAGCAGCCATTTCCAGCCGGCGTCGGGGTGAATGAGGAAGGTGAGCATCTGGCCCACCACCTCGTCAATTACCACCTGCCCGGGGTCCTTGCGGCCAAAATATTTCTCGGCATCGGTTGCCGCTCCGATTCCGATGGCGCACAAGGCCGCCGCGGCAAAAACCAGGACGACGCTCCTCCACGGCTGGGGCGAGGGGAGATAGCCAATCGCCACCGTCAGTCCCAGACCTACCAGGGCGCCCGCCGTGCCCGGCGCGATGGGCAGAAAACCGGCTCCGGCGCAGGTCGCGATCCAAACCGACGCGGAGCGTTTTTTAGCCACCGTTCTCCTTTGCCGGATCGGCAGTTTCTGCCTCAGCGGCTTCATCTTCCGCGCCAAACGGCGTTCGAATCCTGTAGCGGCCCGAAAGCCAGTTGTCCAGGTCTATCCACCGGCATCGCTCGCTGCAAAAGGGACGAAACGGATTCCCCTCCCAAGCCGTCTCCCGGTTGCAGATGGGGCAGCGCATGGCCAGCCTATACGCCGACCGGAGCCGCGGGCTGAATCTGCACGATGCGCGGCGAGGGCGGCCGCGGCTTCGAGGCGCGCTTCGCAAAGGTTTCCGCTTCCAGGCGCGCCACGAGGTCGTAATCGGAGGCCTCCACCATCGTGGCCCAGCGGAACTCGCCCGCCTCGGGCTCCGCGCCCGCGAATTCGTTGATCAGAACCCGGCCGTCTATCTCTGGAGCCTGTGATTCCAGGCGTCCCGTAAAAAGCAAATCGGTTTCTTCCGAGCGGCCTTCGACCAGCACGGGAAACCGCTGGCCGATCTTTTCGCGCAGCTTCCGCTGCGAGATCTTTTTCTGTAATGCCAGCAGTTGGCGCTGCCGCCGGCTGGCGGTTCGCGCCGGAACATAATTCGGAAGCGCGTAAGAGCCGCTGCTCTCCTCGTTTGAATACAAAAATACTCCCAGGTGATCGAACTCCGCCGCGGCCGCAAAATCGAGCAGCGCCTTGAAATCGTCCTCGGTTTCGCCCGGGAATCCGACGATGAAGGACGTGCGCAGGGCCACGCCCGGAATCGCGCGGCGAATCTTTTCCAGCATCTTGATGAATTGCGCCCCGCTCGAGCCGCGCCGCATGAGCCTGAGCACGTTGCCGCTCGCGTGCTGGAGTGGAATATCGAAATACTTCGCTAGCTTCGGCGTTTCCGCGACCGCCGCAATCAGCGCCTCGGTCAGGCGATTGGGGTAACAATAAAGAAAACGCACCCACACAAGCTCGGGAATCTTGCCCAGTTCGCGCAGGAGCGCCGCCAGGCCGTCGCGCAGGCCGAGGTCTTCGCCGTAGCTGGTAGTGTCCTGCCCGATGAGCGTGATTTCGCCCGCGCCCTGCTGCGCCAGGCTTTCCGCCTCGCGGACGACCGATTCAAATCTCCGCGAACGGAATTTGCCGCGCATTTGCGGAATCACGCAGAAGGAGCACGGGTGGTCGCAGCCTTCGGCGATTTTGATGTAAGCAGAATAGGCGGGCGTCGAGAGCACGCGCGGCGTGAATTCGTGGTAGAGATAAGGCTCGACGGGCGCGGCCGACTGGCGCCCGGCGTTTTCAAACGCGCAGGCGTCGAGCACGCGCTCAATTTCGTTGGTGCCGATGACGTAGTCCACTTCGGGAATGTCTTTGAGGATTTCCTTCCGGTAGCGCTCGACCAGGCAGCCGGCCACCACCAGCCGCCGCGCCGAGCCTGACTTCTTCAGCTCGGCCATCTCGAGAATGGTGTCAATGGATTCGCGCTTGGCGGGTTCGATGAAGCTGCACGTGTTGACGATGATGACCTCGGCGTCCTCGGCGCGCGGCGTAAGCTCGTAGCCCTGCCGCTCCAGAATGCCAAGCATCACTTCGCTGTCCACCAGGTTCTTGGGACAGCCCAAACTGACCATTCCCACTTTGGGCATAGTTTGATTGATCCACGAGCGCCGAAACACGGCCTGTGCAGCCTGAACTGAAATTTTAGCACAGTTTGCGCGGCTTGGGCGCGGGGCACGAGGCCAAGAGGGCCAAGAGTTTCTCACAGAGACCACGGAGAAAAAACACGGAGATCACAGTGGCGCGGGCGCTAGTGCAAGGTGATTCCCGGCGAGAGGTGCCACACCAGAACTTTTTTCGCCGTGCTGGCGGTGATGTATTGGCTGTTGGGGGAAAAGGCCACGGTCAGGACGGGCTCCTGGCTCTCGCGAAGCGTTCGCAGAAGCTCGCCCGTTTCCGCCGACGACACGCGCACCGTCTTGTCATCGCCGCCCGAGACCACCCATTGGCCGTTGGGAGAGAATTCCGCCCAGCGGACGGCGCCCTCGTGCCCGCTCAGCGTGTGCTCCAGATTCCATCCCGACGTGGAATAGATTCGCGCGTTGCCGTCGTCGGAGGCCGTCACTACTTTGGAACCATCGCGCGAGAATTCCATGCTCAGCACGGTTCCCTGATGCCCCTTCAAGGCGTTCACGAATTCGTTGCTGGGGCGGGCGACGACGATGGGGTCGGGCTGGCTGCTCGCCTCGACTTGCGCGAGCAGCAGCCAGCGGCCGTCCGGCGAAAACGTGAAGAGATTGACCGACCGCGTGAGCGGCGGGACCGTTAGGGTGCCGCCTTTTCCCGTCACCGGGTCCCACAACTGAAAGACGTTCTGGCGGCTCATTCCCAGGTAACGGATGTCGGGAAACCAGCGCGGTGTGCCGTACTTGCCGGAAGGATCCACGGCCTGAACTTTTCCCACCAGAGCATCCTTGTTCACGTCCCAGCGGATCGCAAGCTCAGGCGTCCGCCGTGCGTTCTTTATTGAATGCGAAGCTAATTCGCCCGAACAGAGGATGAAAACCTCGCTGGGATCGAGGAAATTGGCGGACTCGATTTCGAGGTCCGTGACGCCTCCCAAATGCGGATGCAGGACGCGGGGCGCGCCCTGGTTTCGCAGATCCATCAGGGCCACTTGGCCGCCGTTCACCACGGCCAGCACGGAGCTATCGGGCGAGAAAGCGCCGGCGGGAGAATAAGAGAGT
>JAHEKS010000431.1 GCA_024638215.1 Acidobacteriota bacterium | reverse complement strand
CCTGCGAAACGGCGCTTTGGACTTTCTCGATATCGCTGGTAACCGCTGACATCAACTTGCCCGTCGGGTTGGACCCAAAAAAGGCCATGGGCTGGCTAATGATTTTGGAATAGAGCAGATTGCGCAGGTCTTTGACCACCGATTGGCCGATGAAATTGATGAAGTACGTGCCCCAGAACTCCGAAAGCCCGTTGATGATGGTCACGCCAATGAAAGAGACCGCCACCACCGTCCAGACGTTGTGAATCCAGTGCGGAAGGAAGTCCTGAAGATAAACGCCGGTGTGACTCCAAGGCAGGTTGAACATGAAGATGGGAGCAGACTGGTTGCCCGCTTTGAGGACCTGGTCGAAAACCGGTTTGATCAGCAGCGCGACGATGCCTTCGCACGCCCCTACCACGGCCATCAGGACGATGGCCAGTAGAAACAGGAAGGTGTAGGGTCGCAGAAAGCGAAGTAAGCGTTGAACTTGAGCCATTCAGTGTCTGGCCCACGGGGGCGCAGGCCCGTGGTATGCCGGAGCCCTCATCCTAATTGTTTTGGAGACGGGTCGTCAAGGAAGGATCGCCTGCGAGATGGCCGAATCGTCAAGCATTTATCTCGTAACCAAATGAAAATAGGCATGTTATCTCAAAATGAGCCTTTATTTTGGGATGATTACCAACTAGTACTAGATTGGCTCAGGCTACCTGCGGGACGGGGTTCGATGCGCTGAAAGAAGGAGTCCGGGCCGCTCGTTAGATGAGCCCTTAGCTCTTCGCGCCCTCAGCGGCGGTTTCCAAGGTGAGGGCAGTGGCGCCATAAAGGGGCGAGTAGTTTTCGAGTTCCGCCAATTCAACCTCGGTTGAATAGGGCAGGGTTGGAGAGGAAAGCTCCTCCATATTCTTCCGCAGGGGGTCGAGCAGCACCCTGCCGGCGCGGGCGACGCCACCGCCTAAAACGATCTTGTCCGGGTTTAGCAGCCGGACGACCATAAGCAGACCGCGGGCAAGCCAATGAGCGCTCTCTTGAATGATGCCGACGGCCATGGAGTCGCCGGCCGCCGCAGCCTCCGCCACCGCCCGCGCGGAGATGTTCTCCACCTTGCCGCCGCTCAGCTTGAGGACGCGAGCGGCGCTCTCGGGCCGCCGATGTGCCCATTCACGGCCGCGAAGCGCGATGGCCGTCCCGGAGCAAAAAGTTTCCAGGCATCCGCGCCCGCCGCAAACGCAAGCGACGCCCGACTCGGAAACCGGGATGTGCCCAATTTCTCCCGCCAGGCTGTCCCGCCCGTGATGAACCTTCCCGCCAAGAACCAGGCCCCCGCCAATGCCGGTGCTGAGCGTCATGTAAAAAATCGAGCCGGTTCCGCGGCCGGCGCCAAACCGGTACTCGCCGAGCGCTCCCGCGTTCGCGTCATTGTCCAGGCGGCAAGGCAAGTTCAGCGTTTCCTGAACCCATCGCGCCAGCGCGAAATTCTCCCACCCCTGAACGTGAAGAGAGCGAACTTGCTGGCGCTCGAAGTCCACCGGCCCGCCGAAACTGATCCCGCAGGCCTTGACGGGATAGTCGGAGCGGTCGAGAAGTTCGCGGGAGCGGCTGCGGAGTTGATCGAGCATCCAATCGCGCCCGCCGGACCGGGAAGTCTCACCCTCCAGCACTTCCAAGCGTCGCCCCGCGTCATCGAAGAGCGCCACCCTGAAGCGCGATCCGCCGATGTCCATGGCCAGGACGTTGTGCATGTAATCCTGCAGAAACCAAGCTTACAGCCGCCCCGAGAATGACTGCGATTTCGAATTCTAGGCCGAAAGCTTGCCGATGTCACGGTGCACGAGCTTGGTTTTGTATCCCTCGTTCTCAAGGTCGTCCGCGATGCGTTCCCCCAGCGCCACGGAGCGGTGCCGCCCTCCGGTGCACCCGACGGCTACGGTCAGGTAACTCTTCCCTTCCCGGATGTAGTGAGGCAGCAGGTAGAGAATCAGGTCCATCAGCCGGACCTCGAATTCCTTCGTCTGGGGATACTTATCCATAAAGCGCTGAACGATGCGGTCGCGCCCGTTCTTGTTCTTCAGGCTGGCCACGTAATTGGGGTTGGGAAGAAAGCGCACATCAAAAACCAGATCGGCGTCCGGGGGAACGCCATGACGGTATCCGAAGGAGACCACGGAAATCAGAAGCGACCGGCGAGTCTTGAGGCCGCCGAACCTGATCTGAACAAATTCGCGCAGCTCGTGGACGTTCATGCGCGAGGTGTCAATCACTGCGTCGGCGATCTGCCGCATGGGCTTAAGGAGCATGCGCTCCAGACGGATTCCCTCGCGCACGGGCAGGTCGCGGCCCAGCGGGTGCGGGCGGCGAGTCTCCTCAAAACGGCGCATCAAGATTTTGTCTGAGGCTTCGAGGAAGACCAGCGAAAGCTTCAATCCTTTGCGGTGCAGGCCCTGGTAGGTGGAGGGCAAACGGCTCAGCACGTCGCCTTCGCGGATATCCACCACCACGGCGGCGCGCTGGATATGGCTGCCGGGCTCGTGGCACAAATCGGCGAACTTGGGAATCAAGTCGAGGGGGAGATTATCGACGCAATAGAACCCCAGGTCCTCGAACGCCTTCAGAACCGACCCTTTGCCTGAGCCACTGAGTCCAGTGATCACCACCAGTTGCCGGTGCGGCTTCTTGGACGAATGGGCACGCATATACGCGACCTCAGGAGGGATCCGCTCCGGGTTGACGATTCCGCTGCGGGCTGCGGCGCGGCGCCTGTTCGCGGCGCCCGGTCAGGACTGGGGCTCAATCAAAGTCAGATTCCCGTCTCCCCGCTGATAGATGACGTTCACCCGATCGGTTTCTGTGTTCCGGAAAACGATGATGCCGCGCCGCCGTAATTCCTGGTCGTGGACGGCCTCATCCAGGGTGAGAATGCGAAGCGGAACCCT
>JAHEKS010000430.1 GCA_024638215.1 Acidobacteriota bacterium | reverse complement strand
AGATGTGTGGTGGAACCTGGCCACCGAATCAAGGCGAACCTGACTACCAGGACCGACAAACGACACCGGCGTTCTTTCCCTTGACCGAGCCGACGACCTTATAGATGCGCTCAGGGTGACACAGGAACGAGGGCGGCGGTGGGACACCGCCGCTACAGTGACGCCGATCATGGATTGGCGCTACAGCGAGAACGGCGGTGGGACGCCGCCGCCACGATTCAATGGCGGGATAAACCCGCCGCTACATCGAGCACAGCACAAACGGCGGTCATAGACCGCTGCTACAGCGTCGCCGGTCATAGACCGCCGCTACAGATACGAATCTTCTTGTGGTGCGGGCGCGGGCGAAGGACTATAATCCCTTCCTTCGGTGGCGCGTAGGTTTTGAGGTACTCGCCGAAAAAGGAACGGGCCGGGTGAGCGGAGCGCGGTGCGGCCAGGGTGGGCTTGCGGAGCGACCGGCCGGGGCGCACCCTTGACGGCAACCATCACGACGGAAGCGAACACTGCGGCGGGCCATGGGCGACGACCAGCGATTCCAAAGATGGGCGAGCGGTGTCCTGGGTGTCGTGTCGCTGGTTTTGATTCTGAACCTGGCCCGAATCTATGCCACTCAGTGGCGCACAGTCTTCCCGGCGCGCCCCGCCGCGCACGTCGCGAAATCGCTGAAGAAAAATCCGCACTTTGCCCGGCAGGCCAACAGGGCGGCAACGGATTCCGCTCGCGCCAAGCCGGCTGCCACAGATTTCACTCAAGTCAAGCCGAGCGCCACGGCAATCAAGCCGGAGAATAATGATGTTCGCCAGGCGATGCCGGCCGCCTCGGACCGGGCGCGCCCGCAAAAGATTGAGCAGGCTGCCGCGAGCGCGGCACGCCGCGAAGCCTTGACGGCGCAAACGGCTCAAATCAAGCCGGATGTTCCGCCGGATAGCGCGGCGACGGCGGCTGCGCAAGCGCCGGCGACGACGAAGCCCGCGGCCGCTCCGCGAGTGGTGGAAATGCAGCCCTTCGGCTACGTCGAGAAGGCCGATGGGAGCCGGCAGGCGGCCGTCTCGGTAGGAGACAGGGTCCTTCTGGTGCATGAGGGCGAAACTTTCGATGACCACTACCGCGTGCTGAAAATCTCTCCGACGGCCGTCGAGGTGGCGGATCTGGAAGCGCCAGTAACTAGCGGCGGCTCAACCAGTTCGCCGGCCCTAGACGCAAACGGAGCCGCTGGGGCTCTGCCGGGGACCGCGCCCGAAAAACCCGCTGTGACTGCGCCGGGCACTTCGCCGGCCTTCGCGAGGCGCGAGGCTGTTGCGCCAGCGGCCAGCGGGCGGGCTAAGCGGAATGCGCTTCTTGCCACGAGCGAACCTGCGCAGTCGGCTCGCGCAATGGAATTCATGCGACTGCGGGGCCCGGAGGCGACGGGAGACAATGGCGTTGGGCCGCGGTCAGCAGACAGAACTGAGAATAGCGGCTCGCGGCGGACTAACGGCTTGAAGCAGGCGCGCACGAGGGCCGCTTCTGACAAGACGCGTGACCCGGCTACGACTGGGGCTGGGGGCAACAGATTGGCAGGGTTTGGTCAACGCCTGGCGTCGAGGGCTGCTCCGACTGCGGGGTTAATCGGCGGCCATGACAAAATGTCGCTCCCGTATGGCTACCTGAAGCTGATGATACCCGTGCAACCAGTGACACAACTGACACAGAAAAATAAGTCTGACTTGCAACGCCCTGAGTCGCTTGGCTATGTCGAATGGGCGGGACGGAAGCCAGAAGCTATCGTCGCCGTCGGTGACGAAATCCACTTGGTCCCAGACCCATCGCTGGTCGCGGCGATTCCAATGACGGAACCTGGCGAGGGTTCAAGCTGGCATCCACCCCCAGCGGATTCCGGCCGCGGCGTGGCCGGGATTCGGGAGGTTGCCGATAGAGGAGGCGGCTCAAGCGACCTGACGGACAGACCGGGATTGAATGCTCAACCTACGCGCACCTTCAAGCCGTACTGCTTTGTCGAGAAGGCGGATGGCAGCCGCGAAGCTTTCATCACGCTTGATGGCCAGGCGTATCTGGTTTTCGAAGGCGAGCGTTTTGCCGATCGTTATCGAGTCCTGAAGATTTCGCCGGTCAGTGTAGAAGTCGCCGAGGAGTCATTGCCGCAGATCGGGCATCCGGCCAGTCGGGCTCTCGCTGTAGCTGAGAACAACTCGAAGTCTCGCGAACCGCCTCGATTCGCGCGGCGTTCAATGCCCGAAGCACTTCCGTGGGACGAAGTGGTTCGGAGCGCGGCAGCTTTGGCGGCCGACGCTGGACTCGATGAGAAGAGAGAGGTCCTGGAAGAGTCCAAGTTTCTTGAAGGAACTCGGTCTGAGCCAACCCTTCCTGAAGCCGGGCCATCAACTCTGGTTGTGTCCGCATTCCAATCAAGGGAGTCTCCCGAGGAGCGAGCGGACCCGCCGTTTCTGGACTCAGACCTGGCAGGACCGTTTTGGAAAGAGCGAAGTGACGGGGCGAAGTTGGTTCTCGCGTCCCCTGAACCTGTACCTCGAGAAGCAATCAAGCCCACTTTGCCGGGAATAGGCTCGGCCGCGATTACGCCATTGCCTTTGAACGCCGGCTTGGCGCAAGCGTTATTCGACTTCTCGCCGACCGAAATGGGGCGCTCTCCAAGTTCCAACAGCGACCCCCGATGGTTGCTGAAGCAATCGGAACTGGATTTATTGCCCCCTCAAGCAATGGGCCATAGGGAAGGGCAATCAACTACCAAGACTTCCACGCCGGTTTTGCCGGTGGGAAGCATGGGAAGCGTGGCGAGTTTTGAACCGTCATCCGGCAGCGACTTGCATTTGCACTTTTGCATCGGAGATAATGGCTGCTACTTTCCCAGATAACGACTCGGGGAGAGCATCATGCTGAGTCGGTCAATGCGT
>JAHEKS010000429.1 GCA_024638215.1 Acidobacteriota bacterium | reverse complement strand
CCAAAGCACGCGGCGCGCGCGACTTCGATTGCGCCCAACACCTTGCCGGCTGCGAAAGGCAGGTGCCGCACGCCGCGATGAACACCCGTCAGCTCGCTCAGGACACTGAAGAACTCGTTCAACGAGCGGTTATCGCCGCCGAGCACGTACGCTTCCCCGGTCCTTCCCTTCTCGAGCGCGGCAAGGTGCGCCGCCACCACGTCAGCGTTGAAAGCAAAACTCCAGCGTTGCCGTCCGGAGCCCAGCAGCCCCGGGAATTTTCCCTTCACGTATTGCCCGATCATTTCGCCGACCAGGTTGGCTTCGGTCGCGGGCCCCGGCCCGTAGATCACTCCGGGCATGAGAGCGATCACGGGGAATCTTGCGAACCCCTCGGCGCGCAGCCAGTCCAAGGCTTCCGCCTTGGACCGCTCGTACTGGTTCGAATACGGCCCGCGGTGCGCGAGCGTTTCACCCGCGCCGGCGTCCGCCGAGGGTCCGAGCGCGATGAACGAGGAAGTGTACACGAAGCGTTCAACGCCCGCTTTCTCCGCCGCCAGCAGCAAGCCGTTCAAGCCCTCGACGTTCACGCGCCGGAAATCCCGCGCGTCACGGACCCACATCTTGACCAGCGCCGCCGTGTGGATGACCTGCTTCGCGCCATCGAGCGCGCGGGCGACCGCTTCCTCATCGCGGATATCGCCGAGCGCGACCTCGCAATGCGCCTTGGCCGGGTCAAACCCGAGCCGCGAAACATCCCGCACCAGAACTCGGAACGGCTGCCCGCGGCGGACAAGCTCCGAGGAAAGCTGCGAACCCAGATAACCCGTCGCACCGGTCAGAAGAATCATCCCGCCGTCCCGCCGCCAATTCGTTCACCGGCTCAGCAAGTACGCGCCGGCAAGGCCCAGATGCCCGACCATCATCATCCAGTACATGTGATGCCACGCCGGATGGTTTTCACCCTCACTGACCAGCCGGTGCGGGTCCTTGTTGATCAGATAAATTACGTAGGAACCCCAGATCAGCATGACAACGCTCAAAACCAGGATGGCCGCTTCGTTTCCAGTCATGACTTTCAGGAAGACGCCGAGAGCCATCATCAGCCAGGGCAGAATGAATGCCGGGCTGATGGCGCGGGCGCTCCATCCGGCGCCGTATTTGACAGGCAAGGTGATGCAGCCCGCCGCGCGGTCGCCCTCGATGTCGGCAAAGTCCTTGGTGGTGGTGGCGCCGAGAAGAAACACGAAATAGATGGAGCCGATGTACCACGGCTCAACGGAAGCGAGCACGGTGGCGACCGCCGCCCAGCCGGCCACCTTCAGCAGAGCGCCGCGAATCAACGCGATGATGAAGTTCGACCCGAAAGGCCGGCGCTTTAGCCGCATCGGCGGGGCGGAATAGGCGACCGTTGCCAGGGCCGCGGCGAGATAGATAACGAAGGTTTGGAGGTTCACGACCGAAACCAGGGCCAGCGCGACGGCATAAGCGAGGGCGGTGAACGTCCAGGCTTCGCGGCGGGTCATTTTGCCGGAAGGCAGCGGGCGATGCGGCTTATTGATGCTGTCGTTTTTGAAATCGCAGATTTGGTTCAGCGCATTGGACGCGGCGTTGAGCACTGCCGCGGCCAGCACCGCCAGAGCCACATCCAGAAAGGGAAAAGGGACGCGCGTCGCGCCGTAGCCAATCAGCGCGCCCGAAAAGATGCCGATCATGGGCGGAATCAAGGTGAAAGGCCGGGCAAATGCCCAGTAGAGCCTAAGCGGCTTCATGCGCAGGCTATTTTGTGACTTCTCGGCGGGCCTGACAAGCGAAAAGGCCATGATGAAAATTGGTCATCCGATCCTGTTGAGACTCCTGCTTCCCTCTCAGGCGTTGTATAATCAGCGTGCATAGTTTGGCGTGATGCGGGCGGACAGCGAGGTTTTCGAGTCCGTGCTAAGGAAGATCATGAGCCCAATGCGGAAAACTATCCTCCTGATCGGCGCACTGAGCGTGGGCGCCTTAATAGCCGTTCTCATTTCAATTTTCCTGCCGTTCAATCCGATTTCAGCCGCTGGTTCCGGCGGGAAAGCGCAGGCAACAAAGAGGCGCAGCCACGCAATCGCGCACGCGCGCCTTGGCTCCGCGAGCCTGCAAACCGCTCGCAATCTCGGCAAGGCTTTTTATGAGCAGGGAAAATACGCTGAGGCCGCGGAGCAGTTTCGCAAAGTCATCGCCTCGGGTCACGCGCTGGCCACGGACCACCTCGACCTGGGATTGGCCCTTATGCAGGCCAACAAGCTCGATCAGGCGCTGGGCGAGTTGACGACCGCGAAACAGATGGACCCCAAGCGGCTGGCCGTCGAATACAATCTCGGCATCCTGTACAAGCGCGAACTGCGCTATCCCGACTCCGAAACCGCACTCAGGCGCGTTGCCCAAGCCGACCCGAACGAGCCCTCGGCCTGGTTCAACCTGGGAACGGTCTACTTTGCCGAGCGAAAGTTCCCCGAGGCGTTGGCCACCTACGAGCACCTCAACAAGATGGGGATGGGCCGGGGCCAGAATTTCTATGTGGCCTCGCTGTTCCGGACGTTTACCGTGCTATTGCGGCTTGGGCGCCAGCAAGAGGCGCAGAAGATCCTGAAAATCCACACTCAGGTGCAGGACAAAGTCCCCAGCATCTCGCTTCAAAATCAAGCGCTCGAAGGCGGGAAGTATGGGGCCATCGTCGTCCCCGCGGCTCCCCCCGCCGTGGCGAGGCCGCCGGAGCAAAAAGTGGCTTTCGCGGACATCACCACCAAGCTGGGCGTCTCGCTCGCCGGGAATCCCTCAGGCAGGGGAAACGGCGCGGGAAAGATCTCAGCCGGCCAATATTCCCTCGGTTTTGCGCGCAAGAATCTGGTGCCCTTGTTTGGCGCTTCGGTCGCCGTGGGTGATTACGACGGTGACGG
>JAHEKS010000428.1 GCA_024638215.1 Acidobacteriota bacterium | reverse complement strand
AGCTCGTTCAGCCAGCAAGCGCGGGCCTTGTCCCGAGTGAACCTGATTGGGAGTCAGCATATTGAGGCGAGTATGCGGATGCACGTCGTTGTACCACGGATAGAATTGGTCGAAATAGTCTTCGGCTTCGGTCTGGCCTGCGAAGTAGCCCGGGAAGGCAGGATGGGTCTTGATGGTCGCAAAGTGCGACTCGATGTACGGGTTGTCATTGGGCGTGCGCGGTCGGCTGAACAGTTGTGGGATGCCGAGTTTCCGGAAGTAGGTAGTCGTCGAGTGCGAGCGCATCTGGGAACCCCGGTCGCTGAGCGACTTGGGCCAGGTGTGAGCAGGGTGATCCAGCAAACCTTCGTCGATCAAGCCGTGATCCCACAAGGTCTGCACCTCATCGCTGATCAACCGGGGGTTGATGTACCAGGCGATGTTCTTGCGGCTCCAATGGTCGAGCAGGCTATACAGGTACAAGAAGACGTATGGCTCCCCGGTATGAAGATAGGTGATGTCCCAGTCCCACAGTTGATTGGGGCCGTTGACCCAGTCCGTATCCGGTGCAGTCCGACTCTGAAAGACTTGCCGCCCGCGTGGACCATTGCAATTCAGCGCCCGTTCGTACTGCCAAATGGTCACATGCGAGACATAAGTAGGTGTGGGACCTGCTTGCAAGGCCAAAGCCAGGTCCCGGCAACTGGCATCGGCGTGTCTGGGCGACCGGATCAGCGCGACGACGGCCGCTGCTTCGCTGGCCGTGAGGGCATTATACGGGCGGGGCCGCATCACAGCCGGTGGCGTGGCGGCCAGGCTCGGAAGAGGTTGAACTGGAGCCTTCCAACGCTGAACGGTGCGCGGCGAAAAGCCCAGCACTTTACAGGCCCGCTTGGCCGGCAGTCCATCCGCTTTGGCTTCGGCAATCAGATCCAGAATCACTTGGCGTTTCTCCGGCGGGAGCCTTTGGCCTGGGAGCGGGAGCGTGACTCCGCACGATCTTTTTTTTCGAGCAAGGCAAACGACACACCCAGCTCCGCCAAGGCACGCGTCTTTTCGGCCAACTCTTGTTCCAGTTGCTGGACCCGTTCCGGCGAGACATCCGTCGGTTGGCGTCCGTGGCGGGATTGGGCTTTCAGCCCGGCCAGGGCGGAACTCTCCACGACGCGCTCAATGGCTCGCAGATCATCCAGGTGCACTCCGTACTGGCGCAAGATCTCGCCCAGTGGTGCATCGGCCGAGCGAGTCGCCAAATACAACTCCAACTTGCGGGCAGCGGTCAAACGCGGACGACGTTCTGGTTTCGACATGCTTAGATTTCCTTTCAGGCACCATTTGAAGCCGGTGTGCTCGGGTGGCTGCGCTGTGGAAAGCGTGGACAGCAAACTGCGCTGCCCACTCTTCCCACAGCGCCTACTGCTACGGCTGCCATCCCTACTTTACCACACTTCAAATAGTACTCCAAAAGGCGACACCTTCTAGCTTAACACAAAGCTATCCGTCGCACATCGCGGTAAGGGTCGGTCGTTAAGCGGGTCGAGATCTGGCATGACCTATTGGTGGGCGCTGACAGTGCCTGATTCTAGTCACAAAGCAAACGAACAAAAAAAGGAGATGCAAGATGTCTGAACCCAAAGAACAATCGCGCGCACAGCAACTAATGGGCGACTTCTCTCCCAAGTTAGCGGAGCTCACGGACGACGTGCTGTTCGGCGATGTTTGGGAACGTGCGGAGCTGTCGCAACGAGACCGCAGCTTGGTCACTGTCGCTGCACTCATCGCCAACGGAAACACGAAGCAGCTTCCGAGCCACCTGAATCGGGCCAGGGCGAACGGCCTCTCGGAGACCGAACTCGCCGAGGTCATGACCCACTTGGCCTTCTATGTTGGGTGGCCGCGGGCAATATCCGCCATCCTGGTCGCAAAGGATGTCTTCAAGGAGTAACTCGAAAGCACACATTCAAGAGTCACGATTATGAGCAATAACATTGAAGGAAAAGTTGTCGTCATCTCATCAACGTCTCCTCCGTAGCTGGCCACAAGGTCAGAGCGGGCGGCGTGGCCTATGCGGCAACCAAGCATGCCGTGCGCGTGATCTCCGAGGGGTTGCGGCAGGAAGTAAAGCCCTATAACATCTGCACGACGGTGATCTCGCCCGGCGCGGTGGACACGCAGTTGCCAAGTAGCGCAACCGAGCCGGACGTCGCCGAAAACCTCCACAAGTTCTATAAGGAGTTCGCGATTCCTGCCGATTCATGTGCGCGGGCAGTTGCCTTCGCCATGAGCCAACCAGAAGAAGTGGACATCAACGAGATCCTGTTCCGGCCCACGCGCCAGGAGCTGTAACCCCTCTGGTAATAAGGATGACCAAATAAGAAGATAATCAAGTGGAGGAATCCCAAAAATGGAAATCAAACGAAACGGCTCACAGCCTTCCGGCAAAGGACCGTCCGAGTATTTTGCCGGCGCTGTCCGTGTCGATCCCCTGTTCGATGCGCCCTCTCCGGCCCGTGTGCGCGGCGCCTATGTCACGTTCGAGCCTGGTGCCCGGACTGCCTGGCACGCTCATGCGTTGGGCCAGACCCTGGTCGTGACGGCTGGGTGCGGCCGGGTGCAGCGCTGGGGCGGAACGATCGAGGAAATTCGCCCGGGTGACGTGGTCTGGGTTGAGCCGGGTGAGAAACACTGGCACGGAGCCGCGCCAACCACGGCCATGACGCATATCGCCATTGTGGAAAAGACCGATGAAAATTCCATCGCATGGATGGAACAGGTCAGTGACGAACAATACCAGGCTGGATAATGCTTTGTCAATTTCAAAGGCAAGTGATCTCACCCAATTTGTCCGTCTGTGATTAGAAAAAGGGAAAAAACTATGCACAAGGTAATTTTGAACAATGGGGTGGAAATGCCCATCTTGGGATTTGGGGTCTATCAGATAACCGAT
>JAHEKS010000159.1 GCA_024638215.1 Acidobacteriota bacterium | reverse complement strand
CAGCGCTCGAAACGGCCCTTTCGGGAAGTGCCGGGCGCCCGGTGATGGTGCAGGAGATCGGCGCGTCGTCGGCGCAGTATGAGCCCGAGACGATTGCCGCGTACCTTCGAGCCAATCTCTATTCGTCGCTGGGCGCGGGAGCCAACGGGTTCCTGATTTGGTGCTACACCGACGCCGCGCCGCGACAATTCCGCATGGTCCCCTATCTTCGCTCGCCGCATGAAACGCAGTTCGGACTGACGACCTGGGAAGGCAAGGAACGGCCGGCCGCGAAAATGTTTGAGGAATTCGAAAAGGTTGTGGACAGGCTGGATCTCAGCGGCATTGCCCCGGCCCCCGCCGAGGCCGGCATCATGGTTCCCGACGAGTGGTCGAAGCCCTACGGCGATTTCTCTCACTTCGGACTGACGGGCCCCGACATTGTGCCTTACACTTCCACCGATGAAGGGGGGGCGGTGGCTGGACAGAAGCTGCCCGACTTCTCCGAGCAGAATCTATGGTTGACGGGCAGTTGGCTTTCTTCGTTTATTCTGGCACGGCAGGCCGGCCTGAAGGCGGATTTCCCTCGCGAGTATTCCGATTGGTCCAATCGGCCGATGTTATTGCTGCCTGCGCCGCTCGCGAGCACAGATCATTTCCTGGTCCACGTCCACAGCGATTTCTGGGGCAAGGCACGGCGTTATGTTGAGGACGGCGGCGCCCTCTATGTTTCGCTGTGCGGGGATGCGGCGATTCCGCAGATGGAGGACTTGTTCGGAGCCAGGCTGGTGGATCACGCGCCTGTAAGCGAAGTCACCCTCAAGGTCGTGACAGCGTGGGGCGGCCTGAATCCCGGTGATACTTTCCATTATTCGGCTGCTGCCGGTGAACAGCGCCTCTGGGCTGCGACGCTCGAGGTCCGTGGCGGCACGGTCATCGCCGTGGACCAGGACGGTCGCCCGGCGTTAGTTGCGAATCGCTTGGGCAAGGGCACGACCTTGCTGTGCGCCTATCCCCTCGAGAGTTATTTGGCCAACCGCCCGGCAGCCTTCGATCAAGAGGAAAGCACTTATCGGATTTATCAGGCGTTCCGCGAATGGTCAGGAGTCCGGCCGCGCTTCCACACTGACACGCCCGCTGTTGAAGCTGTCTCGCTGGATGCGCCGGATCACGGCTATGTCGTGGTCGTCAATCACAGCGCGAAACCTCGGCAGGTTTCAGTAACCTCCGCTTCCCCATTGAAATCTATTGAGCGTGTGGCCGCGGAGGGCAAGCAGGCTGTCTCGCTGCGTGGCTCGCAGTGGGATGTGAACTTGCAGCCTTATGGAGCGGCAGTGTTCGAGTGGAAGTAAGATTGGCCAGAGACTGCGCATTATCAGCACGCGCGAGACAACATGATTGGTGCGGTTGATATCGGAGGGACCAAGATTGCGGCCGGAATCGTGGACGAGAATGGCCGCGTCCTGGCGAAGGCGCAGTGTCCCACCGATGTGCCCGGCGGATTCGACCATGCCATGCATCGGGTGGCCGAAATGCTTGCCCGCGGCGCGAACCAGTCCCGTGTCAGAATTCAGGGAATCGGGATTGGCTGCACGGGGCCGGTGGACCCGATCGCGGGCACGTTGGGCAAGGTCAATTTCTTTCCGGAGTGGGAGGGCTGCAACCCGGTTGAGAAGTTGTCCGCTGCTTTCGGTGTCCCGGCAGCGATGGAGAACGACGCGGACGCGGCGGCTCTTGGCGAGGCCGTCTGGGGCGCCGGCAAGGGAAAGCCCCGCTTGGTCTACGTGACCATCGGCACAGGGATCGGCGGCAGCGTGATTCTGGACGGCAAGGTCTATCGCGGCGTCGGCGGGTGCCATCCCGAGGTCGGGCATCACGTTATTGATCCTTCGGGTCCGATGTGCTCATGCGGCGCTCGTGGCTGCTGGGAGAGCCTGGCCAGCGGGCCGGCCCTTGCGGAGTGGTTCAAGGCCAACGCGCCGGCAAGCCGCGAGCGCCCGGATGTGACCGCCCAGGAGATTTGTGCGAGGGCCCACGAAGGTGAAGAGTGGGCCCGGCGCGCTGTGGAGCGCGAAGCTTATTACCTGGGCATCGGCCTGGCCAATGTCGTTACTCTATTTGCTCCCGATGCCATTGTGCTGGGCGGCAGCGTGATGAAAAGCGCTGACTTGTTTCTTGACGGAATTCGCCGGGTCATCCGCGAGAATTGCTTTCTTGTTCCTCCCGAACCTGTAGAAATTTCCTTGGCTTCGCTGGGCCCGGATGTTGGGTTGATTGGCGCGGCGCAGGTCTGGCACCATCACTTCCGGACGCGGGGAGGCTCGTTATAGCGGCACATAATAAGTACCATATTATCGAGAATGATTACGTGCGGGACATCCTGGATCAGCCGCGCGCGCTGGAGGCCACGCGTCGCGCGCTCAGCGTTCCCAAGGGTCTGGTGCCGATTCTGCGGCAAATGGATCAGGGCGAGTTGCGAAGGATCGTCCTGACCGGGATGGGGTCATCCTTTCACGCCCTTCATCCGCTCGACCTGCAGCTCACCGCATGCGGCCGCACCATCGTCATGACGGAAACTTCGGAATTGGTTTACTACCATCCGCGGCTGCTTGATCCTTCGACGCTCATCGTCGCTGTCTCCCAATCGGGGCGGAGCGCGGAAATCGTGCGCCTTTTGGAGGAGAACCGAGGGCGCGCGCGCCTCATCGCCGTCACCAACACCGCTGACAGCCCTTTGGCGTTTCAAGCGGACGCTGTTTTCCTGACGAGCGCGGGCCAGGAATTCTCCGTTTCCTGCAAAACCTATGTGGCGACGCTCATGGCGCTTTGTTACGCCGGGGGACTTCTGTCAAACGCGGACCCTTCGCGCACCGCCTCCGAGTTGGCTGCGGCCGCCCCCGCGGCTGCAAGCTATCTGCAATCCTGGAGGGAACATGTCTTTGAACTGGCGGCTTCCTTGGAAGGGGTCCGCCACGTTTTTCTGGTCGGGCGAGGGCCGTCGCTCGCCGCCGTCGGGACGGGCGCTCTCATCTCCAAAGAGTCGGTGCACCTCCATGCCGAAGGCATGAGCAGCGCGGCATTCCGCCACGGCCCCTTGGAGATGTTGAGCCAGGAGACGTTCGTGATTGTTCTTGCCGGAGAGGAGAGAACCAGAGCATTGAACACCCAGTTGCTCGAAGATATCCGCCGCAAGGGCGGCAGAGCCGCTCTGCTTGGAAAAGATGCGGAACTGGCTGCATTGAGGATTCCTGCGGCGCCGGAGAGCGTGCTTCCCATTCTTGAGATCTTGCCCCTCCAGATGATGACCCTGGCCGTGGCGGCACAGACTGGCGCCGAAGCCGGTCGGTTCACGCTGGCCTCCAAGATCACCGTCGTCGAGTGAAGGGAGAGAAATAGAAGGCACCTCAGCACATGAAACGAAGCAAGTACATCGTCGGACTGGTCCTGCTGACGTTCTTCGTGATCTCGTTCCTCACCAACATCCTGGGGCCCATCATCCCCGATATCATCCGCAGCTTTCACGTCAGTCTGGCGGCCGCCGCGTTGCTGCCCTTTTCTTTCTTCATTGCCTACGGGGCGCTTTCCGTTCCCGCCGGTTTCCTGGTTGAATCCTGGGGAGAGAAGAAAGTGATGCTGGCCTCCTTTGCCGTAGCCCTGGCCGGCGCTCTGCTCTTTGCGCTGTTCCCTGTCTATCGGGTGTCCATTCTTTCTCTCTTTCTAATCGGTGGAAGCATGGCGGCGCTGCAGGTGGCCATCAATCCCCTTCTTCGCGTCGCTGGCGGCGAAGAACACTTTGCTTTCAATGCCGCTTTCGCTCAACTGGTTTTCGGGGCGGCGTCATTTGTCAGCCCGCAGGTCTACTCCTACGCGGTTCTCCACCTTGGAACTCCATCAGATCAGGACAATTTCTTTCTGCTGATTTTGAGGCGCTTAGTGCCAGCTGGCCTCCCGTGGGTTTCCATGTATTGGATCTTTACCGGTGTCATCCTCCTGATGCTGGGGATGCTGGCGGCGTCGAGGTTTCCCGAGGTCAAACGGACCGAAGAGGAGCAGGCGGGCGCCCTTCATATGTATCGCTACCTCCTCCGAAAACCCGCCGTCCTTCTGTTCTTCGCCAGTGTGTTCATGTACGTCGGCTCGGAGCAGGGGACGGCCGACTGGATCTCGCAGTTTCTCGCGCAATACCACGGCTTGGACCCGCATACCGCGGGCGCCGCCGCGGTCGCATGGTTTTGGGGGATGCTCACCTTAGGCTGCGGGTTGGGAATGCTGCTGCTGAAACTCTTCGACAGCCGAAGGGTCCTGCTGGGTTTCAGCCTGGGCGCCCTGGCAAGTCTGACGGTCGCTTTATTCGGGCCGGGGCCGGCTTCGAAACTGGCATTCCCCCTGGTGGGCTTTTGCGCATCGGTCATGTGGCCGATCATTATTTCGCTGGGACTAAACTCCGTGGCAGAGTTCCACGGTCCGCTTGCGGGGATCCTTTGTGCGGGCATTATGGGCGGAGCGATTGTCCCCTTGATCATCGGGGAGATCGGCGATGTGCTGGGATTGCGCGCGGGGATGATTTTTCTGTATTTTACCTTCGGCTGGGTCTTGTGCGTTTCCTTCTGGGCAAGACCGCTGATCGCGAACGAAACTTTGTTCCGTAAGGAAGCGCATCCGAGCGCCGATTGAAGATCGCGGACCTCCAGCAACCTCCACAACCCTCTTTCGCTTATGTCCCCCCGCGAGCCGCTGACGAGTTTCTTCGGATCGAGAAAGCTGGCGACGGTCCGCGACCCACGCTACGACCAGCTCACGCCGACCTTGTAGCGCTCGCGGTGCTCGCGGACGTAATCACCGTCCACGCTTGGCTCGGCGTCGCATTCAGCGGCGATCACGGTGACCGGGTCATCGGGAGCGGCGACCGGCAGCCCGGTGAACTGCACGGAAATGTCGTCCTGTCGGAAGTCAACCTTCTCACCCGTGGCCAGCAGCCGGGCCGATTGGACTTTGGCGCCCACGCCGCCAATGGCGACGGTCGAGGTCGGCCGGTAGAACGACAGCCACTTCGACGCGGAAGTCTCACCCGGCCAGAAGTGCACGTGAATGTATAGCGTGTTGCCCTGGCGCGTGAAACCGGCAAAGGGTGTCCCCCGGCCGAACATCCTCTCCGATTCGTAGATCGTTTCGCCGTTCTTGTCCATCCACTTGCCTACTTTCGAAAGGATTCGCAACGATTCTTCAGGGATGGAGCCGTCCGCCATGGGGCCGATGTTCAGCAAGTAGTTGCCGCCGCCGTTGGCGCAGGTGACCAGATTGCGAACAATCGTCTTGGGCGATTTCCAATTGTCGTCGGCCTTCTGGTAGCCCCAACTGTCGTTCATGGTCATGCACGTTTCCCAGGCGCGGCCGGTTTTTTCCGCTTGAATGTGCTGTTCGGGCGTGGAGAAATCTCCCGGCAGCCCGTTGCGGTTGTTGACGATGATATCCGGCTGAAGCTCGAAGACCATTTCGTTCATTTCTTTCGATTTCCACTGCTCCGGGGTGAGGGGCCAGTCCACGTCGTACCAGAGGATGTCTATCTTGCCGTAGTTGGTCATCAATTCGCGAATCAAGCCGTGGGTGTATTCGACAAAGCGCTGGCGCGCCGCCTCATCCGTGGCGCAGCGAGCGCCGTCCGGATGGTGCCAGTCCATCAGGGAATAATAGAAGCCTACGCGAAGGCCTTCGGCCCGGGCCGCCTCCACGTATTCGGCCACCAGGTCACGGCCCGGCCCTTGCTTGGGCGCGCAATAGTTGGTCAGTTTTGTTTCAAAGTTGCAGAACCCTTCGTGGTGCTTGGTGGTCATCACCATGTATTTCTGCCCCGCCTGCCTGGCCAGTCGGGCCCAGGCGCGGGCGGCGTGAGGCTTGGGCGTGAAGTGCTTCGCCAGGAGCTCGTACTGCGGGATAGGAATGCCTTCGAGTTCCATGGCCCATTCGTGCTGGCCGATGACGCTGTACAGGCCCCAGTGGATGAACATGCCGAACTTGGCAGCGTGCCACCATTTCATCCTGCGAACGCGGTCGGCGACGACTTCCGGACTCTCTTGTGGCTGCTGGGATGGCATGGGCGCGGCTCCTGCCCCTCCGAAACCTCCCCATGAACTGGCGGCCGCTGCTGCCGCCGCTCCGGCTCCCACAATTTTCAAGGAATCGCGCCTTGAAATCTTCATGCCACACCTCCTCGCGTTTTGCCTGGCAGTGAGTTTATCCTGCCACGGGAATTTTTTAAATCAGCGGCCCGGCTATACATTGAAGCCATCGATGACGATTCGCGGTTTTTCGCCCCGCGCGTCGGCGTCGCGAAGCTCGGTGCGGATGACGCGCTCCTCGCCGGGCATCAGCGCGATATAGTTGTCGCTGTAGATTGCTGGCAGGATGCGGTCGCCGCTGTTTTCCCGAACCGCTTTCAGCGTGACCAGCAGTGCCGGCTGTTGGGAAACATTCTTGAGAGTCGTAGTCAGCCGCCAGACGCCGCCCTTCTGCTCGTTGTCTGAAGTAGTAGCCTGCACCTTCACCTTCGGCAGCGCCCGGATTGCTTTGTAGTCCTCTTCCTTTAGCCCGCGCAAGTAGAAATTCGTGGATACGATTTGAGCGCTGCCCGGCGTTCCAGCCGCCCCCGCCCGGTTGGATGAGGCCAAGGACAACCGGAGGAAATGCACGGGCGTGAGTCCGGAGGGGTACTCCATCTTGATGCAAGACACGACGCTGTCTTCCTGGCTGTCGAGTGTCGTGGACTTTCCCCACTGCTTCGTGCCGTCCATGTTCAGGATTTCGACGTGCGCGTTGAGGCCGCGTACGTTCCCGCCGCTGTAGTTCACCACCTCGATGCTGTCCGTGACCGGATTCCATTGGATGTGCAACGGCTCGGAAGCTTTCTTGCAGCCGAAGTAAGCCGCGGTGGGTTCGAGATAATAATCGTAAGTCTGCCAGACGAACGACGGCCAGCAAGGATGGCTCATCCACAACAGCAGACCCATGCGGTACTTGCTCTGCGCCTCGAACATGGCGCGGTAGCCATCGTAGTTTACAAACTGCGCGAGCGCTACCCACTCCTCAACGCTGTTTGCTCCGCCATAACTGCCTTCGATAATCGTTCGGAATGAACGGCCGCGCTGCGCGCCGTCGAGGCAAAAATCGTGCAGCCCCCACGTGAGGCCCTGCGGCCAGAGGTCGCTCGCGGGCATCATGGCGCGCACGCTGTCGAGATTGGGAATGTTGGGCATTCCCATTTCGCTGTGCAATTTCGGGTCGGGCGCAATGAAGTAGAAACTGCGCGGCATGGCGCTGTAGGGGCCGTGGCCGCTGACCACTTGGTCCGCCGAGCTCGGGATGTACTGGATGCCGGGATGCAATTCCGCGAGCGCCTTGCGGATTCCCTCTTCGAGCGGCTTGGGCGGGAAGCCTTCGTTTCGCCCGCAATAGAGCCCGAGGGAAGGATGGTTTCGAATCCGGAGGATGACGTCCCGCACGTTGCTCAGGAAGAGGGCATTGTCATCGGGGTCGGGGCCGTCCCAGGGATTGGCCAGCCAGAAGTCCTGCCACACCATGATGCCGTGGCGGTCGCACGCCTCGTAGAACTCATCTTCCCCGGTCTGGCCCACCCAGTTTCGGATCATGGTGAAATTCATCTCGCGGTGATAGCGCACCGCGGCGTCGAATTCGCGCCCGCGATAGCGCAGCATGGACTCGCTGAAACCCCAGTTCCCTCCGCGTGCGACGAAGCGCCGGCCGTTGACCCAAATTTTGAGCGCGCCGCCTTCTTCGCTGTAAGTCATCTGGCGCACGCCGGCCTTGAAGGTTTTCGTGTCCGAGACCTTCTTTCCTGCCCCTTCGAACTCGAGCACCACGTCATACAGATTCGGCTCGCCGTATCCGCACGGCCACCAGAGCTTCGGGTTTTGCAGGTGTAATTGCGTGTGCGTCGAAGGATCGAGCTTCACGCGCTGCTTCGACGAGCCATCGAGCGAGACATGCTGCTCGAACGTCGTCTCACCGAAGCGTCCTCGCAGAACTCCCTTCACAGGGTTGGGCTCGTGGTTCACCAGATCTACTTCGATACTTGCGTCGGCGCTGGACGTATCGGGCAGCGGCAGCTTGGTCGTGACCAGGGGATCCTCGAGCGTCACCGGGCCGCTGAACGTCAGATAGACATCGTCCCAGATGCCGGTATTCCGCCCGCGAATGGTGGGAATCCAGTCCCAGCCGATGGAAGCGTGGTAGGTGGGATTGTCGGCTCCCAGCGCGCCGCCGTTCTTGCCGGGAGTCTCAAAGGTCTTCTGCTTCACGCTTCCCGGCGTGGCGTTCTTCTCCACGCGCACGGCGAGGGCGTTCTTCTGGCCGGCGAGCAATTGGTCCGTGACGTCGAACCGCCCGCGCATGAAGCCGCCCTCGATGCGGCCCAGTTTCGCGCCATTCAGGAACACATCCGCTTTCCAGTTGATGCCGTCGAAGTTCAGCCAGGCGCGCTGCCCCTTGGCGAGAGCCGGCGCTTCGAATTCATCCCGGTACCAGAAGTCCGCGTAGAAAAAGGAGTCTGAAATATAGAGTTGGTTCTCGCCGTAGTCGGGGTTGGGAATCGCTCCAACGTTCAGGTAGCTGGTGAGGATGGTGCCGGGCACGGTGGCGACGACCCAATCTTCATTCTTGAATCCAACCTTTGAGATTTCCTCGCCCTTCGCGCTGACCAGTGAGTCTCGCTGCAGGCGCCAGGCGCCTCCGGACAAGTCAATTCGGCCATCAGGACGTGCGGGCGGCGCGGGCTTCGGTTGCGCCACCAGACCGCCCCGGCCGTAGACTTCGATTTCGCTCAGGATGTAGCCGTCGGGCGAGGCGGGCCGAGTCATCAGGACGCGCACGTACCGGCCCTGGACGGGTTGCGCGAGCTTGAAGTCGTCGGTCAAGCCGGTTGAGGGCTCGAGGGCTTGGATATCGCGCCAGTTCGCGGCGTCGTCCGAAACCTGGACGGAGCCCTCGGCGGCGCGCGCGATCCAGGACAGCACAACGCGGTCGAATTCGCACCGCGCGCCCAGGTCCACGTAAACCCACTCTTCGTCGAGCCCCGCGCTCATCCACGCGCTGGTGAAATGGTAGGGCCCGCCGACTTCCACTCGCCGGTTTTCGCGATAAAACGCCACCTCGCCGATTCGCCACTCCATGTTGAAGCCAAACATCGGCGCGTGCGCGGCCTCAAGCTCAATCCGATAGAAGCGGCTTTGCGAGGCCGGCTCGAGAGGGATGGAAGGGGCGAATAGTTGTCCCGGAAGGGCAAACCCCAAAGGGTAGCCTGCCACCGGGGCGGGCGGCGGCGCAGCCACGCTGCCAGCTTTCTTCCATTCGCGCCCGTCGTCCGAGACTGAGACGCTGAAGGTCAAGTCTTCGCGCTTGGTCTTTGGCGGAGCGACCACCAGCAGGTCCACGCGGTCCACCTCAGGAACGCTCCCGCCGCGCAGCTCGACTTGCGCCCAGGGCTTGGCGCCGCGCAATTCGACGACGCTGGTCGGGTTGTGGTCGAGAAAGAACTCGCGCTCGTTCTTCGCCAGCGGACCCGCGAAGCTGACCGAGGTCGCGACCATCGTCGGAAGCTCGGTGTGCTTGATTCCGTCGGTGACGAGTTGCGCCGTGAGATTGTAATCGTAGCTTGAGGAATGGTAAGCAGGCCGCAGCAGCGCAAGATTGCGGTAGTTCGAACTGCTGGGCTCGAGCACAGGACCGAAATCCTCCCGCGGATCGCCTGGATACAGGCCGGCCGGGCGATTGTAGGGGCCCGCCGGCGCGGGAGATTGTGTCTCGCTGCCTGTACCTGATGGGG
Organism: Acidobacteriota bacterium; assembly: GCA_024638215.1. Taxonomy (GTDB): domain Bacteria; phylum Acidobacteriota; class Terriglobia; order UBA7540; family UBA7540; genus JAHEKS01. Next base: position 1,106 of record JAHEKS010000159.1, on the reverse strand, counting down.
AAATATTAGGACTCATATCACTCTTGGAAGCAAAGGCGAGGCGATGAAACCTTTCGAATGCCACGCCCGCGGTAGCAACCGTCGTCTTGAGGAAACTTCGCCTGGAACTCGACATGGGGCACCTCCCGGGGTCCGCCTTCGAGGCGGCGAGGAGGCCGCGTCGAAAGGACGATTTCGCTTGAGCGTTATAGCAGGAGACCGGCGCAAAATAAAGGCACGAATTCCCCAGTTCCCACAGCGATGAGATTCAGTGCCTATCGGTCAAGATGACCAACGGTTCCTCACGGCAAACAGTGAAAGGAGTTAAGAAGGTCCCATGAGGATTTGGAGCCTGTTGTGCGGGGCGCTCTAAAGGCTGGAAAGGATTTCGGCTGCCGCGCGGCGTCCCGAGGCAATCGCGCCGTGAACGGTTGAACCGTGCCCGTCCGAGCATGTGGCCTCGCCGGCAAAAAAGAGAGTACGTTCCACAGGCGCTGCCAAACCCGGGCTCGCATCCATTTCACCCGCCGGCGCATAAGTATAGGCCCCGCGCGCAAAGGGATCAGTAGACCAGTCGTGGGTGTGCCAACTTCGCACCAGTTTCCTCAAGCGCTTTGCGTCCACACGGATCAATCTGGCCAGTGATTCCACGGCGCGTTCATAGACGGCGTCTTTGCCCACGCCTTTCAACTTCTCCGCTTTCGGCCCGCCTGCCCATCCCGTAATCATAGGCAGCGACGACGATGAGGCTGTCCACCATGTCGGCATGACGGGATCCCGGGAGAACAGGAAGCCCAGGTTCTTGAAACGAGCGGACTGTTTCCACACGGGTTCTTCCAGGATCAGGGTTATTCTCACGGCCAGGCCCATAGCCAATCGCGGGGCAAACACAGAAATGCTGGGAACTTCCGGCAAAAAGCGGATGGCTCCTTCGGCTTCGGGCGGGGCTTGCAGGACACCCAGGGGAACGGTCAATAACGCGGCGCGAGCCTGGTATTGAGATGGATCTCCGCCGGCCGTTGGTTTCGCGCAGACTTCAACCTTGCCGGGACTCCATCGCACTTCCCTCACCGCTCTTCGCAGATGGATTGTTGCGTGGTCCGGGTGGAGGGACCGGGCAAGACAGG
>JAHEKS010000158.1 GCA_024638215.1 Acidobacteriota bacterium | reverse complement strand
GAATCAGGATCCCATCGGCCAGAAAATCCGCCACGGCGGTCTGGCGGGCGGAACTTGGGCAGTGATCGTCGGCGTGGTGGGCCACATCCGATTTGACTCTCTGGCAGGAGAGGAGGCGTCGTCGGGATTCGTCCAAAGCGCGAACAAGGGGGCTTACTACTATTCGGTTTACCAGACGGGCGCGCCTTACGGCTATCTGATGGCTAAAACTTTGGGGAATCCCGCCGCGCTGGCGCCAGTTCTCCGAAGCACCGTGAGGGACGTGGATTCCGGCCAGCCCGTTCACGATTTTGAAACAATGGACCAGCGGGTGCGGACGTCGCTCGGGCCGCAACGGCTGGCGACCACGCTGCTGGGGATTTTTGCCGGGCTCGCCGTTTTGCTTGCGGCCGTGGGCCTGTACGGTGTGGTCAGCTACGGAGTGGCCAACCGAACGCATGAGTTCGGGATTCGCATCGCGCTTGGCGCACGACCGGCGGAAATTGCTCGCATGGTTCTCGCGGATGCGGCCAGGCTGGCAATTCCCGGCGCCGTCATTGGCATTGTAGTGGGCGTGGTGCTCACGCGGCTGATGGCCAGCTTGCTTTATGGCGTCGACGCCGCCGACCCGCTGACGTTCCTCGGCGTCGCGCTTCTCCTCGTTTTCATCGCGCTCCTGGCCAGTTATATTCCCGCCCGGCGCGCGACGAAAGTGGACCCGATGGTGGCGCTGCGGCACGAATGAAGCCGTCAGCCATCAGCTGTCAGTCCGACCTCCGCTTTCTTCCCTGACTGCTGACGGCTGGAGGCTGACGGCACGGAATTGATGATGACAACACTGATCCAGGATCTGAAGTACGGCCTGCGCATGCTGGCCAAGAATCCCAGCTTCACGCTCGTGGCCGTGCTCACGCTGGGCCTGGGGATTGCCGCCTGCGCCACAGTCTTCAGTTGGGTGGATGCGGTCTTGCTTCGCCCTTTGCCTGGCGTCGAGAATCCCTCCCAGCTATACGCCTTCGAAACCGTCGCGCCCAACGGCGAGCCGCTCACCACCTCCTATCCTGACTACCGTGATTATCGTGACCATTTGAAGCTGCTTTCGGGGCTCGAAGTGGCGCGATTTATCCCGCTGACCATCGGCAGGGGGGAGCATGCCGAGCGTGTTTGGGGCGAGTTGGTCTCCGGAAACTACTTTGCCGTGCTCGGGGTCAAGCCGGAATTGGGGAGGGCATTCCTGCCCGCAGAGTATGGTGACACTCCCGGCGCGTATCCGGTTGCGCTCATCAGCGACCGGCTTTGGCGGTCCCACTTCGGCGCCGACCCGTCCGTCATCGGCAGAACCATCCGTCTGAACCAGTACCCTTTGACGATCGTTGGAGTCACGCCGCCGGAATTCCGGGGCAGTGTCTCCGGGCTGGTCTTTGACGTCTGGGTGCCGGTGATGATGGAGCCGCAGCTCACCGGCGTGGGCGATTGGATGTTGCGCGACCGCCAGACGCGTCAACTGACGGCCGTTGCCCGCTTGAAGCCCGGCGTCACGCTCGACCAGGCGCGGGCGGAGGTTGCCGAGCTGGCGCGCTACATGGCGAGCGCCGATGCGGACACCAACAAGGGCATCAGCGCCACGCTGCTTCCCTTATGGAAAGCTCACTTCGGAGCTCAGAGCTTGCTTTTGGCGCCGCTGGAGATCCTGATGGCGGTGTGCGGCCTGGTTCTTCTGATCGTGTGCGCCAACGTGGGCAACCTGCTCCTGGCGCGGCTGACGGCGCGCAAGAGGGAATTCAGCGTGCGGCTTTCGCTGGGCGCGGGACGCGCGAGGCTGATCCGGCAAATCCTTACAGAAAGCCTTCTTTTCTCCGTGGCGGGCGCGATAGCCGGTGTCCTGATGACCTTCTGGACGGGAAGACCGCTGGGGTACTTGCTTCCGCCCACCACGCTTCCCGTCGGGCTTGAAATCAGCCTGAACGGCCGCGTCCTCATCTTCACGGTACTGGTTTGCATTCTCACCGCCGTCGCCTCGGGCCTTGTCCCCGCGCTGCAAGCGTGCCGGGCGGGCCTGAATGAAGCGCTGAAGGAGGGCGGGCGCGGCGGAACGTCCGGGCCGCAGGCGCATCGCGTGCGCGCGGCGCTCGTCATTTCTCAGGTTTCTCTCGCCCTGGTGGCGCTGGTGGCGGCAGGGCTGTTTATGCGCAGCTTCGCGGCCTCGCGCAAAATCAATCCCGGGTTTGACACGAATCACGTGCTGGTGTCGCATTTTTATCTTTCAACAGACGGGTACAATCTCGAACAACGCAAGGAATTCTGCCGGCGCCTGCAGGAAAAGCTCGAGTCCGCCCCGGGTTTAACCGATGTCTCCTATTCCGACATCGTGCCGCTGGGCTTCGAAGGGAACTGGTGGGAGGACCTGCGGATCGAAGGCTATACGCCGCAGCCGAGCGAAAACATGAAGATTTGGCGAAGCGTGGTTCCCCCCGGCTATTTCCACTTCATGCGGATTCCGCTGCTCGAAGGCCGTGATTTTACCGAGCAGGATGATGAAAAATCGCAGCCCGTCATGATCGTTAACCAGACTTTTGCCAACCGGTTTTTCCACGGGCTCGACCCGATTGGGCGCCGCGTGCACGGCTGGGGAGAGTGGTTCAACGTCATCGGGGTCGTGAAGGACAGCAAGTACGGCAATCTTGCGGAAGGCGCCACACCGTACTTTTATGTTCCTTTCCGGCAAACCTATCGCGCCGATATGCTGATGGCGTTCTATCTCAGAACGGCCGGCAATCCCACCAGCGCCATCGGTCTCCTGCGGCGCGAAGTCCGGGAGATCGACCCGAACGTCACCGTGTTCGACCCGGTGCCGCTGGCTGACTACATTGGCGCCTCGCTTTATCCGCAGAAAATCGCGGCCAGCATGCTCAGCATCCTGGGCGGACTGGCTTTGTTGCTGGCCGCCGTGGGCCTCTACGGCGCGATGGCGTATTCGGTGGCGCAGCGCGCGCACGAAATCGGCATCCGCATGGCGCTGGGCGCCAAGCGCGGCGATGTCCTGAGGCTGGTGGTGGGGCAGGGCATGAAGCTGGCGCTCGCCGGAGCCGTCCTCGGAACCGTTGCCGCGCTTGCCGTTACGCGCTTATTGTCCAGCTTGCTCTATGGCGTCGGCGCGGCCGACCCCCTGACCTATATTGCCGTGGCCTTGTTTCTCGGCGTCGTGGCCTTGATTGCCTGCCTGGTTCCGGCCCGCCGCGCGGCGAACGTGGATCCCATGGTGGCGCTGCGGTACGAGTGATTGCCGACTGACCATTGCCGATTTTCGATTGACGAATGACGATTGGCAAAACCGCAAGTCTGCGGGGGAGTTCGATCAGCAATCGTCAATCAGCAATCGGCAATGGGGAATCGTCCTTGCTCTTACGAGACCAGTGAACTAGCATGATAAGGTTATTAATCAGCGCAGCCTAAAGGAGGCTAACCCATGAAAAGAACTGGCATTACTCGTCGGGACTTTATACGCACGTCTGCAGGCGCGGGCGCCACGATTGCCGCGCGTTCATTCGTCCTTCCGACCTCGCCGCTCATGGCGGCTCCCCGCTCCGTCCCGCCCAGCGACACGGTCCGATTCGGCATGATCGGCATCGGCATGCAGGGCACCGGCCTGTTGCACACTTCCATCCAGTTGCCGGGCGTTGAATGCGTGGCGGCGTGCGACCTCTATGACGGACGCCACCTCCACGCCAACCAGATCATTCAAAGCGTGACGGGCAAGACGGTGCCCGCCACGCGGCGTTATCAAGACTTGCTCGACAACAAAGAAATTGATTGCCTCATCGTCGCGGTTCCCGACCACTGGCACAAGAAGATCATTGTAGACGCCTGCAGTGCCGGCAAGGACGTCTACTGCGAAAAGCCCATGACCCACAAAGTGCCGGAGGGTTTTGAAATCATTGATGCCACCCAGAAGAACAACCGGATCGTCCAGATCGGCAGCCAGAGGAAGAGTTCGATCGGTTTTGCCAAGGCCAAGGAACTGGTCGCGCAGGGAGCGATCGGAGACGTTTATCGCGCGGAGGGAATCCTCGGCCGCAATGATCCCTGCGGCGCGTGGGTTTATCCGCCGCCCCCCGACCTCTCGCCCCAGAACCTCGACTGGGAGACGTGGCTCGGCGACGCGCCCCAACGTCCGTTCGATCCCATCCGCTTCGCGCGCTGGCGCGCTTACGCGGATTATGGTGAGGGACTGCCCGGCGACCTCTACGTCCACACCCTGACGGGGATTCACTTCGTCATGGGAGTCGAGGCGCCGCCCCAGCAAGCCATGACCTATGGCGGGCTCTACCAGTGGAAGGACGGCCGCGATTTCCCGGATTCGATGACCACAGTCTACGAATACCCGAATTTCCACGCCGCGGTCCTGATGTCGCTCAACACCGACGAGCCCGAAGTGACGCGCTTCCTCGGCACACGCGGCATTATCGAAGTCTCGGAAGAAGGGGACCACCTCACCGTCACTCACCAGGACGGGAAAGACCATGCCCCGTGCTACTACACCTACAGCTTTCCGAGCAAAATGAAAGCCGAGTACGACAAGGAGTGGCACGAGAAGAATGATCCCAAGCTGGGAGCCTCGCAGCTCCGGGAAAACGAGGCCTACAGCTACCCTCCCGGTTACAGCGAGTTCCGCGAGCACCTCTGGCATTACTTCCAGTCGGTGAAGACTCGCCAGCCCTCCGTCGAGGATCCGATGTTTGGCAACAACACCGCGCTGGGATGCCACATGGCGAACTTTGCCTATTTCAAGAAGGCCCCCGCGGTATGGAATGCCAGCAAGCGGGAGATTACGACCTAGCCGATTCGAGGTGGAGTGCCGGACTCGTGAGTTCCGTGGCGACGCTTCACGCCGGAGGGGAAGTGTCGCGAGAGCCGCGCGGGCTCCGTTCGCGGGGAATCAGGCATAATTGAGGTTTGGCGCCAGCCAGCGCTCGACCGCTGCGAGGTCCATAGCCTTGCGCCGTTGGTAATCCTTGACCTGATCGCGGCCGATCTTCCCGACCGCAAAATACTTCGCTTCGGGATGGGCGAAATAGAGCCCGCAAACCGAGGCGGCGGGATACATCGCAAACGTTTCGGTCAGCCGGATGCCGGTGTTCTTTTCGGCTTCGAGCAAATCGAAGATGGTTCGCTTCTCGGTGTGGTCGGGCTGCGCGGGGTAGCCGGGCGCCGGCCGGATGCCGCGATAGCGCTCGCGGATCAAATCCCCGGCGCTCAGCGATTCTTCTTTTCCGTAGCCCCAGGCTTCTCGCGCGCGCTTGTGCGTGAGTTCCGCCAACGCTTCCGCCAGGCGGTCGGCGAGCGCTTTGGCCATGATGGCGTTGTAATCGTCGTGCTCGCGGTTGAATCGTTCGAGCAGTTTCTCAATTTCCAGCCCCGCGGTCACCGCGAACATGCCCAGGTAATCCTCGCGGCCTGATTCAATCGGCGCGATGAAGTCCGCCAGCGCGTAGTTGAATTCTCTGGCGGGCTTTTCGGACTGCTGCCGCAAAGTGTGAAAGGTCGCGAGAACTTGCGAGCGCGATTCGTTGGTGTAGACCTGGATGTCATCGCCCGTGCTGTTGGCGGGGAAAAAGCCCATGGCCGCGCGCGCCGCCAGCGATTTTTCCGCGACGATCTTCTTCAGCAGTTTTTGCGCGTCCGCGAAAAGTTCCCGGGCGCGGGCGCCGGAGTCATTGCCTTCCAGAATGCGCGGGTAGGTTCCGCGCAGCTCCCAGACGTGAAAGAACGGTGTCCAATCAATGTAAGGGACGATTTCCTCGAGCTGCACCGGGCTCGAAACCTTGACGCCGGTGAAAGAGGGCCGCGGAATTTCGATCTTTGCCCAGTCGTACTGCGGTTTTCTTCGCCGCGCCTCTTCGAGCGTGAGAAGCTTTTGCGCGCTCGGCTGCTGATGCGCGGCACGGGCCTTTTCTTGGTCTTGGCGACTGGCTTCGACAAAGGCCGGTTTCAGCTCGGCGCTGATTAAATTGCCGACCACTCCCACGGCTCGCGAGGCATCGAGAACGTGCACCACGGGCTGGCTGTAAGCAGGCGCGATTTTCACGGCCGTGTGCACGCGGCTGGTCGTCGCGCCTCCAATCAGCAGCGGCACTTTGAAGCCCGCGCGCTCCATTTCTTTGGCCACGTGCACCATTTCTTCGAGTGAGGGCGTAATCAGGCCGCTGACGCCGATCACGTCGGCTCCGATTTCGCGTGCCGTCTTGAGGATTTTGTCGGCGGGAACCATCACGCCAAGATCCACCACCTCGTAGTTGTTGCAGGCCAGCACCACGCCGACGATGTTTTTGCCGATGTCGTGCACGTCGCCTTTGACGGTGGCCAGCAGAATTTTCGCTTGCGCCCGGTGGTTTCCGGAGGCCAGCTTCTCCCCCTCCATGTAGGGCAGCAGATGCGCGACCGCCTTCTTCATCACGCGCGCGCTCTTCACCACCTGGGGCAAAAACATTTTGCCGGAGCCGAACAGGTCGCCCACCACGTTCATCCCCGCCATCAGCGGGCCTTCGATGACCGCGAGCGGCTTGCCCAGTTTCTGGCGGGCTTCCTCCACGTCCTGCTCGATGTAGTCCACGATGCCCTTGACCAGCGCGTGCGAGAGCCGCTCCTCGACGCTCGCTTTGCGCCAGTCGCTCTCTTCGGCTTTGGCCTTGCCCCGGTGCTTGACGGAATCGGCAAACGCCAGCAGGCGTTCGGTCGCGTCGGGACGCAGGTTGAGGACGACGTCCTCGACCAGCTCCAGCAAGTCCTTGGGAATTTCCTCGTAAATTCCCAGTTGCCCGGCATTGACAATTCCCATGTCCATGCCGGCGCGGATGGCATGATAGAGAAAAACGGAATGGATGGCTTCACGCACCACGTTGTTGCCGCGGAACGAAAATGAGAGGTTGCTCACTCCGCCGCTCACCTTCGCGCCCGGCAGCGTCGCCTTGATCCGCCGCGTGGCCTCGATGTAGTTCACCGCGTAATGGGCGTGCTCTTCCATGCCCGTGGCGATAGTGAGGATATTGGGGTCGAAGATAATATCCGTAGGCGGAATACCGGCTTCTTCAGTCAGGATTTTGTACGAGCGCGTGCAGATCTCGACCTTGCGCTCGGCCGTGTCCGCCTGGCCTTTCTCGTCGAAGGCCATCACGATCATGCCCGCGCCGTAGCGCCGGATCTGGCGCGCGTGCTGCTTGAAAGCCTCTTCGCCTTCCTTCAGGCTGATGGAATTGACGATGCCTTTGCCCTGAATGCACTTCAGCCCGGCCTCGATGACGCTCCACTTGGAGCTGTCAATCATGATGGGAACGCGTGCGATGTCGGGATCGGAGGCGATGGTGTTGAGGAAGGTGGTCATCGCCTGCTCGGAATCGAGCATCGCCTCGTCCATGTTGACGTCGAGGATTTGCGCGCCGCCTTCCACCTGCTGGTGAGCGACGGCCAGGGCGTCCTCATATTGCCCGTTCAAAATCAGCTTGGCGAATTTGGGCGAGCCGGTGACGTTGGTGCGCTCGCCGATGTTGACGAAGTTGGTGTCCGGGCGGATGGTGAGTGCTTCGAGGCCGCTGAAGCGCGAGTAGGGTTCGGGCTGGGACAAAACGTGCGGCGCGACGCCGCGCACGGCTTCAGCAATCGCGCGAATGTGCTCCGGAGTCGAGCCGCAGCACCCGCCGACGATGTTCAGCCAGCCGGCAGTGGCAAACTCGCGTAATTCTTTCGCCATGCTTTCCGGCGTTTCGTCGAAGCCGCCGAAAGCGTTGGGCAAACCGGCGTTGGGATAACAGCTGATGTAAAGCGGAGCGATCTGCGAAAGCTCTTCGAGGTAAGGTCGCATCTGCGCGGGTCCGAGCGCACAGTTCAGTCCCACGCTCAGCAGCGGCATGTGCGAAACCGAATTCCAGAAAGCTTCGATGGTTTGGCCCGACAGGGTGCGGCCGCTCTTGTCAATGATAGTAACGGAAACCATCACCGGCACGCGGCGGCCGATTTCCTCAAAGAGCTGGGCAATGGCGAACAGTGCCGCCTTGGCGTTGAGGGTGTCGAAGATGGTTTCGACCAGCAGCAAGTCCGCGCCGCCATCCAGTAATCCGCGCGCCTGCTCGTGGTAAGCGTTGCGAAACTGGTCGAACGTGACCTCGCGCGAGGCGGGATTCGAAACGTCGCGCGACATTGAAGCGGTGCGATTCGTCGGTCCCATCGAGCCCGCGACAAAACCATGGCGTTCAGGATGCTCCGCCACAAACTTCTCGACCGCGCGGCGGGCGATTTTGGCGCTCGCGAGATTGAGGTCGTGAACACGGTCCTGGAGCTTGTAGTCCGCCAACGAAATGGCGTTGCCGTTGAAGGTGTTGGTTTCGATGATGTCGGCCCCGGCCTCGAGGTATTGCCGGTGAATGTCTTCGATGAGTTTAGGCTCCGTGAGGGACAGAGCCTCGTTGCAGTTTCGCAAGTCGGCCGGATGACGGGCGAACTCCTGGCCGCGGAAGCCGGCTTCATCGAGGCGCTGCGCCTGGATCATCGTCCCCATCGCGCCATCTAAAATGGCGATGCGTTGCCGGAGAAGCTCCACGAGTTGCGGATTGTCGCCTACGGGTTTCTGATTGAAGTTCACACCTCCTGATTGGTCTCCCTGAAATCTGGCCGCCAATGGCACGCCCTTTCCATTATAACCGGCCATGAGGTGCAAAGCGGGGCTGACTGGCGGATTCGGCGCGATTCCGAGCGCCCTTTCCCAAAATTCATCCTGCTCTTCGGGCTCGCCGTTGTGATAACCTTCGGTTCGCTCCGGACTGTCCATTGCAGGAGGGAACTCATGGCACGCATCAGCCGTCGCAAGTTCATACGTCGCGGGGTCGAGGCGGGAGCGGGCTTGTTAGGCGCTTCGCTGGCCCCGGCCGCGATGTTTTCCTTCACTCCTCCGGAGTCATCCACGCGCCGGCCGAACATTATTCTCATCATGGCTGATGACATGGGCTTCTCGGACATTGGATGCTACGGCTCGGAAATCGACACGCCCAACCTGAACCGGCTAGCGGCGGGAGGAGTGCGGTTTACTCAATTCTACAACTGCGCCCGATGCTGTCCCACGCGGGCGTCGCTGATGACGGGCCTCTATCCCCATCAGGCAGGTTTCGGACTAATGACGGATGACCTGGGTACGCCAGCCTATCGAGGCGACCTGAGCGATCGGTGCGTCACCCTTGCGGAGGCGATGCGGCTGGGCAGCTACCGTACGATGATGTGCGGCAAGTGGCACCTGACGCCGGCGGAATCGAACTCCAAGCACAATTGGCCTCTGCAGCGCGGTTTTGAGAAGTATTTCGGGACCATCTCAGGCGCGTGCAGCTACTTCGATCCCGTCACGCTGACGCGCGATAACTCGCGCATCCGCGCCGAAGGCGATTTCTACTACACCGACGCCATCGCGGATAACGCCGTTCAATATCTCGAATCCTTTGGCCGTGGCGAGTCACCGTTCTTCATGTACGTCGCCTTTACTGCGCCTCACTGGCCGCTCCACGCGCTGGACGGTGAGATTGCCAAATACCTCGACCGATATCGAACGGGATGGGACGCGCTGCGCGAGGAACGCCACAAGCGCATGATCGAAATGGGAGTGGTTGAGGAGCGATGGGCGCTGAGCCCGAGAGATCCTCGCGTTCCACCGTGGCCGATGGCTCACTATAGAGACTGGGAATTAATGCGCATGGCCGTTTACGCCGCGCAGATTGATCGCATGGATCAGGGCATCGGGAAGATCATGCAGAAGGTGAAAGGCCTTGGGATCGAGGATAACACCCTGATCCTGTTTCTGTCCGACAATGGCGGCAACTACGAGGAAATAAGCAAGTCCTGGAAGGGCTCCTTGTCCATCCCGCATGTGACGCGCGACGGCCGCTTGGTTCAATTGGGCAACGACCCCTCGGTGATGCCCGGTCCTGACGACACCTATGAAAGCTATGGGATTCCATGGGCCAACGCCAGCAACACGCCTTTCCGGCGCTACAAGCACTATGCCCACGAAGGGGGGATCGCGACTCCCTTGATCGCCCACTGGCCCGCGGTCATATCGAAGGGAAACTCGTGGACTCACCAGACCGGCCACGTGATGGACGTGATGGCCACTTGCCTGGATGCGGCGGGGATCGAATACCCGAAGACTTATCAAGGACGGGAAATCACGCCTTTGGAAGGCGAAAGCCTGCTACCCATCTTGCGTGGCGGGGAACGCGCGGGGCATGACGCGATTTTCTGGGAGCACGAAGGCAACAGCGCCGTGCGGCAGGGCAAATGGAAACTGGTTTCCCAGTACCCTGATTACTGGGAGTTGCACGACATGGAAGCCGACCGCACGGAACTCCACGACCTGGCAGCGCAAGATCCCGAACGAGTCAAGCAGATGGCGGCGCTATATGGGCAGTGGGCCAAGCGCGTGGGCGTCAGGCGGTGGCCGCTTGAAGGCCGCAGCGCTGTGCCCGAATATCTCGAGCGGTCGAATCCTTAAGCCATCAGCATGAGCATTCGATTGTGACGCGCAAGGACCGCCAGCGCCGAAAGTGAGGAGTGATTTCCGCGAAGTATGCGGTTGGCGCGGCGCGAGCCTCGATCCGCGGAAGGCGCCGCGAAAATGAGAAATGGCAGGGGTGGAGGGACTCGAACCCCCGACCCTCGGATTAGAAATCCGATGCTCTATCCTACTGAGCTACACCCCCGCGCTCCAAAAGAATGATAGCGGCGGGTTCGGTCGCAAGTCAAACACGGCGTCAAAGTACCGTGCGGTTGGGCGCCAGGCTGCGTCGAACCTCTTAGACTGTGAATCTCCACATCTGAGCATGCGCCGTTCCCGTGGCGGCCCGCGCACCTCAACCTACGGAGTCTTACATATTACAGTGACCACGGGGCTGTAGCGCCGGTGTCCTCACCGGCGCTTTTCGGCGCTGGGGACAGCGCCGCTACAAAGGAAGGCGTCACTATGATTTGTAATCCT
>JAHEKS010000157.1 GCA_024638215.1 Acidobacteriota bacterium | reverse complement strand
CAGAACGGAAAAGGTGAGGGGATAGGGAAGCGCGAGCAGCCTTTTCGCCGCGCCGGGATCGTTGCCGAGATCGTCAATAATGATGGCGGCGCGGTAAATCCGCGCGACCTCGCGGAAATTCCAGCGGCTGAGGACTTGCCTGCCCAGCGTGAAGCGGGCTTCCACCTCGCGCCGGCCGTCTTCCGAATGGCGCGATTGAGCGCGCAGGGCGAAGCCGTGGCGCGCCGCCGTTTCCCTGGCGGCGCGGAGCGCGCGGTCAAACGACTCCGGGGACAGGACGACTTCGGTCACGGAGGGTGATCGCGGATCGCCGGCCGGGCGGGAAGTTCTGACCCAGACCTGGGGCTGCGCCGCTGATTCCACGGCGGCGCGCAACTCCCGCTCGAAATGCGCCGCGTCAATCCTGGGCGCGGGCTTGTGCCGCTCGGACCGCGAGCAGCCCACCGAGATCATCGCCAGCAGTAGGACGAGGGAAAGGCGCGCGGAAGGCGGGCGAAAACGCCCTGGCGCCGCCGGGTGAAGGCGGCGCGAACGCTCGCTCCAGGATCGAGGTGGGTTGGGCAACGCTCAGGCGGCTTGGGCGGGCGCGGATTGTTGTTTCAGAATTTCGAGCGCCTTGTTGAGTTGCAGGTCGTCCTTGCCGCCGAAATGCTCGGGTTCTTCCAGGCTGTTGTCGTCGTCGTCCGCGTTGATGTCCGCACTGGTTGCGGACTGGACGACGCTGGGCTGAATGCCGTTGTCAACGATCGGCTTGCCGTCGTAGCGGTAATACTTGGCCACGGAGAGCAGCAGGCCGGAACCGTCACCTACGGGGATGGTCTTCTGCACGACGCCCATGCCGAAGCTGCGCGTGCCGACGACCTCGCCGCGCTTGTTGCCGAGGATCGCCGACGCCACCACTTCCGCAGGGCCGGCGGTGGACTCATTAATCAGCACCGCCAGCGGCTGCGTGTAAACCTTGCCCTGGGGCTCGACGGGAAAATTCTCGCGGGGAAAACTCTGGCCCACCGCGTAGGTGACCAGGCCCTTGTCCAGAAACAGGCTGGCGGTCTTGACGGCCTCGCTCATCTCGCCGCCCGCGCAATCGCGCAGGTCGAGCACGATTTTCGTCGCGCCCTGCGCCGTCAGTTCTCTGAGCTTGGCGGCAATCTCCACGCTCTTGCCCGGGTTGAAAGTGGAAACGCGCAGATACGCGGCGTTGTCCTCCATCAACTTCGCGGTCACGGGAGGCGGCACCAGCACTTCGCGCGTCATGTTCATGGTTTGGGGTTCGCCGCGGACTTCGCGCACCACGGAAACCGAAACGGGCGTTCCCGCCGGGCCCGCCAACATGCGCTCGAGCTGAACTACCGAGAGTTCCCGCGTGGGGTTGTCATCAATGCGGTCAATCAGGTCGCCGGGCTTGATTCCGGCTTTGAAGGCCGGGCTGCCGGGCAGGACCGAAACCACCGCCGTAAATCCCATTTTCTTCGAGAGAACCACGCCGACGCTCGCCGGGCCGGCGGCGGGGTTCTCCTGATATTTCTTGAACTCGGCGGGCGAGAAGTAGGTGCTGTAGGGGTCGAGCGATTCCAGCAGGCCGCGGATGGCGCCGTTGGTGACCTTGGCGAGGTCGGGCTGCGTCACGTAGTCCATCTTGATGCGCGACAGCACTTCCGTGTAAACGCCCAGGTCGCGGTAGGTCTTCTCGCTGGTGGATTCACCGTGGCCCAGCGCGCAGCCAATCACCACGTACAGGACCAGAAGCCCCGAGACTGAAATCAGGAGATATCGAATCCGGTTGGTCATCCAAACCCCTTCGTCGTTTGCGGGATAATGGCTGCTCGCGCCTCCCGGGTTGCCCCCACCCGAAGCACGCGGCGCTTCGCAGCCTCCAAACCCAGTATAGCACGCGGGAGCGCGAATTGCCATTGGACGAACAGCGGCCGGAACGCGCTCCCGGCGCCCCTTTCCTGTGATGCTGGCATTGGCTGCCGGGTCAGCCGGCGGCGAGGGCGAATTTCGCGAAATCTGTGGCGGCTCGCGCGCCCGCGCCTAGGCTCCGACCGGCGACCCCTTCGCGGAAGAGCCCTGCTGCGTTTATCAGCCTCGCGCTGGTCGCCGTTCCGGCCTGAGATCACGGGTTTCGCGCTGGCAAGTCGGACTTGCGGCCGTTACAATAGTCGCGCCATGGCCAGCTCAACCGCCTCGCGACTTGCCGCCTTGAAGAAAGTGCCGCTGCTCGCCGACCTGGAAGAGAGCGAGTTGGAGTTTCTCGCCTCAGCGGCACTCGCCCGGCATTTTGATTCGGGGGAGCTGATTTTTTCCGAAGGCGATCCCTGCGAGGGGCTTTACGTGGTCGAGTCGGGCATGGTCAAGATACTCACCACTGCCGCCTCGGGGCGCGAGCAGGTGCTGACGCTGGACGGCCCGGGCGCGTCCATCGCGGAGCTCCCGGTCTTTGACGGCGGCAGTTATCCGGCCTCCGCCTCCGCCCACCAGCCGAGCGATTTGCTCTTCATCCGCAAAAAGGATATCCGCGCGCTGTGCCTGGAGCATCCGGAAGTGGCGCTGAAAGTCCTGCGCGTGGTCAGCGCCCGGCTGCGCCGGCTGGTGGCGATTGTCGAAGAACTGTCTTTCACCACCGTGCACCACCGCCTGGCAAGCTATCTTCTCCGGGAAGCGCGCAGCAAGGGGAAGAGTACCGCGCGCGGTGTCGAGTTCACGTTGGGGATCAGCAACCAGGAGCTGGCCTCGCACGTGGGCACGGTGCGCGAGCTGGTTTCCCGGAACCTGAGCCGGCTGCAAGCCGCCGGGCTGATCAAGCTGGATGGCCGCAGGGTGATCGTCCCCGACCTCGCGGCCCTGGAAGCCGAGGTCAAAGGCGAGGAATGAGCCGGGCTGACCGCCGCTCTGATGGCCGAAGTTGGCGCTTCGAGCGGCCGTGTCAACTATCATGGCAGCCGTTATCGGTGTATACTAGCCTTTAGCCGTATGGGACGATAGCGTGTTAGCTGAGCCCAAGCGCCGACTACGGCTCACCATCAGAGGACAATGGCAATGGCTGCGATTGGTGAAACCCTCCCCGTCACCCGCTCCGCCGCAAGAGCGAAGGTCAGCGAGGCGGCCATCAGCGCGCCGCTCAATCCCTGCGAACTTGAGATTGACCTTTTCTGCAAAGGCATGCGCGTGGATTCGTCCTGCACGCTCGAAGCCGACGGCCGGCCGATTCTGCGCACGCGCGCGGGGCTGGGCAGTGGACTGGAAATCGTCATTCCCGGGCCGCTCAAAGACGTTTGGGTGAATGTTCCGGTGGTGGAGAAGTTCGCTTCGCGCTCCTGCTATCGCCTGGCGCAAACCAAAAACGGATATGCGGTGTTCGACGACCGCCAAGGGTTCGTCTATCCCATCCGGCTGTCTTCCGAGCCCGCGTGGTATGACCGGGAAACTTCGCGCGGCGTTCCCATGCATCGCGTGGGAGTTTTGCAGGGGACTTACCTGGGGATCTATATTTCGAACTCCTGCGGGTTCTGGTATCACCACCCCCCGTGCAACTGCAAATTTTGCACCACCGGCCTGAACGTGGGCGTCAACGAGGTGGCGCTGAAGGACGTGGAAGACGTTGTGGAGGTGGCGCAGGCGGCCAAGGCCGAATCGGGCGTGACGTTCGTTCATTTCAATTCCGGTTTTCAGACCAACCAGGACCTGGACCGCGCGGCCCCTTACGTGAAAGCGGTTAAATCGCGCGTGGGAACTCTGGTGGGCGTGCAACTGACCCCGACGCGCGACCTGTGGAAATACGATCGCCTGATTGACCTGGGCGCGGACCACTTCAGCTTCTGCTACGAATTTCAAAACCCTATCTACTTTGCGCGCTACTGTCCCGGCAAGGAAAAATTCATCGGCCAGGAGGCGTTTTTCCGCGCCCTCGAATACACCTCGAAGAAACTCGGCAAGGGCGCCTGCTCGGGAGAAATCATCGCCGGAATCGAGCCGCTGTCCGAGACGCTGAAGGCGATTGACTACATCACGAGCTTGGGCGCCTTCCCCACCGTGTGCATTTTCCGGCCCACCGTCGGCGCCGACATGGAGGACTGGTCCCCGCCGCATTACGAGGATATGATCGTGGTGTTCCGTTACGTCTACGAAGCCTGCCGCCGCAACGGCATTCCCATGGACGTCACGCCCAATATCGAGGTCAGCCTGGTGGTGCAGCCGGGCGACACGCGATACCTGGCCCCCGACAACTCCAATACGTTCTGGTACAACGTCAAGCTCATGGCCATGAAGCAGGCCGCCAAGCCTTACTTTTGGTGGAAACGCCAACCGAAGAAAATCAAGCGTTCGGACAACCTCGGTCAGGCCTGATATCAGTCTTCAGCCATCAGTCCTCAGTCTTCGGTTCCCAGTTTTCAGTCCTAAGTTTTCAGTTCTCAGTTTCCGACCCTCCACTTGCGAGAATCGCTGTGCGCTTCTGTTGCTGACGACTGAGAACTGAGAACTGACGACTTCTTTATTCACACCTCAGCGCCACCACGGGATCGACCTTGGCCGCGCGCCGCGCGGGAACGTAGCTTGCCAGCAATGCCACCGCGGTCAGAAGCAGCGATACTGCAAGGAAGGTGACCGCGTCGGTAGGCTTCACGCCGTAGAGCAAACTCGCCAAGAAGCGCGTGAGTCCAAGCGCGCCGGCGATGCCGATAGCCACGCCAATCAGCGTCAGCCTGAGTCCCTGGCCGACAACCAGCCTCAGCACGTCGCGCCGCTCCGCGCCCAACGCCATTCGGACGCCGATCTCGTGCGTGCGCCGGCTGACCGCATACGAAAGGACTCCGTAGATGCCCAGGGAGGAAAGTATCAAGGCTATGGCGGCGAAGACGCCCAGGATGGACGCGGAAAAATGCTGCGGCCAGAGCGATTCCTCAATGACGTTTTCCATGCTTCGCACCTGGATGACCGGTTGATCGTGATCCACTCCCCATACGGCGCGCCGAACGGCAGCGGCCACATCCAGCGGATCGGAGGCAGTACGGATGATGAAAGTTACCAGAAAAGAGGCAAACGGGTGCTGAGCATAAGGCAGGTAAACCTCCGGCTCCGCCTCGGAACCCATGAAGAACTGCTTGGAGTCCCCCACCACTCCCACGATTAAAGCGCCAGCGTCTTTCGGGCAGGCACGTGGAACTTCCAGACCCACGGGATTGCGCCCCGGCCAATAGCGGCGCGCCAGAGTCTGATTGACGATCCGGACACAACGAGCTCCTTGCTCGCTGTCGGCCTCGTTGAAATCGCGTCCCGCCTTTACGGGAATCCCCATGGCCTCGAAATATCCGGGACTCACGTTGCGAGCCTCGACATAAAAGTTATCGCTGGAACGGGCCGGTGACCCTTGTGGAGCTGGAAAATCTATGCGGGTGGAAAACCCCGTGAGGGGAAGGTTGTTCGACATCCCCGCGGACTTCACGCCCGGAATCGCTTGAATTCGACGGAGAACCTCTCGGTAGAAATCAGCCGACTGCCCGCCTTCCCGATACTTGTACTTGGCCAGCGGCACTCGCACCGTCAACAAGTGATCGGGATTGAAGCCCGTCGGAGCCGTCTCCAGGCGCTCGAAGCTCTGGATCATCAGCCCCGCTCCCGCCAGCAGCACCAGGGCGAGCGTCACTTCGAAGACAACCAGCACGCGCTGCAGGCGCGATCCCCTGGCGCCTGTTGCCGGCGTCCGGCCGCGCTCCTTGAGGGCACGATCCAGGCTGGAACCGGAGGCGCGCAGGGCGGGCAGCAGGCCAGTCGCGATTCCAGTCGCGAGCGCAAGCGCCACCGTAAATCCCAGGACAGGAAGATTGATCGTAATCTGTCCCACGTCGTGAATTTCGGTCATCGTATACCGCGGCACGAGGCTCACGATCAGTCGGAGACCGGCCCAGGCTACCCCAAGCCCTGCGACGCTGGCCGCGCCGGCCAGCATGACGCTCTCCGCCAGTAATTGCCGGACCAATCGCCAGCGGCTGGCACCCAGGGCGGCTCGAATGGCGATCTCTCCCTGCCGGGCCACGCCGCGGGCGAAGAGCGTGCCGGCCACGTTCGCGCACACGATCAACTGCACGAAAATCACCGCGCCGAACAGCGCCAGGATCGCCGCCCGCAGATTCTTGCTGGGGTGTGGTCCCTGGAACGGCTTTACCAGGACACTCCAGCCCTTGTTGGTCTCGGGACGCTCCGCCGCCAGGCGATGAGCGATGGTTTCCATTTCAACTTGAGCTTGTTTGAGCGTGACCTCCGCCTTCAAGCGCGCCACAACGGAGAGCTGGCGCTCCTTGTGGCCGTTCCTATCGGCCGGGGTGATCGTCAGGGGAATCCACATTTGAGCGTCCGACGCCGGAAACTCGAAGTTGGCCGGCATGACTCCCACGACGACGTAAGGCTTCCCGTCCAGTGCCAGGGCTTTTCCGATAAGAGTTCGGTCGGACAAAAAGTGATTGCGCCAGTATTTGTAGCTCAGAACGAGGGATTGAGCTTCGCCGGATACGAACGCGCGGCCGAGGACTGCATGGGCCCCCAGCACATGGAAGAGGTTCGGCGACACCGCCGAACTCCACACCTCGTCGGGTTCCCGCACTCCGGTCAGGGTGTGAAACTCCCACGAGGTATATGCGGCGATCCCTTGGAAAACCGAAGATTCCTCCTGGAAGTCGGCGAAATTCCCAACCGACACGTCGTTCTCATCACCCTGCGGGCTCTTTTCACTGATTGCGACAAGGCGGTACGGATCCTGGAAAAGCGGCGGGCGCAGCAGGACCGCGTCAACCACACTGAAAATTGCCGTCGTTGCGCCAATGCCGAGCGCGAGAGTGAGAATTGCAACAAGTGTGAAGCCGGGATTGCGCCGCAACTGGCGCAGGCCGTAGCGGACGTCCTGAACGAAACTCTCGATGTAGCGGACGCGGCGCAGGTCGCGGCACTCTTCTTTGATTTGCTCCAGGCCCCCGAGTTCGCGCAAGGCCGCGGATCGCGCTTCCTGCGGCGTCATGCCTTTCGCAACCTTTTCTTCAATGAGGTTTTCCAGATGGAAGCGCAGTTCGTCGCGCAACTCCCGCTCGACGCTCTCCTTTCGGAAAAGCGAGCGAAGTCGAAGCGGGAGTTTGTAGAAGAAGCGCATGGAGCTTTCAGTCTTCAGTCATCAGTTTTCAGTTCTCCGTTCAACCCTTCCCAACGTCCGCGTGTTCTTCTTTTGCTGACAACTGAAAACTGACGACTGACGACTTCTTCAATCGTCAATCGAAAATCGGCAATCCTCAGCTTGTCTCCAGAACCATGCCAATGGCCGCCGACAGCCTTTCCCAGTTGGCGTGCTCGCGCTCGAGGTACTTTCGCCCCGCCGGCGTCAACGAATAATATTTCGCCCGGCGGTTGTTATCGGACTCGCCCCACTTGGCCCGAATCCATCCATTCTGCTCCAGCCGGTGCAAAGCGGGGTAGAGCGCGCCCTGGTTCACTTGCAGCACGTCTTTCGACATCTGCCGGATGCGTTGCGCGATGCCCCAGCCGTGCATGGGCTCGAGCGCCAGGGTTTTCAGGATCAGCAGGTCCAGGGTGCCCTGCACCAGGTCGGTCGGTTTGCTCATTTTTTCTCCCCTCAGTTATCGAGAGAAGAGGTTACCGCAGCTCTTGTCAATAATCAACAGGAACTTTACCGTACCCCGCGCATACGGACACACCCGTTTGGGGCTGCAAAATCCCGAGGGCGCGGCCTTACGGAGTCTTACACATTACAGTGACCACGGGGCTGTAGCGCCGGTGTCCTCACCGGCGCTTTTCGGCGCTGGGGACAGCGCCGCTACAAAGGAAGGCGTCACTATGATTTGTGATCCTCGTTAGATCAGTTTTCTCTTGGTTGCCTGCATCACCGCTTCCAGGCGGTTGCGGGTGTGGAGTTTCTGATTGACGTGGTGGATGTGGTTGCGCAAGGTGCGCGGGGTGATTTTCAGTTCCTGCGCCACGCGCGCCGGACCCTTGCCCGCCGCGAGCAACCGCAGGACCTTCTGTTCCTGCTCGGTGAGGGGAGAAACCGGCGCCAGCGAATTGCCGTCCTCGGCCAGCGAACTGACGTCTTTGGCGATCGAGATCAGCTTGCGGGTCAGTTGCTCCTGCTTCTTGCGCTCGGTGATATTGCGCGCCAGGTGGACCACCAGGTTGTGATGCGCGCGCTCGTCGTGAAAGACCAGGATCGAAATGTTGACCCAAACCTTGTTCCCCGATCGCGTCAGGACTTCCAAGTCATAGTTGGGAGTTTCGCGGTGGTGCTTGGCGCACTCGATGACGTTGCAGTGCTCGGAGCAGATTTGCGTTCCCAGGGCGTCGCGGCCCTGAAAGAGCTCGGCGCAGGGCTTGTCGAGGACGTCCGCCGGCGCGTGGCCGAAAAGCTCTTCCGCCGCGCGATTCCAGGAGCGGACCAGGCCCTGCTCGTCAATTGCATAGGCCGCGTCTGCTGTCCCTTCGAGAACCGAAAAAAGCTCACGTTCGAGCATTCTCGCCCTCCGCGTGGTGCCGAGTAGGGCTGCTTCGGGGCGCAGTTGCGTCCCGCTATGGGCAGCATAGGCAATGCGAGAGGGCGTGTCAACCGGCGATTCAGGTGGCATCGGTATGAGCTGCTGACGTCCGAATCGGCAGGTCCAACCCAGCCGCCCACGCGGCCCCGCCTCTGTTTTTGAATTCCAGCCATGCTCGGACTGGTCGCGGCCACCCGTTGTCGCCCGCCTTACGCACTAAGAAGCAGACTTCTACCAGACTAAAGTCCTTCCAGTAATTGGAACGTGGTATTTCACTGCTTGCCCGCTTAGCGTAGTCTCGGTGCGCGTCGGGTCAACGGTCTCAGCTAACAGGGCAATTGTCACAGCGGAACGCCAGTTGAAGCGCTTCGGTCCGCACCGCGGGCCGGCGCAGAAAGGGAGACTTGCTATGCGCTTTCGCGGATTCGCAGTGGCGGCCGTGTGTCTGGCGGGGCTGATGGTCGCTTCCGTCCGCCCGGCCTCGGGCCAGGGTTGAGTGTGCCAGAGACAAAACCCATCCGTGTTTGGTGGGTCCAGCGCTTACATGAAGAAAGGGCAGTGGCAGCTCACCACTTCCTTCTTCCATTTCTACTCCGACAAGCATTACATCGGCACCGAGCCCAACACCAGCATCAACGCGTACCGCGGTCCGGTCAACATCCGCAGCCAGTTCAACTTGGACCTGACTTACGCGTTAACCGACCGCTGGAACGTCTCGCTCGACGTGCCCATCCAGCATCAGACTTACAACCTGCACCGGCCTTTCCCCGAGTCCGGTTCTACAGGCCCGGTTCCTCTCAATACCGGATCCAACGGCCTGGGCGACATGACGGTGCGCGCCGGCCGCTGGCTCTTTTCCACCGAGCAGGGGAAAGGGAACGTCTTCGTTTCTTTGGGTCTCGAGATGCCCACCGGCAATGACGCCGCCACCTCCAACCTCTATGGCCGCGAGGTTCCCGTGGACATTTCCGTGCAGCCCGGAAACGGCGCCTGGGGAGTCGTGCCCACCGTCCAGGCTTTCCGAAGCTTGCGCAGGTTTTCGGTTTACGGGGTCGCGACCTACCTGATCAACCCTCGCAACACGACGGGAACAAAGGCCTTCTTTCCCTCGTTGCGAGACCCCAACACCACCACCATCAATTCCAGCACCGACCAGTACGTGGCGGAATTCGGCGGCGCCATTCCGACCCCGATTCACTGGCTTTACTTCACCACTTCGTACCGGTTCTCCGGCGTGCCGGTCCACGACCTGTTCGGCCCCTCAGACGGATTCCGCCGCCCGGCCAACCTGCAATACATCTCGCCCGGGTTGGAGGTCACCCTGCTGGGGCGGACGGTCAATTTCAGCCTGCCCATCGTGACCTACATTGACGTCAAGCCGCGCATCGTCAACGGCGTGAACACCAACACCGACTCCACCGTTCCCAGCTTCATGTTCTCGATTTCCTATCCTCTGCGCTTCGGAGGAGGGGGAGGACATCACATCCTATGAGCCGGCGACGCCCTCTGGTTCTTGCCGCGCTTTGCGGAGCCCTCGTGCTCGCGCCCTGCCTGGCCGCCGCGGCAAAGCAGCCGCGCCGCGGCGACCAGGTGGCGGACTTTGCCTTCACCGATTTTGCCGGCGCCCAGCATCACCTTTCTGATTTTTCCGGGAAGTACGTGCTGCTCGATTTCTGGGCCACCTGGTGCCAGCCGTGCCTGAAAGAAACTCCTGACCTGAAGCAGGCGCGCGAGCGGTTCGAGGCGCGCGGCCTCGTCATCATCGGGATGAACAGCGACAAGAAGCAGGAAAACGCGCAGCGCTTTGTGCGCGAGAATAATGTCCCCTGGCTGCAATCGTCGGCCGCCAGCACCAGGCAGGTGCTTCACCACGTGCTCAAGGTCAAATGGTATCCCACGCTGATCCTCGTCGGGCCGCTGGGCAAGATTCTGGCTGTCTCGGAAGGCGAGAATCCGCCGCTCTACGGCCCGGCGTTGCTCAAGACCCTCGACCAAACCCTGCCTCCCGGCCAATCGTAACGGCTGATCCTCCGGCTCCGCTTCACAACCGGAATTATCGGATGCCTGGCGGAGTCGGCGACCTTCGTGGCGCAGTCACCGGACCTCCCAGTCTCATAGCTGCCGCATTAACGCAGAGCCGGCCTATTAAAGTCGCTTGAGGTTCCTGCCGATATTCTCTATGATTCCCTATGATGGCAACGGTCGCGGCGGCCCGCAAAACCCTTACACACCGAATACACCACGGGGACTCGCGAGAGCTCACCTGGATTCCCGATGAGTCCGTGCACTTGGTCGTGACCTCGCCGCCTTATTGGACCCTCAAGGAATATCCGAAAAGTGCGGGGCAGTTGGGACTCATCGAGGATTACGAGAGATTTCACGACGAGCTTGACAAGGTTTGGCGCCATTGCCTGCGCGTGCTTGTGCCCGGGGGCCGGCTAGGTCTGTGACCGCATGAAAAGATTCTATAATATATTGTTCTTGGGGGGACTTTAGGCCTATACTGAGGCATGTCGCGACGCGCCCTTGAGGTGAA
>JAHEKS010000427.1 GCA_024638215.1 Acidobacteriota bacterium | reverse complement strand
GGCCACCGCCGTGCGGTACACCTCCAACACGTGCTCCGCCGTCTGGCTGCGAAAGACGTCCAGCCCCACCACGTAGCGGGAATAATCATCCAGAAAGCCGATCAGGTAGGCGTTCTTGCCAGCCAGACGGAAAGTGAAGATGTCGGTCTGCCACATCTGGTTGGGCGTGGAGCGCTCAAAGAAGCGAGGCTTGGGTGGGTTGCGCCGAGGCTTGGGCTTGCGTTTCTTCAGGAGTTGTTGCTCGTGCAGCGTGCGCCGAACCGTTTCTCGGCTCACCGGCAGAAACATCACGCGCCGCAGGAACTGGCTGATCTTCTCGATGCCCAGGTCGGGATGATGACGCTTCAGCTCGACGACCTTCGACTTGACCGCCGCTGCCACCTTAGGACGTTGATTGCCGCGACGTCTCGGTGGGGACTGCAAGCCGGCTTCCCCCTGCTCGCGGTACACCCGCACCCACTTGGTCAGGGTGCTCAGGCCCACGCCCATTTCGCGGGCCACCTGCTTGGCGGGGAAGCTTTCTTCCAGACAGAGCTGAACCGCTTTGCGCCGCACCTCAAACGGGTGGGAATGAGCGTGCGGACGTTTTGACCGTCGCGCCGCCCCCCTCGGGGGGCGGGTCCTCTTCCTCTTCCCTTGAACTCTCTTTGTACCTTCCATCGGTAACACTCCTTTCGGTTCCTTCCCGGAACTTAGGCTTTGGAGTGTCACCCGTTTTCCTCAAGAATTTTCGCTCATGATCTGGTTGTTAGCCCAAGCGACGACGAGCCCGGATGCTGGGCGATGAAAGGGCTGAACCGCGACCAATCCCCCAACCGAAGAGCGATAGCCCAGACAGGCAGCGACACGAGTGCACCGACCTTTAACCAAGTGAGACCTTGCAGCGCGTGCGCTCCCCATCGAGTTTCGCGAATGTTGATACCCGCCAAGGCGAGAATGGCGGCGACGGCGAGGATCTTTTGTTGCAGAGGTGTGAGGTGCGTGACGGAGGCGACATAAGCTGCCATCCCCACCGCTAGCGAGGCAGTCACGCCCGGATCGAGCACCAGCAACTCCATCCAGCCGTACAGAAAGGCCACCCGCGGTCCGTAGGCTTCACGCAGGTAGACGTATCCGCCTGCCGCTTCCGGATAGCGCGCTGCGCGTCCGCCGAAGCAGAGAGCGCCCGCAACGGCCATCAAGCCCATGACGAGCCATACGATCAATAGCCAGAACGGCGAGCCTAATTGCTTGGCCATTCCGGCAGGTGTAAGGAAAATGCCTACACCGATAGCTTCACCGGCGACGGCGGCAGTGGCCGCGCTGAGGCCGAGTCGGCGTCGGAGATTTTCAGAAGGAGATGTGTTTTCAATCAGAGTAGTCTGCTTTCGCGACGGGCAAGGCGATTGTGTGGGGCGCGACTTTCAATCCTCTAGGCTTCCTCACGATTTGATGCTTCGTTTCTTTTCATCGTCCGCATACCCCTCGGTAGCCAGGCGGTGGCCGGACATCTGGTAACCGAAGGCGGGTAAATCCTGAACGCCTGTCCCGTCAATCCAACGATTGTAGAAATTGAAAAGCGCGCACACACTAATGGCGTCGTAGAGTGCCTCATCGGACCAGCCCTCCCGGCGCACCTCGTCGACGTGCTCCCGCGCGATCTGATTCGACGAACCATTAACTCTCGTCAGGAATCTGAACAGTGCTTTCTCGGCATCTGAGATGGGTGCCGCGGAATAGTCCTCAAGCACAGCGCGAACCTTCTCAGTATCATTCAGCAGTTCCGCCGCGACCGCGGCGTGAGAGCCGCTTCAAAACAGACACTGATTGCGACGCGAGGTGAAGGCCGCGATCAGTTCGCGCTGGCCGGGCGAA
The DNA here is from genome assembly GCA_024638215.1 of Acidobacteriota bacterium. Classification (GTDB taxonomy): domain Bacteria; phylum Acidobacteriota; class Terriglobia; order UBA7540; family UBA7540; genus JAHEKS01. Next base: position 1,120 of record JAHEKS010000427.1, on the reverse strand, counting down.
AGGAGCGAAGGCCCGCGCATTAGTTCCTGCGTGAAGCGCGACAGGTGCTCCGTTATGCGCGGCTTGTAGGCGAAAAGATACAGGATCTGCGGCACCGGAATGCCTTGCGCCTCCATCGCCGCGAATTGCGCGCCCGCCGGACCGGCCTTGGCGGCGTTTTCGACGTCATCGAGATAGATGGGTTTCATCGTTTGAAGTCCTTTCTCATGGATCCGTGATTTCAAATCGCTAGAACATGAACTTCAGCGCGAACTGGACCAAACGCGGCGAAAGTGCCTGTTGGACCTGCCCGAAGGTAGCGGAGCTGATGTCGCTGTTGGGCAGCCGGAAATTCGCCCGGTTGAACAGATTGAAGAATTCCGCACGGAATTGCAGGCTCTTGGATTCGGTGATTCGAATGCCCTTGAAGGCCGAAAAGTCCCACTGCGCCAGACCCGGACCTTCCACCACGTTGCGTCCTTCGGTTCCGTACACTCCTGCCGGAGTGGTGGAGAGGTCCAGACGCTGGAAGGCGCTGGTATTGAACCACTGCTGGACGGTCTTCGGCCCGTTGTTGGGATTGCCGACCAGATTCGGACGGAAGGCGGAGAACCCGGTGATTTCCGGCGCGTCGCAGTTGTAACTCTGGTCGAGGACCGTAAATGGCGTCCCGCTCATCAACGTGGTAATCCCGTTGACTTGCCAGTTGCCCAGCACGCTTTGATACCAGTTCTGCGGGTGTTGCCAGAACGGCAATTCCCACTGGTAACTCAGCACCAGGCGCTGGCGCGCATCGAACATTGAACGACCCCGTTCAGCCGCAAGGTTGAAGGGGTTCTGCGCTAGATCATTCTCTCCGGCTACCGGCTGCGAGGCGGAGCCGGTGATGTTAAAGGACGAAACGTCATCAATTGATTTCGAGAAGGTGTAAGAGGCGAGCAGCGAAAACCCGTCGCTGAACCTCTTGCGCAGGCTGGTCTCCAGAGCGTGATAGATGGAATTCGCTGACCCCTGAATCAATCCCACAGAGCTGTAGGTGCAGGCCCCTTGCGTGTTCGGTTGGCAGTAGATCCGCTGCGCGTCAATGTTGTTTTGCTGATCGGCCCAGGTCTGGCCGGCTTGAGGCAGAGATGGGTTGGCC
>JAHEKS010000156.1 GCA_024638215.1 Acidobacteriota bacterium | reverse complement strand
CCCGTGCGCATTGTTAAAAAGCTACGAAACGCCCAGGGTAGAGACCAAGTGCCACAAAGTTTCAAAACACAACCCTGCGTTGGCGGTTGGTCTCATTGCTTCGCCACGATTTCTTCTGTGCCTTGATAATCCATTCTATAAGTAACGTTCTGTGCGTCAAGTTCGTAGGCGCGCCGCAGATGTGGGAGGGCCTCGCGAGGGGCATCTCCCTTAAGAAGCATTTCTCCGAGATTATGGTGCCCTATGGCATTGTCGCCCGCTGGATATTCACGAATGGCCCTTTCCCATTCTTGTTTTCCGTCCCCTATTCGGTTCAGGGCGAAGTACGCCTCCGCCAACATTACGCGTTCGGCCATCGACGAAGTGGCATCACGTGGTTCGAGGATCGTTGCAATTTCGGACGGAAATGCTGGGCCGCCTGATTCTCCGTTCCATAATGGATCACTCAGGAACAACACGCGAGGATCAATATCCAGTTTCTTCCCTGATTTAGAAAACTCCTCGGCTGCCTCTTTCCGGATGACAGCGGCTGCCATCTCCCGGGTCTCACGGGCGGCCTCATGGTCACCTTTTGCGTCCTCTATTTCCGCTCGAAGATAGAAGGCTGAAAGCCCATTGTGATCCGCATCTAACGCGGCCCTTGTTTGTGCAATCGCGTCGTCGAACTTGTTTGCTAGAAGGAGCACGTGAGCCAATGAAAGGCGAGTTTTCGCGAGCCAAGATTCCTCGTGGCGTTCGGCACGGCTCTTGGTCAGCTTGTTCATTAGGGCGTGCATTGAATCGGTTGGTTCTTTAGCCTGCGCGTCGTAAATCGAGAGGACGGCGCGGTATTCGGTCTCCGCGCCTTCCAGATTATCCATTTTTAGAAAGACTTTCGCGAGCCATTCGTGGGTCGCCTCTTGAGATGGGTTCAGTTCAATGGAACGCTGTATCGCTTGAACGGCTTCAGATTGATGGCCCGCATCCGAAAGTGCCACGCCGTAATCAAGCCAGAATCCCGCCTCCTCTGGGTTAAGACGAACCAACTCATTCAGCAAGGGCAGCGCCTCTTCCGGACGACCTCGGTCGTCAAGTAGCACTGCCAACTGGTCTTCAGTGTTGTCGTAGGTGTCCGGGTCGTCGGCGCGAGAGGCGCTGGCGAGGTAAGAGCGCAGGTGCTGGATAGCGAACTCTGGATCATTCAGCGCAATTTTCGAATAGCCGACGAGGTCAGCCAGTTCAAAGTTGCAATCGCTAGGATTCTTCTCAATCCATGAGGCATCCTCTAAAACGGCGGAACGGAAGGCACCCTTTTTGAGCAGCAGATTGACAAGTTGCTGATGGGCCTGTTTGTCGTGAGGTCGAACCTCCAAACGAATTCTCAACTGTTCCTCTGCCGACAAAGAAGATGGCTTGCTGGACTTGGACCGGCGCTTGGCCGTTTGTCCGAAACTAGGTCCAGTGCCAACCGCGAGGACGAGCACCAGAAGCGGTACACAAAACCTGGGCATGGGAATCCTCCGGCTTGCCAATCTGGGTGGAGCGAGTGGCGCAGACCTACTGTTTGGGTCTGATGGCTTTTTCTGCGGGGCTTTCGCTCGCACCCCCCCTTGCTCACGCGGATCATACCACCGCACGGATTAGGTAGCACTACTTCGATGGCTGGGTTGTTATTCCCAGACCCAGCAGATGCTATATGGCATTCATCCAATTTGAAAAGTACCCTAACGCTTGGAGGCGGGCTGCTTGCGGGTGTTGACCGATTCTCTGAGCGTGCGATAATGAAAGCATGCCTAAGCGATTAAGCAAATCCAAAAGGTCAAAAGGTGGCAGGAAAAGGACGCACCGGGCCGTGGGCGAATCCTCCCGCGACGCGGAATCTGATACAGCCCCACGCACTTTACCAGACGCAGAAGAAATTAGGCGCGTAATGTCTGAAATGGGGCGAAGAGGCGGCAAGATCGGCGGCAAGAGGCGGCTTGAAACTATGTCGTCGGAGCAGCGGAAGGCAATTGCCTTGAAGGCGGCCAAGGCAAGATGGTCTAAGCGGAAAACTTAGCTGTGATGTTAGGTCCGGGGGCCGACAACCTGATTAGCCCTTCCTCGACTTGCTTCGCTAGGGTCATCGAAATAACTTCCTTCTGAGTCCCGAATCCCTCAGGCATTTGCTTCGCTGCAAACTCCTCTTTTGGATGGCTGTTGAGAATATCAACCGCCTGCACCAAAGCGGCAGGATAATGGCTGTTTCCAACACTGAACAACAATTCTTGTACGGCCGCATAGTTTTGTGTGCAAAAATATATCTTGACAATGCTAAAGCGGTTTGGCATACTGCATCCATGATCAAACTGAACTCTAGGAAACGCACTTGTCCCAAGAAACTCATCGCAGCGCTCGTCCGCAGGTATCACGAAAAAAGGCTGGAGGCCGTCAAAGGCATCACGCTCGGGGCGCTCCTTAGGCGAATGAACCCCTATGTGCTCTTGTCCAATGGGGTGTCCACAGCCCGGGAACTGGTTGAGGGATTTTTGGACTCGCACCTGATGCTGAGCGACGCCAGCAGGTGGGCCCGGTCATTCTTGGAGCCGCTCTTCGAGGCCGTCTCTGGGGCGATCCCCGCCGGCCGCCGCGGCGTCGACTATGTGAGGGATGCTGGCCCTGTCTACACGGTCTACTCCTTGAAGTCCGGGCCTATGGTCCTTAACGCGGACCAGCGCCAGAAGCAGGGCGAGTTCTTCCGAGAATCCCGCCAGTCGTGGATGTCCACGGGGAACCAGAACGGGAGGGAGCACAGGCACGTGCTGGGCTGCGCCTACGGGTCCATTAATTCCGGGCCGACGCGCGGAAGGGACTTTTACACCAGGTCCGGCCAAGCGTTCTGGGAAGAGGCGACCGGGGACAGAGCGTTTTTCCTGAAGCTGGCGGATATGATAGGCCACGCTCACTATCCCCACAAGGCGGCCTTCGACGAAGCCAGGGCTTTGGCTGTCAGCAAGCTGGTGAGGGGCCTGATCAAGGAAGGCTATTGCTCGGAAGACGGCAGGCTCATCTGGCCCAAGATCATCGAGCGCAACAGCCGGGACAGGCGAACGCCTACACCTGGAACGTCAATCGAAGCCGGGCCAGCTCACCCGGAACCGAATCCGGATTCCGTTAAGCCGGATACCCGTGAGAAGTTCCTGGAACGCAAGAGGAAGAACAACCGGGCATACCGCGCTCGAAGGAAGCAAAGGGAACTCCACGCTGCGCAGGGAGCAGCCTGATTTTGGACTCAGAGCTACCAATTGAGGGAAACATGAACCCTGAAATCCAAGGTGTCGCAATAATGTCCAAGAGCGTCGCAAATGGCAGTAGCGAGGTTATTGATTCAAGGGAGCTGGCGGCTCGTTGGCAAGTTCCTGAGTCCTGGGTCCGCAATCGCACTCGTGCCCGCACACCCAGGGAAGAACGTATCCCCTGTCTGCGTTTTGGCCGCTATGTCAGGTTCGAGTGGGGGTCGCCTCAATTGTCAGAGTGGCTCGCGAAAAAAAGGCAATAGCCAACCGTCGTATCTTGTTTTGCGCTAAGCATGGCATGCGCGGGTATCCCTGCAAGATCAGAGGCAAACGGCGTGAGCGATGACGCAGCAAGGACATGGAGATTGCGCTAAAGCTGCTCCTCGGCAAGAGGATGAAGGAGGCGCTGGTTTCCTGCGACACGGGGGAAGCAGGTATCGGTCAAAGAGGGCAAGATTCCAGCCTTGGGAATCTCACGAGAAGCAAAACTGACCCCTCGGATGGCCCGTTGAAGCGTGGAGAGCTGCAAACCCGATTGACAGTTGCATTCATTGGCAGGTAGCGGTAATTTCAGCGTGCACTGGAAGTCGATAATGGAAATTCCGGAATATATCGTTGAGCCGGAAGAGCCGCACCCCTATAGAGCAAGGGAGATGCGCTACCCGCTGCACCCAAATAGGTGTGTATTTTCAATTGCCGGAAGGCCAAAATGTTAGTTCCGGTTGAAGGAATTTAAGTGGCGGATCGTCGAAGAGCCCGAGACGGCACAAATCCTCAAAATCAAGTTGCCGAGTGTTGCATTCCAGTTAGAAGAGGTCAACTTGCCGCCGGACTTGGCGCAAAGACTTACTGGCAGAGTGATAGAAGTTGAAGTGCTCCCCGAAGAGCTTGCTCGCACAAGGCGAATTGAGCCAAACCCCCTTCCGCACCTTGATGGCAGCTACTGGATAGACCCAGACGGCAACTTTTGGAATGATTACTGTCCGCCGCAGATCTCGTTCACTGACTCAGAGGGTCGGCGATGGAGGGTTCCCCGAAGATGGGTTGACGAGCGTCCAGTGGGCGGTGAACAACGGCCGCCATCATCGGACTACTCCGTAACGCAAGGGATTGTGTTCTCAGAGCTAGTCCATCTGCCAACACCACAAGACTTGTGGGAAATAAACATGCCTTGGAGTGAAGCTTGCAAGCTTCCCGGAACGCCAAGGCCCGTGGAAGTTCGTCTTAGCCCGGATGAACCCATTAAGGTTATTGTGCGCGATTCTCATGGTGGCGTGTGGCGAATCCCCCACGATTGGCGAAGGCGGCGGGTCAAACTGCCAAATCAAGGAACCCTAATCAGTCAAGGCATTCCGGCAGATGTGGCCGGAAGATTCGGGCAGAGGGTTGTAAGCGTGAACTACCATCCCGGCTCGCGTTGCTGCCTCCCAGATCAGTATAGATTTCGCGACGAAAAAGGGAACCCCTGGCCGGTTTACATGCGCGACTGCATTTTACTTGGCTACGGCGACTCGCCGGAGTCCACGGCTTAAACCACAAACGGCAATCGACGTGGTTCAATTCGAAGAGTTGGGTTATAATCACGATACGTGACTTGGGTGACGAAGACCCCTTTCCTCTATAGTCGAGACACTGATGAGGATACTGCGAAGCGAAGCCCTCTATCGGACTGATGCGAGAGTTCGGAGGGGAGATGAATTTTATCAAATTACACTCGTCGCCCCGGACAATCCGAAAACTGGCTGTTTTGAAGTTAGAACTTTCCGCGGCCGTGCAGGGACTCCACCGGGAAAACCTGCCTGGGTTCGGTCCTTTCAGACCCGACAGGAAGCGGAGCGGGAGTTTGCGGCCGTAACGGAAGCGTTGGATGAAAAGGGGTTCTGTCCTTATAACGCAGGAATCCACGGCCCCGACATTGGCTTTTAGAGAGTTGTTAGCCTTGATGAGCCCGCGATGACTGCCTCGAAGTGGGGACGACAACTATGAATGGACTTCGAGATTTCTTCAGAAGTGTCTTTGGAGCTGAAGAAAGAGCCGGGGACCGACCGCTAGTCCCCGAAGCGACCTACAAGCAGGGCGACGTGATCGGCGGCAAGTATGAGGTCCACCGCCTGATTGGCAGGGGTGGCTTCGGTGAGGTGTATTTGGTTTACAGCCACCAGCTCAGCGAGGCCCTCGCGGTAAAGACCTTTGGCCAGAAGTTTCTTGCGAACACCCAAGCGAGGGACAACTTCAAGCGCGAAGCTCTCCTGTGGCTGAAACTTGACGAGCACCCATTCATCCTGGCCGCGCGTTTTGTTGATGAGTACTCGGGACGGCTTTTTGTCGGGATGGAGTACGTGCCGCCTGACGACCGAGGCCGGGTGAGTCTGGCGGACCATCTGGCGCAAGCGCAGGGGCCGATCCAGACGGAACAACTACTCCAGTGGGCGATCATGTTTTGCCATGGCATGGAGCACGCAAACCGGCGGGGCATCAAGTGCCATCGGGACATCAAGCCAGCCAATATTCTCATCAGGGAAGACAACACACTCTTGATTAGCGATTTCGGGCTGGCCGCAGCAGGGGAGGCGGCGTGGAAGGTCGGTGGGAGCTCATCAGAGAGCCCAGGCGAAGAAGGCTTCGTCGGCTTGAGCCTGTTCCACACTGAAGGGAAAAGGGTCTGCGGCACGCCGGGGTACCTCGCGCCTGAGGTCTTCCGTGGAGAAGGCGTAGACACGCGGAGTGACATTTATAGCTTTGGCTTGGTGCTTTGGCAGATGACCGTAGGCAGTCGAGAGCCACCATTTTCGGTGGACGTGACGCCGCCGCACAGCCCTCATGACATCGAACGTTACGCCCTTGATATCTATAGGCGGCAGATGAAAAAACCGGTGCCGGCGACGGGTCACCCGCTGACGGCGGTAATCAAACGCTGTCTTGCGCCTGAAACCTCAAAACGTTTCGCCAGTTTCGCACAATTGCGGAATGAACTTGAACCAATCCTTTATCGGCGTGCCGGCCTGACTGTGAAACCGCCCCCCGTTGGGGAACGCGATCTGATGTTTTGGAACAATAAGGGTTTTTCATTAAACACGCTCGGGCGCTACGATGAGGCTATCGCGTGTTTTAGCAAGGCGTTAGAGATCCAGCCCAGCTTCGCTATGGCACACCTTAACCTAGGGCTTGCCCTCAAAGGCAAGGGAGACCTCGACGGCGCCATCGCCGAATTCCGCACGGCTCTGCGGCTTCAGCCCAGCTTTCCCACTGCACATACCAACCTCGGTGGGATGCTCCAGGAGAAGGGAGCCCTTGAGGAGGCCGAAGCTGAGTTCCGCACGGCGCTTCAGCTACAGCCGGATTCCCCCAACGCGCACGACGGCCTTGCCAACACACTCCATGCCAAAGGCGATCTGGAGGCCGCCATCGCCGAGTACCGTTGGGCGGTCAGCCTGCGCCCGGACTTCACGATGTTTCGGACTAACCTGGCCAGCGCGCTCGCCGACAAGGGGGATTTGGACGGGGCCATCGCAGAGTACTCAAGAGCTATTCGCCTCCAGCCGGACTACGCTCTCGCGCACGCCAACCTCGGCACCGCGCTCGCTGACAAGGGCGATGTGGACGGTGCCATCCGCGAGTACCGTGTGGCCCTCCGCCTTCAGCCAAATGACTCCAACGCGCACAACTACCTCGGCGTCGCGCTATCTGACAAGGGCGATCTAGATGAAGCACACCGCAATCTCGCTATCGCGCTCTACCGCAACGGTGATCTGGACGGCGAGATCGCCGAATGGCGAACCACCATACGCCTGCAGCCGAATCTCGCCATGGCGCACAGCAACCTCGGCGCCGCCATCGGAAGGAAGGGCGATCTGAACGGGGCTATCGCCGAATTTCGTACTGCGATCCGCCTCGATCCAAACGACACCGATGCGCGCCACAACCTCTCAGTTGCACTGGGAAAGAAGGAGCAGCGCGAGGCGGGGATCAAAGGAAGCCAGCCTGTTCGAGAGAAAGCGGCCCCACGTGAAGATGCGACCCTCACACAGCCGCCGGAGGTTGTGGCGGAAACGGCAGCAACCCGTGTCGCTCGCGATTTCTCGTTGACCCGGTTTACCGACCTTTTCGAGGAGCAATCACTTTCAAGCAGGTGGACTTCGGATGATGCCGTTGCCGTGTGGTACTCGCTTGGACATCTCGCCCTTGTGATCGCCGCATGGCAGACTTTAAAGGAAAAGAAGAAGGTCTTTTGGTTCATCGACCGCTGTAGAGTGGTCCTGCAAGGGTATTGGGGCATGTCAGAAAGTGTGCTCGGAAAGTTGCAAACAATAGTTAACCAAACGGAAGCCTCGACCGTGGCCTCCTTTACAAGGTGTAAGGACGGGAAGGATCTCTCATTATTTTTTTCTCGTTACGTAAGCATGATCCTGGGCTCACCCGTTCCTTTTTCGGACCGGAGCTTTTTCGAGGACCAGGTGATGGGTATCAAGTACCAGGGGACGGACCCCGTTTTGCACGCGACCGTCTCTGACCTGTTCGTTGGGGCGTGTACCTCGGTAAAGCAGTTGCTCGAAAAGTCGTCAATGAGCTGAGAATCGACAAAATCCAATGAGTTGCAATCCTTCGACTCGCGGATTGGACCTTCCGAATTCGGGAAACTGGTCGCACGCGAAGTCATGAAGAGGGGCATCACGCTCGGCACGAAAGAGGTGCTGGGTGAATCCGGCACTCGATCTCTGCTGCCTTTTCCGTCCGGACCCAAATTGCGCGATTTACCAGGAAACGCGGTATGGTATGAAGTTGATGCGAGTTCGTTAAGAAATATCCCGTATGAAACCGCCATGAAGAATAAAATCGTGCCTTTGTATATGGCGGAAGGATCCTTGGCCATAGCCATGGTTAACCCATCAGATCCCCTCGTCCTTGACGATCTCAAGTTTATGACGGGCTTAAACCCCATACCAGTAACACTACCGGAAAAAGCAATACTTCAAGCCATTAAAGAGATTTACGGTCGGGCGGAGACACAACCTGGCCTTGATAGCGGAGAGAGTGGAGGTTGCTTCGGGTGCCGCAGGTGCCGGACGGCGAGACTGACAAAGGCTCAGGTACGGTCTCTCTATTTTGATGACCACACTACCTTCCTTTGTCCCGAGTGCTATTCTTACATTTCGGAAGCCCTGCGCGGTTCATTGCCAGTTCAGTCAGTCGGTGGGAGGGGACTTGCTCGTGAAACTAGTACCGCCGAAGATGGTTGTGATGGGTGTGGAAGGCGCGGCCTTAGCAAGGGTGAGAGACGATACACGCGCTTTGGCGACCGCGATACGTTTCTCTGCCCGACGTGCTACGTATCGGCATCGAAAACTCTTGCGGTTCTGCTCAACATCCAGCAACCCCCTGACCGGTCCCCAGGTGGGGGGACACCGGGGGCTTAGGCTTACCAAGGGAGATGGTTGCCACGAAGAGGGTCGGGGCAGGGTGAATCCGAGCGCCCTGCCCCGCACGGTTTACTATTCTTGACTTTGGCCTTCGGCCCCGGAGTGCCGCTTGGTTTTGAAAGCCTGTCCGCCGCGTGCTTGCTGGTTAGTTCCCTTTTGATCCCTCTCACAACGCGCGCGCAGTTGACCTTGTAGTGGCCAGCTTCCCTCGTGAGTTTGGCGCCCCGTGAAGATGATGTTCCGTAGTACGTCGGAAAGTACAACTTAGACGCATCTTCCTTTTTGCTTTGTGCGGGATTGTTCGTCGAACTGGTTGGGATGGGGGGAGTTGTACGCTTTGCGGCGTCTGGGGCGCCTGACTACATGCCCGGAAGGGTGACGCCGAGAGCCTTGAGAATGGCTTGCTGGCGGGCGTCGGGTTGGGGCAGTTGGGTGACCGTGGTTTTCTCATCTAAACGGGCGGTGAAGCTCCAGGAGGCCGAAGGCCTGGTGCCCGCGAAGCCTTCTCAAAGGGCTCCGCATGCCGACGCCCCGCAGAAGAAGGTTCGGCCGCCGATCAAGAAGAAAGACGCGAGCGGCAACTGGATCTACCGACTCGCCGGGCTTGCTCCCCGCGCGCCCTGCAACCCGGCGGAGCGTTTCCATTATGTAATTCTCCACGTTTTTTCCGCAGCCGGGAGGTTGCGCGAAAAATCCGGGCAAAGATCAGCGCATGAGGTATATTGTCACCTGAAGCGTTGTAAGAATTTTGTAGGACATTTCCGATGAAATGCCATGTCAGAATTTGCGGCAAGACGGCAAAAAGTGCATATTGCCCTTTTCGCCGTCAAGGAAAGGCCCGCAACTCATTGAATTACCATGGGCTCAATTTGTGGCCTACAATCCCACCCTCTCCGCCACCTGTCTTGCACGATTGGGCATCGTCCCCGTGATTTTTTGAGATTACTCGGTTCTCTTTTCCGTATTTCATCTCAAGTAGCAGGGTTGGCGAGTTGGCGAATGGCCGCGAGTGTTGAAACCCCCGGCTTGGTTCGGGTCGAATCGCTGGAAAAGCGCTACGGCGACGTCCGCGCCCTGCGCGGCGTCACGTTCGAGATCAAGAAGGGGGAAGTTTTCGGCCTCCTGGGGCCCAACGGCGCCGGCAAAACCACTACGATCGAGATCCTGGAAGGGCTGCGGCAGCCGGATTCCGGCCGGGTCAGCGTGTGCGGCCTGGACCCGGCCCGCGAAAGTGCCCAACTGAAACAGAGGATTGGCGCGCAACTCCAGGACACGGTGCTGCCCGACAAGATACGCGTCGAGGAGGCCCTCAATCTGTTCCAGAGCTTCTATGAGCGTCGCACGCCGGCGATCATGCTCCTCGACCGGTTCGGATTAGCCGAGAAGAGACACACTTTTTTCGAACATCTTTCCGGCGGTCAGAAGCAGCGGTTGTCCCTCGCGCTCGCACTCGTCAACGACCCTGAGCTTGTGCTGCTGGATGAGCCCACGGTGGGGCTCGATGCCTCCGTGCGCAGGGACATTTATGCCCTCATCGAACAGTTCCGCAGCGAAAAGCGCACGGTCCTGCTCACCACCCACTACATCGAAGAAGCCGAGCGCCTCTGCGACCGCGTGGCCATCATAGATCGAGGGCAGATCGTCGCCCTCGGGACGCCGCGCGAATTGGTGGAACGCTCCGGCCACGGCACGCGCCTGGAAATCCGGCTTGCTCAGCCGGCTGCGGTGGAGGAGCTCAAGAAGTTGGATGGAGTTCTTGATTGCCGTGAAACCGACGGCTCGTACTTTCTTCACGCCCAGCCGCCCGCCCAGGCCATCGTGGCGCTGATTCGTTTTCTTGAATCGCGAGAAAACACGCTGCTTGACCTGCACATCTCGCCGCCGAGTTTGGAGGACGTTTTTGTGGAAATGACCGGCAGGAGGCTCAGCGACGCATGACCGCCATCCGCATCGCGCTCCTCAACATCCGGCTGGTGATGAGAACCAAGACGGTTCTGTTTTTCACCTTTGTTTTTCCACTCGTGTGGCTTTTTGTCTTCGAAGGCATCTTTGCCCACGGCGATCCCAAGACCGTCATGTACTTCTTCGGCCCTGTCGTGACACTGAATATCATGGGCAGCGCCTTCTGGGGACTGGGCCTGCAGTCTGTCGTGCAGCGCGAGCGCGGCATCCTCCGCCGCTATCGCCTGGCGCCCATCAGCGCGGCCAGCCTGGTTGCGGCCAATCTGCTGGCCAATTATCTGCTGGAGCTTCCCACCATCGCGCTCCTTGTCCTGTGCGCCAAGGTCGTCTTCCACATGCCGTTGGCATTCGGCTGGTGGACCCTTTTTGTTCTGGTCACCATCGGGACCTTCGGTTTTGCGGGCTTCGGGCTGACCATCGCCAGCATCGCCAATACCATGCAGGAAGCGCAGATTTACAACAACCTCGTCTGGGT
>JAHEKS010000155.1 GCA_024638215.1 Acidobacteriota bacterium | reverse complement strand
CCCAGCATGAATTCCCACGACCACGCGATGTTCGGAAGCGTCGGCTCGTGGTTCTACACGGCGCTGGGAGGCATCCAGTTGGGAGAGGACGGCGCGGGCTACCGGCACATTCGTATTGATCCGCAGATGACGGAGGACCTGTTCTCCGCCAGCGCCACCATGGACACAATCCGCGGGCGCGTCTCTTCTTCCTGGGCGCGCTTGGATGACGGCTCGACGCTCGAGATTGACGTGCCCGCCGGCAGCGACGCCGTGGTGGTCGTTCCCAAGCCGCAGGAATTGACTAACCCGACCGTGCACGAGGGCGATCGCGTGGTCTGGGAAAAGGGCGCGTATGTTCCGGGCGACGCCGGAATTCAGAGCGCCAGCGCCGAGCAAGACGGACGGATCCGTTTCGAACTCGGCGCGGGCCACTACTTATTCCGCCTGACGGCCGAGGATTAATAAAAGTTAACGGTTGACAGCTCACCGTTTACGGTTGAAATTAGGAACTCCTCAAGTGTCTTGATCAAACCCTGAAGAGATCCCTGGGGAGGCGGAATACTCACAGGAGACGTTTCAAAAGCATGCGACTTGTAACTTACGAAGTGGGCAAGCAGCCGCGCGTGGGCGTGGTGGAAGGCGAATACGTTGTGGACGTACGCGGGGTCATTGAGATAGTCACGCACCGGCGCGTTTCGCGGACGCTCGCGGCGCGGCCGGCTTTCAAGGCGGCGGCGCGGGCGCTGGCCGCTTCAGGCTTTGCGCCGCGCACGATGATCGAGCTGCTCAGTCGCGGCGCGGAGTGGCGCAAAGCGCTGGGTGTCGCCACCGGCAGCGTCGCGAAAGCGCTCGACCCCAAGATGGCGCCCCAGGGCTTGTTCACGCCGCTCGCCTCGGCGCGCCTGCGCGCGCCCATCGCGCGGCCAGGCAAGATCACCTGCGTCGGGCTCAACTACGCCGACCACGCGCACGAACAAGGCATCGAGCCGCCGCCTTCTCCCATTTTCTTCCTCAAGTCCGTGAACACCATCATCGGGCCGGGCGATCCGATCGTTCTTCCGCCCAATTCCCAGCAGCCCGACTACGAAGCCGAATTCGCCGTGGTCATCGGCAAAGCCGGAAAAGGCATTCCGGAAGAAAAGGCTTACGAGCACGTGGCGGGCTACATGATCCTGAACGACGTGACCGCGCGCGACATGCAGCACGGCGACAACCAGTGGTATCGCGGCAAAAGCTGCGACACCTTCGCGCCCACCGGCCCCTGGATCTCGACCGCCGACGAAATCCCCGACCCGCACAACCTTCGCATCTCGCTCACGCTGAACGGCCAGACCATGCAGGACTCGAACACTTCCAATCTGATCTTTAAGGTGCCTTATCTGATCAGTTACCTTTCGCAATCCATTACCTGGGAAGTGGGCGACCTGCTTTCCACCGGCACGCCTCCCGGCGTGGGCGTTTTCCGCAAGCCGCCGGTGTTCATCAAGGCGGGCGACTCGATCAGCGTCACGGTGGAACGGCTCGGCACGCTGACCAATCCCGTCACCGGGCCGTGACTCGAACGCGCAATCGCCGCATCAACCGTCTATGCCAATCCGCCCAAGAAACACGCGCCAGGACGCGGGCTGGTGGCCTTCGCGCAAGCGAGAGCTTATAATGAAGGGTTTTGAGACAACTAACGGAGGCGACTGAATGCAACTTGCGGAATTCAAGAATGAGCCCCTGAGCGATTTCAAGAACAACCCCGAACAATTCAAGCAGATGAAGCAAGCGGTGGAAGAGGTGGCCAAAGAGCTGGGCCAGGAGTACGACCTGGTGATTGGCGGCCAGCGCGTGAAGACGCAGGAGAAGTTTTCCTCCTACAACCCTTCCTACAAGGATCAGGTGGTGGGCGTCTTTTCCAAAGGAAACGCCGAGCTAGCCGACCGCGCCATTCGCGCCGCGGACGAGGCGTTCAAGACCTGGTCGCACACGCCGGCGGAAGCGCGCGCCGAATTGCTGCTCGCGACCGGCAAGATCTTGCGCGGCCGGAAGTACTACTACGCCGCGTGGATGGTCTTCGAAGTCGGCAAGTCCTGGGCGGAAGCGGACGCCGACGTCGCCGAGTCCATTGACTTCTGCGAATTCTACTCGCGCGAGGCGCTGCGCCTGTCCGGCCCGCAGCCGCTCTCACGGGTCGCGGGCGAAAAGAATTATCTGCGCTACGTTCCTCTGGGTGTGGGCGCGGTGATTCCACCCTGGAATTTCCCCATGGCGATCATGTCGGGGATGACGCTGGCCTCGATTGCCGCGGGCAACACGGTAGTGGTGAAGCCGTCGAGCGACTCTCCCACCATCGCCTACAAATTCCTCGAGGCGCTGGAGCAGGCGGGCATGCCGCCGGGCGTGGTGAATTTCCTGCCCGGGCCGGGCGGCTCGGTCGGAAACGCCTTGGTGGCGCACCCGCGCACGCGCTACGTGGCGTTCACGGGCTCGAAGGAAGTCGGCCTGGGGATCAACGAAATGGCGGCCAAACCCGCACCCGGGCAGATCTGGATCAAGCGCGTGATTGCGGAGATGGGCGGCAAGGACTCAATCGTCGTGGACAGCGACTCCGACCTCGACTGGGCGGTCGAGGGCGTCGCGGTTGCGGCGTTCGGCTTTCAGGGTCAGAAATGCTCGGCGTGCTCGCGCGCCATCGTCGTCGAGAGCGCCTACGACGCGTTTCTGGAAAAGTTGAAGCGGCGCGTGGAGCAGATCACCGTCGGACCTACCGTCGAGCCTGCAAATTACATGGGGCCCGTGATCAACGCCGCGGCCAAGAAATCCATCAGTGAGTACATCGCCATCGGCAAGAAAGAGGGGCGGCTACTCACGGGCGGCGGCGAAGCGCCCGGCGCCGGATATTTCCTGCAACCCACGGTCATCGCCGACGTGCCGCCCAAGGCGCGCATCGCACAGGAAGAGATTTTCGGGCCGGTGCTGGCGGTGATCAAGGCGAAGGATTTTGACGACGCGCTGGAAATCGCCAACAACACCGAGTTCGGGCTGACGGGCGCGGCGTACACGCGCAGCCGCGCCAAGCTCGAGAAGGCGGCCGAATATTTCCACGTCGGCAACCTCTATCTCAACCGCAAGTGCACCGGAGCGCTGGTGGGCGGGCATCCTTTCGGCGGTTTCAACATGTCCGGGACGGATTCCAAGAGCGGCGGGCACGATTATCTGCTGCTCTTTACGCAGGGGAAAGTGGTGACGGAAAAAGTGCCAACGCCGTAGCGGGCGTTGCTCCGGCTCGGCCGCAGGGGCGATGTCCCTGTCGCCGCAATGAGGTGAAACGGCGGCGCGGCCTGTCCTGAGCGGAGTGAAGGAACGCCGCCACAGCCGCCCCGAAGGGCGGCGCTACAAAGGGCACGCAAGCGAAAACGGCACCGCAGCGCCGGGCTTGAGCCCAACAACTTCTGCCCGACGGGCAGCGCTATAGTACGTAAGTCAGATTGATTTCCGCCGTCCGCATCATATAATGGGCGCGGTTGCCCGGTGGGGGAGAGATCGTTTCACCCCTTCATAAGAAAACACAGAGCAGCTTATGGACGAGCAGAAGAAGCTCATTGAAAAGCTGGGTCCGCAGGCCCGTCTCCAGGACGAGCTTGCCAAAGCCGAGTCGCAGAAGCGCGACGTCTGGCTGATGGTGCTGTTCGCGGCGGCGGTGCTGCTGCTGGGAGCTTTCTCGCTGCTCTCGCCCACCAGTTTCTGGCGCGAGAACACGCTAGAAATCCGCATCCCTCCCCAGGTGCTGTTTGTGGTGATGATGATCGTGGTGGTGGTGACGCTTTACGTGGTGCGCCGCGAAGCGGAGATGCGCCGGCTGCGCCTGCAGAACCTGCAGCAGACGCTCTCCTCACAGTCCGAATACAGCGCCAGCATGATTGACTCGCTCACCAACGTCTTCAGCCGGAGCTTCCTGCGCGACCTGATGCAAGGAGAAATTTCGCGCGCCGAGCGCAACAACCGGCCTTTGGGCCTGCTGATGTGCGACCTGAACAATTTCAAGCAGGTCAACGACCGCTACGGCCACCTGATGGGCGACTACGTGCTGGCGCAGATGGCCGCAATCCTGAAGAGCTGCGTGCGCGGCTCGGACTTCGTCATCCGTTACGGCGGCGACGAATTCCTGATCGTCCTGTCCGAAACCGACGAGCCGGGCGCCAAGATCGTCCAGGGACGCATCCGCGAGAAAGTGGATGAGTGGGACCGCGTCAACCGCGTGGGCGACGTCGCCATCAGCTTCTCGATGGGCCTCTACCTGCACGTCGCCGGCAACAGCGTCGAGCAGGACGTCGCCGAAGTGGATACGCGCATGTACGCCGACAAGGCGGCCCAGCACGTCCCCCCGCGCGAAACCCCCGCGCCCAACGCCTGAAGCTCAAAACCTCTCTTCGAGGCCTGCGACCATGGCGAGCCTTCGGCTTCTCGATGCGATCGGCAACACTCCCCTGGTCGAGCTCCGCCGCATCGTGCCCGCCGGCTGCGCCCGCGTGATCGCGAAGCTCGAGTCGGCGAATCCCACCGGCAGCATGAAGGACCGCATGGCCCGCGCGCTCGTCGAGCGCGCCGCCGCGGACGGTCGCCTTGCGCCCGGCGGCACGGTGGTCGAATACACCGCCGGCACCACGGGCATTTCGCTGGCTCTGGTGTGCGCCGCCCTCGGCTACCGGTCGCATTTCGTTTTTTCCGACGCCTTCAGCGAAGAGAAGCGCTGCACCATGCGCGCCTATGGAGCGGAAATCACCGACGTCGCGAGCGAGAACAAGAAGATCACCGAGCAACTGGTCCGGAGGATGATCGAAACCGCGCGGGAAATCAGCCGCAGGCCGGGCCACTGGTGGTGCGACCAGTTGAACAATCGCGACGGCGAAGCCGGCTACCACCCGCTGGGCGAGGAGCTCTGGCGGCAGTCGGGCCAGCGCGTGGACGCCTTCGTGCACTCGGTCAGCACGGCGCACTCGATTCACGGCACCGCTCACGCGCTGCGCAGCCACAACCCGCGGCTGCGCGTCATCGCCGTCGAGCCCGCCGAGTCCGCCGTCCTCTCCGGCGGGCCCTCGGGCTCGCACCAAATCGAGGGCATCGGCAACGGCTTTATCCCGCCCTTGTGGAAGCCGAATGAAGTGAATGAGATTCTCACCGTGACCACCGAAGATGCCAAAGCCATGGCGCGCCGCCTGGCAAGGGAAGAAGCGATCTTTGCGGGAATTTCGACAGGCGCCAACATCGTCGCGGCGCTTCGCGTCGCTGAACGCCTCGGCGCCGGGGCCACGGTCGCGACGATTATCGTTGACTCCGGCCTTCGCTACCTCAGCACGGATGTGTTCCAGTCATGAGTAGTGACCGCTTATTTGACCGATAAAATCAAGCGCGGCAAAACAATATGGCCAGGGAAGTAATCAAAACGTGGTACGACGCGGAAGCGGACTTCCTGGAAGTGAACTTCGAGCAAAAGGCCGGCTACTTCCGCGCTAGGGACAACGACCAGGTGATGGAGAAAGTGGATAGCGAAGGGAACGTCATCGGCTTCTCCGTGCTGCGCATTAGCGCCCTCAAGAAGACGCCCCTCGAAGTGGCCCTCCGCTAACCCAGTGCAGCGTTACAGAGGAAAGTGGCACACGTCATTCTGAGCGCAGCGAAGAATCTGATTTTGCTGTCGGTATGAACTAACAGCAGACGCTTCGCTGCGCTCAGCATGACAGACCCGACGTTCGCGTTTCACCTATTTCGGTAACGCGGCGCCAGGCAAGGGGTCTCTTACTGCACGGCATAGGTCAGCGCGGCTCGCACGAACACATCGCAGACCCCAAGGGTCTGCGCCGACCCGCCGCCGCAGTAGCACGGTCGAGGGCGTGCGAGAGTCGCGAGGCTTGCTCGCGCGCTTCCTGCCTTGCTCTCTCAGGCGAGAAGCAGCTACCGCTCGTCAGGAGGCGTGGCAGCTTTGTTTCCTCCAACTCCCCATGACAACTTGCCTTCCGCCCGGTCCAGTGCCTGCCAGATTCGTCCCGCTTCCCTGCGCGCGAGGTCCCAGCTGCGAGCTTCGATGGCCTCGCGCAGGCCGGGCAGAGATTCGGCGTCGTAGCTCGGCAGCGGAGCGTAAATCAGGTGCCGAAACCACGGCCGTTGCGGAATGCCTTGGGGATCGAGCAGCGCGCGCTCTTCCGACATCAACGCGGCATTGATTTCGTCAAGGCTGGGTTTATCTCCGGATCGCAGACCCGAAGGGCCTGAGCCAACCTCACCGGAACGCAGAGCCGAAGGCTCTGCGCCAGCCTGGTTATTCGCTGTCCGGGCTTCGACGGTGGCGGTGAGCTTCGCCGCCGCGTCGTGCCACTGGTTGCACTTCGCGATGAGCGGCTCGATTTCTGATTTCGCGAAATCCGCCGGCACGGACTTTGCGAGCTGCGTGAGGTAAGCGGCGATCTCGGTCGGATAAAGCGAATAATCGAGCGGCACCACGTCGGCGTTGGCAAAGCGCAGCGCGAGCAGGCCCCACAGGCGGCTCATGGCGGCGTGATAGCGGAAGCCGGGGTCGCCGTACTTCGCCATCCATTCGTAATCGTCGTAGAGCGAGTGATAGACCCCGTAGGGCCCGTCGAAAATCATGTCGAGCGACGGCACGCCGTCGTGCTGGAGGAAGACCATGAAGTCGGAGCCGCCGCCCAGCATCCCGTAGGGCACGGGCGCCGCGCGCGAGCCGCGCACCGCGTAGCTGCGGACGCTGGCTTTCGCGCCCGACTCCTTCCAGCGCTCGCAAACCGATTTGCCGGTGGCGGGATCGCGCACCTCCTGCGTGGCCTCAATCACCGCGCGGACGAGCGCCGGCACCATGCTGACCGTAAAGTCCTGGCCGCTCGTCGATGAGTCCACGTTGAAGCAGACGACGGCGTTCTTCTTCAATTCCGCCTCGTGCTCTTCGCCCCATTCGGTTGAGCCGGTCAGCGTGTATTCTTCCGCGTCCCAGCTTCCCAGCACGATGGTGCGGCGCGGGCGAAAGCCTTCCTTCAGCAGCTCGCCCAGCGCGCGCGCCGTCTCGAGCATCGTCGCCGTGCCGCTGCCGGGGTCCACCGCGCCGTAAACCCACGCGTCGTGATGGTTCCCGAGGACCACCATTTTCTCCGGCTCCTCACTGCCTTTGATTTTTCCAATCACGTCCCAGATGGGCGTGACCTTGTATTCCATCTCGAGATCCAAATGCACTTGCGCCGTGCCGTCGCCAATGTGATAAGCGAGTGGCAGGCCGCCTTGCCAACTTTTCGGCGCGCGCGGGCCGCGCAGGCGCTTCAGGATTTCGCGCGCGTCGGCGGCCGACATCGGCACCATCGGAATCTTGGGAAGAATCTTCGACTCGGATTGCGGAATGCGGCGCGCGCCTTCGGTTGATGCCCAGCCGGGCGTGAGCGGATCGCCGGGTATTTCAAAGTCGTATACTACCGCGCCGCGCTGGAAGTGCCCGAGCGGCCCCCAGGGGCCGTTGGGATAGACTTTGCCACGCGGTGCGCCGTCCTCCGCCGGGTCGGAATAGACGATAATGCCCGCCACGCCGCGCTTCTCCCCTTCCAGGCTTTTTCCGCCGCGATAGCCGTGGAAATAGCGCGCCAGCACGATTTTGCCTTTGACGCTGACGCCCATCTTTTCGAGCCGGTCGTAATCCGCCGCCGTGCCGTAGTTCACGTAAACCACCGGCCGCGTGAAATCGGCGGAAGGCGAGTAACCGTTCCAGGGGATGGTGGCCGTCGGATCGCTGGGGTGCGTGTCGGGGTCGCCGGCAATCGGCGGCTCGGGATGGGCAAGCTGGACGCGCGCGGGCGCAACCAGTTCCACCGCAATTTTCTTCGGGTAGGAAAGCAGAACATTGTAGGTGACGATTTCAGCGTCCAGGCCGTCGCGCTTGAATTCGTCGTAGATGAGTTCGGTCACGGCGCGGTCGCCGGGCGTGCCCGCCACGTGCGGCTCGCGCGTGATGGCGTGGAGAAAACGGCCGCACTGGGCCGCATCGGGAATCGCCAGATAGCGCTGCTCCCAGCGCGCTTCGGTTTTGAAAGTCTCGGGGCTGAATCCGAAAGGCACGCGCGAAGGTTTCGCTTCCGCTGCGGAAGTCGCGCGCGAGACGGCGAACTCGGCGGCGCAGATCAATGAAATGATGGCCAGCGCCAGCAGGCAGTACTCAAGGAGTTTCTTCTTCATGGCAGTGGATGACCTCTCCGGTTCAATTCGCATTTCAGGCGGCGGGGCGATTGTAAATCACAATCGGGGCGAGTTTCGCAGTTTTTGTGCGCGGCTTGAGCAGGGCGCCGCGCGGGCGCGGAGAATTGAACGCGACTGGATATTTGAGCGGGTTCATTCGCTCAAAACGGGGGTTCGTTCGGGGTTCGTTTGCGGTTCGTTGCGGCTTCGTTTTCCGGGGCCGGCCCTGTGTTTTCATCAACATGAGGGCTTTGTTTTTGCATTTCTGACCCCTGGGTCTTTACTTTTCTCCTGCCATCTTCGCTTTTTATTCGCCATGAAGCTTCTGGCGTGTTGCATCAGGAATCTGCCACGACTGATCTCGAGCTCTCCTGCGCTGACGCTCACACTTCCCTCGACGAATCGAGCCCGCGAAGCTCTTCGACTTTCCTGAAATCCTCGCGCCCCGATGCTTGGTCCTGAGTTCTCCGCTTTAAGCCTATCAGATGGAAATGAAACGGTGGATAACCGCGACACTAGTGACACACTATTTTTCAAGTGGCTTGTTTTGGTGGAGTTCAAGCGCCTGGCCGGATGCAGCCGTAAAGTTTGGCGGCACAGGGCGCGGCACTTATTTGCCCTGCGGGCCGTCAATTCCGAAGTCCCACACTTCGAGGTTGAGCTTTTGCGAGAGCAGCTCACCCAAAGCGTATTCGCCGGGCGCAAGCGGCGAGATCGGATGGAGCAGGATCAAGCCGGGCTTGATTTCGCGGCGCTCAAGGGGAATCTGCTCGCGCTCTTCGCCGGAATGCCCCACGCCGATGCCCGACTGGATCTTTTCGATGACGCGCAGGTCTTTTTTCTCGGTCACGGGAATCAACATCATGCTGTTGGGTTTTACGTCGGCGAACTGCACATAGAACGCCGGCTTGGTGGCGTGGAAGCGCACCGCGGCGCGCGCGCCGTCGAGCACCACCAGGTCGCGGTTCTTGAGCAGCGGCGCGGGCAGTGCGAGCGAAAGCGCAAAGCGCTTTTTGTCTTTGACGATTTCTCCCGACGACTGCACCATGGGGACCACGCGCTCGCCGTCGAAAGCGTAGACGCCTTCCGCGGTCGGCAGGCGGAAGCCCGGCGCGATCTCGAATCCCGTGGGCTCGATCTTGTTATAGTGCTGCTCGTCCAGCTCGCGCGCGGCTTGCAGTTGTCTCTGCCGCTCGGCTTTCGCGGCTGCCTCGCCCTTCTTGGTGGCGTCGAAATCCACCATCGAAACCGGCACCTCTTCCCACTCCGAGCGCTCCAGGCTGTAGTAGCGCACGCGGTCGCCCTGGACCTCGTAGCTTTTGACGAGTTGGTAGCCGCCGTCTTTGAGATAGAGTTTGATCGCCGCCGGGCCCGCCTGCGCCCGCAATGCCGCCTCGGGCAGGATGAGCAGGCCGGCAAAGAGCAGCGCGAGCATCACGCCCAGCATTCGTTTTTCCGAGGAACGAGCCATGCTTATCCTTCGCCTCCTTAGATGCTACTTCCGAGCGCCTCGCCGCATCAAGCTCGCGGCGGCGAGCTTCGCGCGATTCTCTGATTTCGGGTTCCACTTTCACGTATGATGTTGCGGATGGCAGAACCGCCCCGCTTCCCTTCCAATTCCCAGCCGCCAAGACGCTTCGCGGCGAAGTGGTCCGTGAGCACGCGCACGCGGTTTCTCTTTTTGCTGGTTGGCTTCTTCGCGTTATGGCCTCGGCCCGCTTGGGCGCAGGCGAGTTACGTGGCGCGCTTCAAGATGGAAAAACCCAGCTATCTTCTCAGCGAGCCGGTTTTCTGCCAGTTCACAATCCGTAACACAGGCACGCAGACGCTCCTGTTCTCCTACCGGTTTCCCTCGCGCGCCGCCAATCGCGACCTTCCCCAGGAGCCGCGGTTTTCGATCAAGGAGGCGGGCGGCCGCTCGCCGGCCGATCCCGCGCCGCATCCCTGCGGTGGCGCCAAGGGGAGCGTGGTTTACGGCACCGTGACGCTTCCTCCCGGCAGGGTGCACACCGAGCGCTAGCTGCTCAACCAGTGGGCGAGGTTTACGCGGCCGGGGAAATATCGCATTCACGCCGAACGCCGCCTGCCGCTAAAGACAGTTGACTCAGCCACGAACACAGTCTCGCCGCAACCCGTCGCCTACGCGCTGGCGCTCGACAATCTCACTTTTGAAATCACGCCATCCACGCGCGCCCAGCGCCGCGACGCGTTCGAGCCATATGCCAAGCTGCTCGCGACGCCCGACGCACGCGGCTTTGCGGAAGCATTCCTGGTAGCGACGACGCTGCCCGAATCCTTTTTCATGGACAGACTCGCGCAACTGGCTGCGGCGCCCGAGAAGGAGCATCGCTGGGACCCCGATGCGGCGCTGGAAGGTTTAGCTCGGCTCGGCACACGCGCGGCCTGGAAGGAAATTCTCGCGATCGCGCGCAACGACAAGCTGGACGACGCTCTGCGCGCCTACGCCATTCTTCTGCTCGGTGAGCGGGCCGACCCGAAGATGCTTCCTGTTATGAACCAGATGCTCTCCAGCGTGCCGGCTTCGCTGCGCGACGACGTGCTGCGCGCGCTCGGCTTCTTTCACAATCCGCGCGCCAGCCAGGTCCTGTTCGGTCACCTCCATTCGTCGAACGCCACCGACCGCGTCAACGCGATTCTTGGCGTGCGCAATCTGGAGACCAAGGACGCCGTCCCCGCCCTACTCGCCATGCTCGACGATCCCGACGAGCAAGTGCGGCAGGTGGCCAATTTCGCTTTGCAGGGCTTGACCGGCGAGAAATTCAAAACCCCGGCCGCCTCCTCAGGCAAGGAACCCGGCGCGCTGGCCAAGCAATGGCACGACTGGTGGCTGAAGCACGAAGCGAGTTTCGAGCCCGTCCGCCAGCCCGCCTGCCACGATTGGTAAGAGCGGTTGTCTGAGGAGATCATCCTAG
>JAHEKS010000154.1 GCA_024638215.1 Acidobacteriota bacterium | reverse complement strand
TCAAAGACGCACCGCGTGGACGTGCGAATTCTTTCCGCTACCAACGCCAATCTCAAAGAGGATGTCGCCAACGGGCGCTTCCGCGAAGACCTGCTCTTTCGGCTGAACACGGTGGAAATCCACCTGCCTCCCTTGCGCGACCGGAGCGACGATATCCCGCGGCTGGCGATCCATTTCCTGCGCCAGCACACGCGCCGGTATCAGCGCAAGGTTTCGGGATTCGACGCTCCGGCCATGCAGGCCCTGATGGACCATTCGTGGCCCGGCAACGTGCGCGAACTCGACCACGCCATCGAGCGCGCGGTGTTGCTGGCGCAGGGCGAACAGATCCGGGCCAGCGACCTGGGCCTGCGCCCGGCGGAGAGCGGCCCGTCGCGCCTCGAGGATATGAGCCTGGAGGAAGTGGAATCGTTTCTCATTCGAAAAACCCTGGCCCGCCACGAAGGCAATGTGAGCCGGGCGGCGGACGCGCTGGGACTGAGCCGCAGCGCACTCTATCGCCGGCTGCAGAAATACGGCCTGTGAGGCGGCCCGCTTAACCGACCTTGGCCACTGAAACTGAAACTTCGGCCGTCCGCATGAACTCGCCAAAAAAGAAATTGAGTTATGAGCACCGGATTATGCTCATGACTCTGGCGGCGGCCGTGCCCGCCGGTATTGTGGCGCTGGCCCTGCTTTGGACGGGCGACCATTCGGCGCGCGTCCAGTGGACCCTGACGGTCTTGGTCCTGGGATGTTGGTTGGGCTTCGCGCTGGCCCTGCGGGAGCGCATTACCATGCCGCTGCAAACGCTCTCGAACCTTTTGGGAGCGCTGCGCGAAGAGGACTTTTCTTTGCGCGCCCGCGGCGCGGCCACCAGCGATGCGATGGGCGAAGTGTTTCGCGAGGCGAACGCACTCAGCGAGACCCTGCACCAGCAGCGCTTGGGCGCTGAGGAAGCCTCTGCACTGCTGCGGACGGTTATGGACGAGATTGACGTGGCGATCTTCGCCTTCGACGGCGCGCATCGGTTGCGCCTCGTGAATAAGGCGGGAGAGATCCTTTTGGGAAAACCGGCGGAAAGAATCGCGGGCCAGAGCGCGGAAGAGCTCGGCTTGGCGGAATGTCTAGCCGGCGAACCGCAACGAACGCTCGAACGCTCATTTCCCGGCAAGCCCAGCTCGTCGGCGCGCTGGGGATTGCGCCGCAGCACCTTTCGCGAGGGCGGGCTGCCGCATCACCTGATCGTACTCGCCGACCTCAGCCGGCCATTGCGTGAAGAAGAGCGCCAGGCCTGGCAACGCCTGATTCGCGTGTTGGGGCACGAGCTGAACAATTCGCTGGCGCCCATCAAGTCCATGGCCGGCACCCTGGAAGGTTTTCTGGCGCGCGAACAGACCTCTCCGGATTGGAAGGATGACATGCGGCGCGGCCTGGCGATTATTTCGTCGCGCTCCGAATCCCTCAGCCGTTTCATGAATGCCTATTCGCAATTGGCGCGGCTTCCGCTGCCGAAGTTGGGACGCGTCCAGATTGATGACGTGATCCGCCGGGTTGCAGGGTTGGAAATGAGGAAGCGCGTCGAACTCCAACCGGGGCCCGCGCTGGTCATCGAAGCCGACGGGGACCAGTTGGAGCAACTCCTGATCAACCTGGTGCGCAACGCCACCGACGCCGCCCTGGAAACGGGCGGGGGAGTGCGAGTTGGTTGGGCCACGAGCGCTCGCAGCCTGGATATCTGGATCGAGGACGATGGCCCGGGACTGCCCAACACCACGAACTTGTTTGTTCCGTTCTTCACCACCAAGCCCGCGGGTTCAGGCATCGGGCTGGTTCTGAGCCGCCAGATTGCCGAGGCTCATGGCGGCACGCTGAATCTGGAGAATCGCAAGACGGCCACGGGCTGCATCGCGCGGCTTCGCCTGCCGATTGCCGGGCCGCCGGGCGGTGGCCACTAGAGTCTTGGGCCAGAGATCAGTTCTTTCGGGCCTGGGCAGGTCAAAGTCATCGCAGCAACCGGAAATCCGGCGTTTGTTCGCAGGTGCAAGGGGCATTTCCATCTAATTCAATAAGCGGAGACGAAGGATGAAACCTTTTCTAGTTGGCATTTGCTTTATATTAACTACTGCGCCAGGCGCTTTGGCTCAAACGCCGGCGCCGGCCAAAGAAACGAGTGCGAAGCCGCTGCCGAGCATTCAGGAAAAAACGCAAGGCATGGAGAAATTCCCGGGCTTCTTCACCGATTATTGGGACGCCCGCGAGGGCAAGATCTGGCTCGAGATTAACAACTGGAACCGGGAATTTCTTTACGTTGAATCCTTGCCGAACGGCGTGGGCTCGAACGACATCGGCCTTGACCGCGGCCAACCGGGCGAAATCCAGGTAGTGCACTTCGAGCGCAGCGGGCCGCGCGTGCTGCTGGTGGCTGACAACGAGGGTTATCGCGCCGTAACTGATGACGCCGACCAGCGCCGGGCGGTGCACGAGGCGTTTGCCCAATCCGTTCTCTGGGGTTTTGAGGCCGCGGCCACCGAGGGCGATGCCGTGTTGGTGGACGCCACGCCGTTCTTTCTCCGCGACGCGCACTCACTGCGGGCGCGCCTGGAAGCCGTCAAGCAGGGCGACTATCATGTGGACCCCTCGCGGTCGGCCATCTATCTTCCGCGCACAAAGAACTTCCCCGAAAACACCGACGTGGAATCCACGCTGACGCTGGTGGGCGTGCATCCGGGCAACTGGGTGAATCAGGTCGTGCCGCACCCGACCGCCATCACCGTACATGAACATTTCTCTTTTGTCGCGTCGCCTCCGCCCGGCTTCCGCCCGCGCGCTTACGACCCGCGTTGCGGATTCTTAGAGACGGAGTACATGGATTTCGCGACGCCTGTCGACCAGCCGATCGTCATGCGGCTCATCGATCATTTCCGCCTGCAAAAGAAAGACCCCTCGGCGGGGCTGAGCGAGCCGGTCAAGCCCATCGTTTATTACGTGGACCGTGCGATTCCGGAGCCCATCCGCAGCGCGGTGATGGAGGGTGCAGGCTGGTGGAATCAGGCCTTCACCGCGGCGGGCTACAAGGACGCATTTCAGGTCAAGCTGCTGCCCGAGGGCGTGGACCCGATGGACATCCGCTACGACGTCATCGAGTGGACGCCGCGCCGCACGCGCGGCTGGGCCTACGGGACGGCGATCGCGGACCCGCGCACGGGAGAGATCATCAACGGCCACGTGAATCTCGACGCGCTGCGCATCCGTCAGGATTTCCTGATCGCGCAGGGATTGCTCGACCCCTTCGGCAAAAATCCCGACGCTCGGCGCCAGGCCAACGAGATGGCGCTGGCGCGCATTCGCCAGCTTGCCGCGCACGAAACCGGACACACGCTCGGCTTGATGCACAATTACTCGAGCAGCATCGTCAATCGGAGCTCGGTCATGGATTACCCGCCGCCGGTGGTGACGCTCGGCGCCGACGGCGCACCGGACGTAGCGCACGCGTACGCCGTCGGGATCGGCGCGTGGGACAAGGTGGCGATTGACTACGGCTATCACGATTTCGCGCCGGGCACGGATGAACACGCGGCGCTCCAGAAGATCCTGAACGATGCGTTTTCGCGCGGGCTGCTCTACTTGAGCGATGCCGACGCGCGCCCGCCCGGCTCGGCCAGCCCTGCCGCTCATCTGTGGGACGAAGGCGCGAACCCGCTCGCCGGGCTCAGGCTGGTGATGGCCGTGCGCAACGCCGCGCTCCAGCGCCTCTCCGCCGACGCCATCCCCCAAGGCGCGCCTATGGCGACTTTGGAAGACGTGCTCGTGCCGATTTACCTCTATCATCGCTACCAACTGACCGCCGTGGCGAAAATGATCGGCGGGCTGAATTATGCCTTCAACGTGCGGGGCGGGGTGCAAGCCGCTCCCGCGGTCGTTCCGGCTGAGCAGCAGCGCGAGGCCGTTCGCGCCGTCCTGGACACCCTTCGGCCCAACGTTCTGGAGGTGCCGGAGAGGCTCTTGAACATGATTCCTCCGCGACCGCCGGGCTATCCTGCCTCGCGCGAGAATTTCGCGCGGCGAACGTCGCCGGCCTTCGACGCGCTCGCGCCCGCCGAGGCCGCAGCCGAAATCGCCGTCAACCTGCTTCTCGAGCCGAACCGCGCCGAACGCATGATCGAGGACCACGCGCGCGACGCTCAGTATCCGGGTTTTGAGGAGTTGGTGGACGACGTGCTTAAGGCTACGTGGAAAGCGCAGCCGGAGAAGGGCTACGATGCTGCCATCCAGCGTACCGTCGATTCGGTCGTCCTTCACCACTTGATGTCTTTGGCAGCCGACGAAAAGGCTCCCGCACAAGCGCGCGCCACCGCCTCGTTCAAGCTGGATGAGCTGAAGGAATGGCTCGCCGCGGGGCTCGAGACCATCTTGCCTGAAGACTGGCGGGCACAGTTTTTCTCCGCGCATCAGGAAATCGAGCGCTTCGAGAAAAACCCGGCTCAGTTCCACATTCCCGCGCCGGCTCCGCCTCCGGCCGGCGATCCCATCGGGGCCGGCGGAGGGGAATGAGGATGACAGGGAAGTTGAGCGTCAGGGTCTTCCGTAAAATCGTCTTAACAATCATAGGCGATCTGTGTAGCCTATCAACGCCGGGAAGGTGCGGCGCTCAGGCGCAGCGGACGCCCGTGCTGCTCTCCTCATCCGGCGGAAGGCGGCTCCGATGCCAAAGAATAGATTGGAACGAACCTGCCGGATGCGAGGAAGTCCTTTAGAACCGAAGCACGCCAGAAGGGAGAATATGTCATTTGGCGAAGCAGCCGAACCTCTTTCGGCGCCTCTGGGATCGGGTTCGGCGCTACTCGATCCGCGAATACAGGTACCTCGAAACAGTCATTCTTCTCCTGAAGATTCTTCCTAACATATTGATGTCAAAAGGAAATGTCCTCGGAACGGAGCGAAACGAAGCCAAACTGGAACAAAAATTGATTTTTGGCAGTTTTTCCGCCTAAATCGGGCCATACCGGACACAAAAATGCTCTATTTCAGGTTGCAGAGCCAGAACTCGGACAATATGTCTGAGTTGTTGGGGAATAAGTCACAGAGTTGGGGGAAAAATGCCCGAAGCTCCACCAGCGGCGAAAAGCCGGAAATTTCGAGGAAGAGTTTTCATCAACTGGGATCGGTGTAAGGGATGCGGTTTCTGCATCGAGTTCTGCCCGCCCAAAGTCCTCAAGTTCTCAGACAAGTTCAACAACCACGGCTATCATCCGCCCATCCTGGAGAACGAGCCCGCCTGCACGGGCTGCGACTTGTGCGGGCTCTACTGCCCGGATTTCGCAATTTTTGGCATTCGCGAGGCGGTGAGTGCGGGCGTGCCGGCGGGCGCGGATGTGCCAGCAAGCCCTGCGGCCGCCGCATAAAGCCTATGGTGCTCCTGCGCTTCAGGAGGCGAGAAATGGATTCAGCTGCAGTTCAAGCCCACGACGCCAGCGGCCATGACCAGGCCGGGCGCGCGGGAGAATTCAATTTGGTGAGCGCCAATCCCAAGTCGGTGCTGACCGGCGCGCACTTCATGGATGGCGACCACGCCGCTTGCGAGGGCGCGCTGGCCGCGGGCGCCAACTTCGCGGCGGGCTATCCGATCACGCCTTCCACCGAAGTGGTGGAACGCTTCGCGGCGCGGGCGCCGCTGGTGGGGGCAACGTTCCTGCAAATGGAAGACGAGCTGGCTTCTTCGATTGCCATCCTGGGCGCGGCCTGGGGCGGCGCCAAATCTTTCACGGTGACTTCCGGCCCCGGGTTTTCGCTGATGATGGAGCACATCGGCCTGGCGGCGATGACGGAAACGCCCTGCGTGTTTGTCAACGTGCAGCGCGGCGGCCCTTCGACCGGCCTGCCCACGCTTCCCGGCCAGGGAGACATGATGCAGGCGCGCTGGGGCTCGCACGGGGATTACGAGATCATCGCGCTGTCTCCGAACTCGCCGCAGGAATGTTTTGACCTGATGATTGA
This sequence comes from Acidobacteriota bacterium, assembly GCA_024638215.1. Lineage (GTDB taxonomy): Bacteria > Acidobacteriota > Terriglobia > UBA7540 > UBA7540 > JAHEKS01. The sequence continues at coordinate 5,257 of JAHEKS010000154.1, read as the reverse complement.
AGCCTTCAACCTTTCCGAGCGCTTTCGCACGCCGGTGATGTTCATGATGGACGAAAGCGTCGGGCACATGACGGAGAAAGTGGTGATTCCGCCCGCGGACCAGATCAAGATCTTTCCGCGGCGGTTCACCGCCCTGCCTCCGAACGAGTATCTGCCTTTCGACGCCAATGGCGACGGCGTTCCGGAAATGGTGAAGGCGGGCGACGGGTATCGCATCCACGTCACGGGGCTGACGCACGACGAACGCGGCTATCCGGCGCTGAACTGGCGCTCGCAGCAAAAGCTGGTCAGCCGCCTGGTGGGAAAAATCCGCGGCCACGCCGATGAAATCACTCACTGCAACGAATACCTGATGGAAGACGCGGAGGTGGTGCTGATTGCCTACGGGATCACCTCGCGCGTCGCGCTGGCGGCGGTGCAAAAGGCGCGGCAGGAAGGAATCCGCGCCGGACTGCTGCGGCCCGTGGTGGTGTGGCCCTTCCCGGAGAAGCGCATCCGCGAACTGGCGTCGAAAGCGAAGGCTTTCGTGGTGGTCGAAATGAACCTCGGGCAGATGGTGAATGAAGTGGAGCGTTGCGCCGCGGGGACCAAGACGGTCCTGATTCCGCACGCGGGCGGGAACGTCCACGCGCCCGAAGAAATCCTGCAGGTCATCCGGGAGGTGACGCAATGAGCGTGTCGCCAGCGATAAATCCCGTTGAGCCGTTCCTCCGCACCGAGCGCATGCCGCACATCTGGTGCCCCGGATGCGGCATCGGCACGACGGTCAACTGTTTTTCGAGGGCTTTGGTGGATTCCAAGCTTCCGCTCGACAAGGTCGCGGTGGTTTCCGGCATCGGCTGCACAGGGCGCGTGGCCGGATACGTGAAGCTCGACTCGTTTCACACCACCCATGGCCGCGCCATTCCATTTGCCACCGGACTGAAGCTGGCCAATCCCAGCCTGAACGTGGTGGTTTACAGCGGCGACGGCGATCTGATTGCCATCGGGGGAAACCACTTCATCCACGCGGCGCGGCGCAACGTGGACATCAAGGTGATTTGCGTCAACAATTTCATTTACGGGATGACGGGCGGCCAGGTGGCTCCCACCACGCCTCTGGGCGCCACGGCGACCACGTCGCCTTACGGCTGCTTCGAGGCGCCGTTCAATCTTCCTTTCCTGGCGGAGTCTTCGGGCGCGGTTTACGTGGCGCGCTGGACGGCCTATCACGTTCGCCACATCGCGCACTCGATGGTGGAAGCCTTCAAAAAGAAGGGATTCGCCTTCATCGAAATCCTGGCGCCGTGTCCCACGCTCTACCAGCGCCGCAACAAGCTGGGGGATGGGCTGGAAACTATGCGCTACTACAAGCAGCACAGCGTGATCAAGAACGGCGCAAGCACGCGCGAACTGAAATTGGATCTGAAGGGCGAGATCACGGTCGGGAAATTCGTGGACATCGAGCGGCCAACCCTCCAGGACGCGATGGACCAGCGATATCGCGAAGTGCTCAAGGAAAGTTATTGCGGTCGGGGAGGTGCTTGATGGAAAGCGTGGAGATCCAGATTGCCGGTTTCGGCGGGCAGGGAGTGATTCTGGCGGGCATGGTGATCGGCCGCGCCGCGACGATTTACGATACCAAGCACGTGACACTCACTCAGAGCTTCGGCCCGGAGGCGCGCGGCAGCGCCTGCAGCGTCCAGTTGATCGTCTCGCCCGAACCGGTGCTTAATCCCTATCTCACGCATCCGCACCTCCTGGTGGCGATGTCGCAGGAAGCCTACACGCGCTTTGTTCCGGACCTCCGGCCGGGTGGCCTGCTGCTTTACGAGCAGGACTTGATCGAGCTCGAACCGCTGCGCAGCGATATCACGGCGCGCGGCATCCCCGCCACGCGCTTTGCCGAGGAACTGGGGAGAAAACTCGTCCTCAACATGGTCATGGTGGGATTTGTGACCGGGCAGACGGGGCTTATTTCGCCCCAGGCGGGGCGCAAATCCATCGCGGACTCGGTGCCCAAGGGCACGGAGAAGCTCAACACTTCCGCTTTTGAAAAGGGCCTGGAGTACGGCCGCTCGCTCAAATCCAAGGTGTCGCCGCTCACGGGCAAGCCCCCGGACATCGGCCGCTTCTTCGAAGACACGGAAGACTTCGTGAGATCGTAAAGCCCTCAGTCGGTTAATCAATAAATCTTATATTATCCTACTTATATATGCGGCGCTCTGTCAGGAAGGCCAGCGCTCGATGACGACTTTCTTTTCGGTGTAGAACTCGATCGCGTCGTGTCCCTGGCCGTGCAGGTCGCCGAAGAAGCTGTCCTTCCATCCCGAGAAAGGAAAGAAAGCCATGGGAGCTGCGACGCCGACGTTGATGCCGATGTTGCCCGCCTGCACGTGGTAGCGGAAATTGCGCGCCGCGGCGCCGCTGGAAGTGAACAGGCAGGCCATGTTGCCGTAGGAAAACGTATTGACCAGCGAGATGGCGTCGTCAATCGTCGCGGCGTGCATCAGGCTGAGCACCGGGCCGAAGATCTCGGTCCGCGCGATTTCGCTCGCCGCATTCACTCCTTCGAGAATAGTTGGAAGGAGGAAATTGCCTTTTTCGTAACCTGGAATTGCCGTGTCGCGGCCGTCCAGGACGATGCGCGCGCCTTCTTGGGCGCCCTTTTCCAGGATGCCGAGGATGCGCCGCTTGCTCTCCGGCGAGATGACCGGCCCCATTTGCACGCCGTCTTCGAGGCCGTAGCCGACCTTGAGCGAGGCGGCCGCATTGCGTATCGAGCGCTTGAAGACTTCGCCGGCTTCGCCCACGCCCACCGCGATGGAGGCGGCGAGACACCGCTGTCCCGCGCAGCCGTAAGCGGATTCGGCCACAATATTCGTGACCTGGGCCATGTCGGCGTCAGGCATGATCACCACGGCGTTTTTGGCGCCGCCCTGGCACTGCGCGCGCTTGCCGTTCGCCGTGGCGCGGCTGTAAACGTACTTGGCAACGGCCGACGAGCCGACGAAGGAGAGGGCGCGGATGGCGGGGTGGTCGAGCAGGGCGTCCACCGCTTCCTTGGCGCCGTTGACGAGATTAACGACGCCGGGCGGCAGCTTGAGTTCATCCACCAGGGCAAAAACCAGGTTCATGGTGACGGGGACTTTTTCCGAAGGCTTGAGGATGAAAGTGTTTCCGCACGCGATGGCGTAGGGCAGAAACCAGAGCGGAATCATGCCGGGAAAATTGAACGGCGTGATCGCCGCCACCACGCCCACCGGCTGGCGAATCATGATTTCATCAATCCCGCGGGCGATGTCTTCGGAAACCGCACCCATCATGAGCGAGGGGATGCCGGTTGCGACCTCGACGTTCTGAATCCCGCGCGTCAATTCGCCGCGCGCTTCGGCGAGCGTCTTGCCGCATTCCTGCGTCAGCGCCCGGCTGATTTCCTCGGAATGGTCTTCGAGCAGCCGTTTGAATTTGAACAGATATTGGATTCGCTCCACAGCCGGAGTGGCGCGCCAGCCGGGGAAGGCGGCGCGAGCCGCTTCGGCCGCGGCGCCGACGTCGGAGCGGCCGGAGAGCGGAACCCGGCAGAGCGTTTCCTGGGTGGCGGGATTCTTCACTTGCGAGGACTCGCCTGCCCCGGAAGGGCGCCACGCGCCCTGAATGTAATTCAGCAACTGGCCGTCCTGTTGAGCCGTTTGCATGGGATGCCGCTCCTTTCGCGTGCCGGATAACGCCGTTTCGGCAATGGGGGAGGGCAGAATGGACTTACGAAGCGCGCCCTTTCCAAAGTGGAAGGCGCGGGTCGATTTCTCTCCACGCCGACTTGACCCAGGCGTGATCGGGGTCTTCCGTGGTTGCGAGCGCCCTCGCGCTCCCCGCCAAAAAGTTAAGATAGTAGATATTATAGCCATGGGCGGCAACCACCGGATGATAACCTTCGCGGATGAGGACGGCGTCGCCGTCGCGCGCCAGAACCGTTTGATCGCTGTTTCCATTGGAGGTGTAAAGGCGCTGCAGGGCGTAGGCCGCCGGATTCTCAGTTCGATAATAGTAGATCTCGTCCAGGTCCACTTCCTGGGGAGGTTTGTGGACGTCGTGTTTGTGAGGCGGATAGCTCGACCAGTTGCCGGCGGGAGTGTAAACCTCAACCACCATCAGCTTGTCGGCGGGAAAATCCGGCCGCATCACGTCTACGATTTGGCGCGAAGCGTTGCCCCCGCCACGCAGGCTCACGGCTGCATCGTGCGGTGTGACCAGCCGCGGCTTCAACGTGGCCCGGGAGGGTACGCGGCATTCCGCGATCTCGCAGGGAGTTTGGGCTTGAAACTGCGCCTGGCTGCCCGCCGGCAGGTAAAGAGCGTACGGAGGTCCTTCAAACACGTTCGCGCGCTCTCCGATCGCGACCGGGCCCTCGCCCCAGTCCGCGGTGCACCGCCCGCTCAAAAGGACGCAGGCTGCCTCTTCGTCTTTGGTTGTTCGGTTCCAGCTTTCTCCCGGAATAAGTCTGCGAACGGTGAAGCTCATCCAATCCCAGCGGACCTGGTCGCGCGTGAAGTTGATCAAGTCACCCGATAGGCTGGCGGGAAGAAACTGCGAATGGACGATGGAGATCTTATCGCTCATCTGCTCCTCCCATGATGGATGGAGTTCTGGTCGGAAGGTTTTTCACGGCGTCTCATTTTCCTTGCTCATCCCACGCCGCCTCCGCCCTGCGAGGTATGGTCGCACACCCCCGCGAGGACCCATCCCCGGAATCACCGCTCTCTGATAACCGCTTAGATTCTAGGGCGCGCCCGCAGCGCTGTCAACGTATATCTGAGGCCGGGCAGATTGTGGATTCGGATCGTGGGTTTGAGTCTGGCGTAGTTCAGTGGAAATCAGAAGGATTCTCAGACTGGTTTCTACGCTCAAGGATTGCCGGCGGCGGATTGCCGCATTTGCAGCGCAAAGCCGCACGATTCGCGCACGCGCAGCTGGGTAGGCAGTTTGATCACGACTCCCGGACCTCGCTTGCCCGCAATTCTGTCCAGAACGAGCTCGGTCGCCTCGTAGCCCACTTGGTACTTGGGCAGCTCGACGGTGGTCAGGGCGGGCCGGCAGAAGTCCAACCAGGGATAGTCGTCAAAACTCACCAGGCCGAAGTTTTCCGGGCAGACCATGCCCATTTCCTCCGCCGCCTTGAGAAACCCGACCGTCATTAAGTAGTTGGCGACGTAGACGCCCTGCGGTTTTCTGGCCAGGAGGGTATGTCCGGCGCGGTAACCGGATTCGATGCGGTAAT
>JAHEKS010000153.1 GCA_024638215.1 Acidobacteriota bacterium | reverse complement strand
CACCGCCTCCTACGCCGAGATGATGGAGTGGGCGCTTCCCCCTGACGCTTCGCGCGAATTCAAAAACTGCCTGGATGAGAGCCATCACATGGCTTCCGGGGAGCGCTTCCGGCGCTTTCTGCACGGCGGGCTGTGGCAGAATTTTCTTTCCAAATATCCCGAGTCCAACCAGCTTCACAAGTTCATGCTCGACATTAGCCGCCGCTGGCACGAGGCGAACGCCGCAAAAAAGGCCGGCAAGGAGTCAAGACGTAGGCTCGAAGAAGCGCATACGGAGCTCCTCGCCGGCCAGTGCAACGATCCGTACTGGCACGGCATCTTCGGTGGCCTGTACGCGCCTCATCTGCGCAGCGCCGTGCTGCGCCATCTGATCCGCGCGGAAACGTTTCTCGACAAGCTCCAGGTTCCGCCCCAAAACCCCGGTGTCGCCGTCCAAAGGCGCGACTTCGATGCGGACGGCCACGACGAAGTTCTAGTGCGCGGTACAGCCTCCGGCATGGTTCTTCGTCCCTCCGACGGCGGAACGGTCTCCAGCCTGCGCTTCAAGCCAGCGGGCGTCGAACTGGTCAACTCGCTGATGCGCCGGCCCGAGGCTTATCATGAGCTCGTCCGCCAGAAAGTCTCGTCCCACGACTCTTCCGGCTCCGGGCCCGCTTCCATTCACGACCGCGTGTGGAGCAAGGAATCCAACCTCGCGGAGTTGCTCCGTTATGATCGTTATGGCAGGCACAACTTCCGCACCTACCTTTTCCCCGCCGCGAAGCAATTCGACGACTACAACTACTTGCGCCTGGGTGAGAACGCGGACCTAGCGGGGGGTGCTTGGGAGTTTTCGCGCCAGACAAAAGGCGGCGAAGACACTCTTCAGTTGAGCAAGGAGGTTCGCCAGGGCGGGGAGATTTTTGGCCAGACCCTGACCGCCCGCAAGGAAATTCGCAGCCGCGAGCAGGACGGCGCCTGGCGGCTTGATTGCCGCACCTCGCTGGCCGCCGACCACGGAGCTCTGGTGCCGCTGGCGCTGGGCGTCGAGATGGTCTTCAATCTTCTTGCGCCGGACGCGCCCGACCGCTACTTTCAGGCCAATCAGGCGCGCTGGCCCCTGGAGTTCCAGGGCGAGGTGGACGCTTCCGAACTGCTGCTGGTGGATGAATGGCAGCGGGTGCGGATTTCCCTCCAAGCCGAGCCCAAGCCGCGCTGGTGGGTCGTCCCCATCGAAACCATCTCCCAGTCCGAATCGGGCTTCGAGCGCGTGTACCAGGGCTCCGCCATCCTAGCCGTTTGGAAGCTCGCGCCGCCCACATGGCGAAACGTCACTTGCTCGCTGACCGCCGAAATCACCTATCTGGGATGACTGCGCAATTCAAGCGGCGGCAACTTGAAAATGAAAGGCGCGTTTGCTAGATTCGCAATGCGAAACGTGCCGAGGAGCGAAACCGATGGCTGTCAGTCCGGAACTTCTGGAAATTCTGGTTTGCCCGCTCTGCAAAGTCTCCGTCAAGCTCACCGCGGATGGCCAGGGATTAAAGTGCAGCCAGTGCCGCCGCGTTTATCCCATTAAAGACGATATTCCCGTCATGCTGGTGGACGAGGCCAAGATCGAAGCGGAATAATTCCACCTGGCCGCGCCGTAACCCTCAACCCTGAATGAATGCGTCTTCCCTACTTTCGGATTTGCCCGCTGGGGCGCGAATCGTCCTGGTTCGTCTGCGCTCGATCGGCGACGTGATCCTGCTGACGCCTGCCCTTCAGATGCTCAAGGAGTGGCGGCCGGACCTGAAAATCGCCGTGGTCGTCGAGTCGCGCTTCCGCGAATTGCTGGAAGGAAACCCGGACGTCGACGAGCTGATTGAGCCGGGCAGCGGCTCAGGCGCGGCCAAAATCGCTTGCCGCTGGCGCGCCATTCGCGCCCTGCGCCAGCGGCACTTTGCGCTCTGCGTCAATCTTCATGGCGGCCCCACCGGAACGCTCTTGACACGAACCAGCGGCGCACGCTGGAAAGTGGGCTTCGCTTACTACCGCTCGCGCGGCGTGTACGACGTCCTGGTCCCGGACACGCGAAAGATTCTCGGCCGGGAACAGGTTCACACCACCGAGCACCAGGCGGCGATATTCTTCCACTTGGGAATGCCGCGGCGTGAAATTCCTCGCGCGCGGATCTTCGTCAAAGCGTCGAGCCGCGCCTGGTGGAAAGAGAAGCGCGCCAGCCTGGGCGTCGCTGAGGGAAGTCCTTACGCCATCGTTCACCCGACGGCGCTTTATCCGACCAAACAGTGGGCGGCGGAACATTTTGCGAGGCTCGGGGCTTTTCTCGCGCAGGAGGCGGGATTGACGCCGGTCTTCCCGTGCGGCCCCGGTGAGTCCGAGGTGCTTGATGGGGTCCAGCGTGCGGGGAATGCCCGGATCGTGCGGCTCGAAGGGGCCAGCCTGGGTCAATTTGCCGCGGCAATCGAAGGCGCGCGCATCTTCATCGGAAACGACAGCGGCCCCGCTCACATGGCGGCGGCGCTCGAGCGGCCGGAGGTGGTGATCTTCGGGTCGTCGAGTTCGGTGATTTGGGGCCCGTGGCCGTGCGACGCCTCGGGGGCGCGGGCGAGAATCGTTCAGAATTCCTATTCGTGCAATCCCTGTCCCGGCGATCGCTGCTACCAGTTCGAGCGGCCGGAGTGTATTCTATCCGTGACTTTTGAGCAGGTTCGCTCGGCGGTGGAAGCCGTGCTCAGGAACACAAGCTGAAGGGACGGACGAAGCGCCATGCGACGCGACTCTAAACGTCTGGCTCGGATCATCTCCCGCTTTCGCGGCCGCACCATCGGCGTGCTGGGCGATTACATGTTCGACGAGTTTCTGCGCGGCGAGGCCACGCGCATCTCGCCCGAAGCGCCCGTGCCGGTGCTGCTGATCAAAGACGAAAGCGTTCGCGAGGGTTTTGCGGGCGGCGCGGGAAACGTGGCGGTGAACATCCGCGCCCTCGACGGCCGCCCTGTGCCCTTCGGCGCCATCGGCGACGACGAAACCGGAAGACGGCTTCGATCTCTCCTCAAAGCAAGAGGAATCTCGCCTCGGACGCTTGTCATCGAGCGCGGCCGCGTCACGCCGCGCAAAGTCCGCGTCGCGGCTCATCAACACCAGCTTCTGCGGCTCGATTTCGAGCGGGTCGAGCCCATTTCGGCTCGCACCGAGGAAGCGCTGGGGCGGAATCTAGCGCGATGGATGGCCAAGCTCGAGGCGCTTGCCATCTCCGACTACTGCAAGGGTTCGGTCTCAACCGAGCTTGCCAGCCGCGCCATAAGCCTGGGACGTCAGAAGCGAATTCCCGTCCTCGTGGATCCCAAACCCCAGCATCCTGAGATTTGCCGCCACGCTACCCTCGTCAAGAAGAATCTGGTCGAAGCGGAATTGCTTGCGGGCCGGCCGATGCGGGACCGACAACAGTTGGAAGCGGGTGGGCGGCAACTGCTCGCCCAGCTCGATTGCTCGAACCTGCTCATCACGCGGGGCAGCAACGGAATGATGCTATTCGAATCGGACGGATCAGCGCATGAGATTCCGGGCGTGGCGCGGCCGGTTTACGACGTGACGGGCGCGGGAGACACTGTCCTTGCGGTACTGGCCCTGGCCATCTGCGCCGGCGCCACGCTCCAGGAAGCCGCCGAGCTCGCGAATCTGGCGGGCGGCCGCGTGGTGCTCAAGTTCGGCACCGCGGAATTAACCCGCAGTGAACTCTTGGACGCGGCAAGCGCCAAAATTGAAGCGCCGTGAGGTGCCGCCTGATGGGAGCAATCGCGCGGACAATTCAAAAGCCCGGAGGGGCGTAGGCCAGCCCCATGGTGGCGGGATTGACGATCAGTTCGAGCGGAGGTTCAACGTCGTTGATGCGCACGGTGACAACCACGCTTTTGCCTCTCGCCTCGGAATCAAGGATTTCGAACTTGCGGATTTTCCCGTAGTCCCCCTGCTCGCCCCAATCGTGAAGGAAATCCCCGTAGGCGTAGGACGGCGCAGGTTGCCAGAGCTTGTAGGCCTCCTGAAAGTTTCCCTGTTCGAGCGTTGTCAGGAAGCGGCTGACCGCGCGCTCTTCCCGCCAGTTCCAGAACTGGTAGGTCAGGAATCCCGCCACGGTCAGCACCACCAGCATCAGCAAAAGCAAAACAGGCAGGGGCAAGTACCGGCGGATCTTGCTGGGGGGGGTGGGTGGCTTGGCATCGAGGAGCATGGTCACCTGAGCGTTGGAACATCGCGCGCGACAGCCACTTGCGCGGCGGCCTTCGGGCGCGGTGCCCAAGGCGCTCCGGTGGCCGACACTTTCAGACTATCACAAAACGGCGTCCCGCAGCATCAAAGCGTTCTTCGGAAAAGCATCGTCGCCGCGCCCATCATCAGCGCGGCGAAAACGGTCAAGAAGATCAGGTCGCCGGAGATTGCCACAAACCCCGTGTTCTTCAAGAACAGAGATTTGAAGGCGTGCACGGCGTAGGTGAAAGGATCGGCAATGGCGATGGCGCGCATCCAGGCGGGAAAGCCATAAATGGGATAAACGGCGCCGCTGGGGAAAAAGAGCAGCGTGTTCAACACACCGAAGGTGGCGCGCGGGACCAGCGGGTCGCTCACGCGCACCATCATCATGAACATCATGCTGATCAGGGCCAGCGAGGTGACCACGATCACCACGGTCAGCCGCAACAGGCGCCCGGGATCGAGCGGCTGCGGGATCCCCGCCAGCAGCGCTCCCATCGTGCACAGGACAAAGCCCGCCAGAATCGCCTTGGCCGCGCCGGAAAGGTTGAACCCCATGATCAGCTCAAACTTGCTGATGGGAGTGACCAAGTATCCCTCGTGCAGCCCGCGCGCTTTGTCGTCGATGTAGATGATTCCGCCACCGATCATTGCGGAAACGAAGATGGAGAGCACCACCGACCCCGCGAGCAGGTACTGGATGTAGGGTACGTAGGGATACATTTCAACCACGGAGAGCGTGACGTCATGGGGAACGCGCGGCGCGACTTGCGGGTTGTTGTATGCCCCTACGATCTGCGTGAGCGAGCCTTCCAGCGCGCTCACCGCGAAATTGTCGGTGTTGTCCTCGATCAGCGCGATTTGCGGGCCGGCCTGTTCGAACACGTCCCGCGAAAAATCGGGCGGAACATTGACGACGGCATTGATGCGGCCGTTGCGCAGGTCCTGGATCGCGCGGTGGGGATCGGTGTAATCCACCGTCTCAAACGTGCGGGCGTTGGCGGCGATGGCCCCGAACATCTCGCGCAGCCTGACGGCGGGAAGCAGGTGGTCCTGGTCCACCACGCCGACCTTCAAGTTCTTGATCTTCCCCCCGAACGCGTAGCCGAGCACCACCAGTTGAATCAGCGGAAAGACCATGGAAACCAGCATCAAGGTCGGGCTGCGAAAGAATTTTCGCAGGTCGCGCTCGATAATGGCCCAGATGCGATTCATGGCGGCTCCGCCCGCAATTCAGCGCCTAATTGCGCCCCCTTCGGTACATGAAACTGATGTCGAGTTTCGCGTCTTGCAGCTCGTCGCGCAACTGGCGCCCCGTATAGTGAGTGAAGACGTCGTCGAGCGTGGTGCTCTGGACGGAAAGCGAGGCAACGGCAATCCCCGCCCGCCGCGAGGCTTCCACCAATTCCGTCATGGTGTGCGGGCCGTTGTCGGAGGCGATGCGGAAGACATGGTCGTGCCGCTGAACGCTCTTGACCTCCGGAAGACTCGCCAGCGTCTCTTCCCATCCCACCGGGATGGCGGAGAAACTCACTTCCAGGAAGCTTTCCGCGGGAATCGAGGCCTTCAGCTTCAAAGGGGAGTCGAGCGCCACCAGCTTGCCGTGGTCCACGATGGCGATGCGGTCACAGAGCTTATCGGCTTCATCCATGTAGTGCGTTGTGACCAGGATGGTGAGATCGCGCGTTTTCTTGAGCTCGACCAACATTTCCCAAACGGCGATGCGCGAGGTGGGATCGAGCCCGGTCGTGGGCTCGTCGAGAAAGAAAATCTTAGGCTCGTGAACCAGGCCGCGCGCGATCTCGAGCCTCCGGCGCATGCCGCCGGAAAGGAACTTGGCCGGCTTGTCGGCCCACGCGCTGAGCTCGACCGCATCCAAGAGCTCCTTCACCGTGCGCAAGCGCCGCTCACGCGGCACGCCGTAGAGCTTGGCAAAGATGTTCATGTTCTCGACGACCGTCAGGTCAAGGTCGGAGGTCATCGCCTGCGGAATCACCCCGATGCAATGCCGTACCTCATTGGCCGAGCGAGTGATATCAAATCCCCCCACGCGGGCGACGCCCGACGTCGGAGGAAGCAGCGTGGTCAGCATGCGGATCAGGGTGGACTTGCCTGCTCCGTTCGGCCCGAGAAGACCGAAAATCTCGCCTCCTTCGACCTCAAAGCTGAGGGAATCCACGGCCGTAAAGCCGTTGAAGCGCTTGGTCAGTTTTTCGACTTCAATCGCGGGCATGGTTCGTCCTAGTTTTTCTCCGGCCGCTGAAACGATGCCGGAGCAAGCCCCTTTATTGGCCGCTTCCAAATGGAACCGTCACAAACGCTGTCAGCCCCGGTGCGAGCCGGCGGGAACGGTTATCCACGCGCAATCGGATCTCAAAGGTTTTGATGTCGCGCTTGGTGCGGCTGACGTCGCGCTGGGTGGCGTAGTCGGCGTCCACGCCGCGGAAGAAAACCGTCCCGGTCTCTTCGAATCCGGAAGGAAAACGCACCGGGTACTTGTCGCCGAGGCGGATGCGGTCAATATAGGTTTCTTCCACATCAGCGCGCACCCAGAGATTGTCCGGGTCGTAGAGCACCAGGATGGGCTGCCCAGCGCTCATCACTTCGCCTTCGAGCGCGGCGCGGACGGCGACCAGGCCGTTGATCGGCGCGCGGATTTCGGTATAGCCGAGGCGCACGAGCGCGGCCTGATTCTGAGCGCGCGCGGCGGAAAACTGGTGGCGATTCGCCAGCAACTCCCGCTCGCGGACGGCGACTTGCTCGGCCTGGGCGCGGGCCAGCTCGAGCGCCGCCTGCTGCGCCTGCACCTGCTTGCGCAGCGATTCCACGTTGGCGTGGGAAGCCGCCAGCGCGGTTCTCGCCTGGTCTTCGTCCTGGGCGGAGACAATTCCCTGCTGGAACAGCCCGTGCGCGCGGTTGAAGTTCAGCCGCGCCTGCTCCAGGTTGGCGGCCGCCTGCTTCTGCTGGGCAATAGCCGCGGCCAAGGTTGCTGCGGCTTGGTTAATCTGGTCGCGGGTTTGCATTTCCTGCAGCTTCAGCGAAGCCTCCGCCACTTGCACCTGCGCTCCCGTACCCTTCATCGTCGAGTCATAGTAGGCCTGGTCCGCGCGCAACTCTTTGGGAGCGATGACCGCCAGCAGTTGCCCCTCTGAAACGCTGTCGCCTTCTTTCACCAGCTCCTTCTCCAGGCGGCCGGCGATCTGCGAACTCACGACGACCTGGTCCGTTGTGACGATCCCGGTGAGCTCCATCCCACGCGACCGGCTGCGGGTCAGAAAAAACACGGCGGCGCTTATGGCCACAACCACCACGAGAATGATGACGAACGCTTTACGACTCATGACCAGTGCGCCTCCGGGTGCCGGAACAGCCCATTGCGGACAAAATCCAGAATCTCCTTCTTTCTCCGCTCGAGAAGGACGCGGGAGTACGGGTCCACGTGCGCAATCCTGCGCACCATTTGCGCCATCAGGAAATAGTGAACGGTCAGTCCAATAAGGGAGATGGCGGTCTGCCGACCGTCCACGGCGCGGAATTCCCTTCCCTTGACGCCTTCTTCGATCACGCGGACTACCTTCCGGAATACGGGAAGGGTGTACTTCTTAACCAGGTGGTCGAGCGTGCTGCCTTCCGAGATCAGCATTCGAGGAAACAGGCGCGAGAAGAAAGGCCGGCGGCTGGCAAAGTCAAAGTGCATCGCGACGTATCCCAGCAACCTCGCTCGGGCCGTCCCGCGGCCGCTCAGCACCTCCAAGCCCAGGCGGTTGAACTCCTTCATGTGCCGCTCCAGGGCGGCCAGGTACAGCGCTTCCTTGCTCTTGAAATAGTAGTAGAGAAGAGCCTTGTTGACCCCCGCCCGGCGGGCGATGGCATCCGTCCGCGCGCCGGCCAGCCCTTCCTCGGCAAAAATACGCTCCGCGGCGCGCAGGATCGCCTCGCGCGAGCCCCGGCCGCGACCTTTCTTAAGCGTCATGCCCGTAACCCGGAACCCCCTCACTCGAATTAACTAACCAGATAGTTAAATTAGCCGGATGGCGCAAGATTGTCAAGAGTATCCCGCGCCCCTTCCCCCGGCTTGCGACCTCGGGAGTACCAGAAACATCTGGAGGTGTATCTTTTTGGCGGGCTGAATCATCAGTATGATACAATGACTGGCGGGTCATTCCATTGGACGGGGCTGAAGAGGATGCTGATCAGCGGTAAGACCAAGAAAGACGTGGTCACGGAGTTCCGCACCTCGGAAATCCTCGCCGCCGCGCACCGCGTCTTCGCCCAGAAGGGATTTCAAGGAGCGACGATCGAAGAGGTGGCGAAAGCCGCTGAGGTCGCCAAAGGGACGGTTTACCTTTACTACCGCTCCAAGCACGACCTTTACTGGGCCGCACTGGAGCGCGGGATCGTGGACATGCTGGAAAAGACCCGCGCCAGCATGGACGCGGCGGAGACGACGGCGGCGAAGATCCTCGCTTTCATCGAGACCAAAGTCAGGTACTTCGATGAGAACCGCGACTTCTTCAAAATCTATTTCTCCGAGTTTGGGACGTGCTTGATCCACCCCGGAGAGGAAAAGGAATTCACGGATCTTTACCTGCAACAGTCCCGCATGCTCGCCGCCGTCCTCGAGCGGGGTCTGCGTCGCAAGGAAATCCGCCCCAGCCGCGCCGACGTCACCGCGCTGGCCATCACCGACCTCACGCGTGGATTGATCACCCAGCGGCTCTCGGGGTGGTCGAAAGGAAGGGTCAAGGACGACATCGCCTTCCTCTTCGACTTTGTCTGGAAAGGAATCGGGCGTTCATGAAACACTCCTTCATCGCCATTCTCGTTGTGCTCGCAAGTTTCAGCCTGACCGCTGGAGCCCAGACCTCCGCGCCCGGAGAGCCCGCCCTGCCGGGCATCAGCGGGACGCCGGTTCCCGCTTCGACTTCCGCGCCTGCCGGTCAAAACATTTTTCTTGGAGGCGTCCCGACAGGGAAGGTGCAGCCGGACGTGATGCCCCTCGGCCTGATGAACGCCATAGACCGCGGGTTGAAATACAACCTGGGAGTGCTGGTCGCGCAGGAGGGGACGCGCGCAGCGCGCGGCGAGCGATGGAAAGCGCTCTCTGATCTCCTGCCTCACGTGACCACCGGGACCTCTGAAGTCCGTGAACAAGTGAACCTGGCGGCCTTCGGTTTTGCCGGCCTGCCGGGATTTCCGCAAATCGTGGGCCCGTTCAGCGTCTTTGACACGCGCGCCTACTTCTCGCAAACCATCCTCGATTTTCACGCACTGGGAAGGATGCGCCAGGAATCCGCCCTGACCCGCGCGGCCAACTACAGTTATCAAGACGCCCGCGACATCGTGGTTCTGGTCTGCGCCAATCTTTACCTCCAGTCGGTGGCGGACGGGAGCCGCGTTCAGGCCGCGGAAGTCCAGGTGAAGACCGCGCAGGCGCTTTACGACCGCGCCGAAGACATGCACAAGGCCGGGGTGGTGCCGAGCATTGACGTCCTGCGTGCCCAGGTGGAACTGGAGGCGCAGCAGCAGCGCTTGATCTATTACCGGAATGAATTTGAGAAGCAGAAGTTGACCCTGGCGCGTGCCGTCGGCCTGCCTGTCGGCCAGGAGTTCCGTCTTACCGACTCGATCCCCTACACGCCCATGCCACCCCTCTCGCTCGACCGGGCGGTGGAGCGGGCCTACGCTTCGCGCGCCGATTACCAAGCGGCCCAGGAGCTGCTCCGAGCGGCGGAGGCGGCCCGGCGGGCGGCACGCGGTGACGCCCTTCCCTCTTTGCACTTCAATAGTGATTACGGCGATATCGGCAACGCGCCGGGGCAGTCGCACGGAACATTTACCGTGACGGCGACGCTGAAGATTCCCCTCTTCCAGGGAGGAAAGGTGCACGGCGAAATGCTTCAGGCCGACGCGATGGTCGCCCAGCGCCAGTCCGAACTGGAAGACTTGCGCGCGCGCATCGCTTACGAAGTCCGGACCGCCTTCATGGATTTGAAGTCTTCCGGCGATCGAGTCAAGGTCGCCCAGAGCGCCCGCGGGCTGGCTCGTGACGAGGTCCAGCAGGCGCAGGACAGGTTCTCGGCAGGCGTGGTGAGCAGCATCGAAGTGGTCCAGGCGCAGGACGCGCTGGCCACTGCGGACGAAAACTACATCTCCAGTCTTTATACCTATAACGTCGCCAAAGCTTCACTGGCGCGCTCGCTGGGCATCGCGGAGAAGTCCTATAAGCAGTTCATCGGAGAAGGAGGGCAATAATGGCGGACGTCATCGAGACACCGGCCCAAGCAGGAAACGGGGGGACCTTGTCCAACGGCGAGAGACCCTCGTTTCGGGACCGCCCGCGCGCCAAATTCATCATCGGCGGAGCGGCGCTTCTGCTGCTCGGCGTCGCGGCTTTCGTGTGGCACTACTACTCCACCCGCGAGTCCACCGACGACGCGCAAATCGACGGCCACATCAATCCCATCAGCCCGCGAGTGGGAGGAACCGTGGTCGCGGTCGAGGTCAATGACAATCAATACGTGGAGGCGGGCACGGTCCTGGTGAAACTCGATCCCAAGGACTACCAGGTTGCCGTGGAAAGAGCCCAAGCCGACCTGGCCAGCGCCAAGGCCGCGGCGCAGGCGGCCCGCACCGGAGTGCCCGTCACCACCACCACCACCGGCTCGCGAGTGTCAACTTCCCAGGCCCAGTTGCAGATGACGCATGCAGGACTGCTGGTCGCGCAAAAACAGGTGGAAGCCGCGCGCGCCCGCCGCGCCGCCGCGCAGGCTCAATTAGCCGAGGCCGAGGCCAACCACACCAAAGCAGCGCGAGACCTTGATCGTATGAAGCAGCTCATTTCGAAGGATGAGGTTTCGCAGCAGCAATACGATGCCGCTGTGGCCACCGCGGCGGCGTCGGAAGCCGCCGTTGACTCTGCGCGCGCCGACGTGTCAGTAGCTAACCAATCGGTGCAGGTCGCAGAGAGCCAGCTCACCCAGGCGGGCGCGGAGATTGACAAGGCCCGCGCCGAGCTCGCC
>JAHEKS010000152.1 GCA_024638215.1 Acidobacteriota bacterium | reverse complement strand
TGGAGATTGAATCGGACCAGAAAGGCACGACGGTTCGAGCCAGCTTGCCGCTGGAAATCGAGGAGGTCGCTTCATGAAGGGCGTGCGCATCCTCGTCGCCGATGACCACGAGATTGTCCGCCATGGACTTCGGCGGCTGCTGGAAACGCAAACGGACTGGCAAGTCTGCGGTGAGGCGGGGTCAGGCACGGAGGCGGTGGAAAAAGCCCGCCAGTTGAAACCCGACGTGGCTATCCTCGACTACAGCATGCCCGAACTCAACGGCGCCGAGGTCGCACGCCAAATCCTATCAAGCTTGCCCAACACCGAAATCGTCATCCTGACGATGCACGATTCCGAGCAGCTGCTGCGCGAGGTGCTGGGAATCGGCGTGCGCGGCTACGTGCTGAAGTCGGATGCCATGTCGGAACTGGTGACTGCCGTCCGTTCCCTCATCGAGCACAAGCGATACTTGTCTCCGGCCGCATCGGGGCTCGCGGTGGAAGGTTTTCTTCGCGGCGGCGAGCCGGAACCTGCCGACCGCTTGACGCCGCGCGAGCGCGAGATCGTGCGCTTGCTCGCGGGAGGGAAGAGCAACAAAGAAGTGGCTGCTATACTTGATATCAGTGTGAAGACGGTTGAGGCCCACCGCGCCAATATCATGCACAAGCTGAGTCTCTCCGCTTTCAGCGATATGGTCCACTACGCCATCCGCAACAAGATCGTCGAAGCCTGAGACTTCTGTGCTGAGGGGCTGGTGTCAGTAGGCGTGGGTTCCCAGGACGACCTGAAGGCCGAAGTCCTTCTCCAGCCTTACTTTCAATTCGTCGTAGTCAATCGGGCACTGTGCCGTCTCCATCGCGGTTTTGACGCAGGTGCCTAGGTGTACGACTTCGAACTCGCGGCCGAGGCCCTTCGCGATTTCGCGGAGAAGTTTGATGCGCGGGATCACCAGGCCCGGGCAATCGCCACAGTCGGTCATCGCGACCACGTCTATGTCTTCGTGCCGCGCAAATTCCGCGTCCTTCAGGTGAATGGCCTTGTGGCACTTGGCGCAGGCAATGCAGGAGTGGTCTTGGATGCGCTTGCAGTAAATGATGGCAATTCTTGCCATGATGTCCTCCCTCGCTGCCTGCCTAATTGTCCACGTCAACCCGCGTTGCAGGGCGCCGCGCTCTTCACACCCTCCAAAACTCAGAGCCAGAAGGGGACTAATTGTCTGTTACTGTGCCGACCAGCGCGCTCTTGGCTCCCGCGCACACACTGCTCATCAACGCAGACAGCAAAGCGGCCCCGAAGGTTGGCTGAGAAAATGTAGGCAGCCGAAATTAGTGAGGAAAAAAGTTCGTCCTGCGCTCTCAAAAGGGCAACCCATCGCCCTGCTGTCCTGTCTCTAGTTCGGACTATTCCTCCAAAGGAGGTCCATCCTTAAGGAGGCTCAATGCCGAGCTACGTCAATCCTGACAAGTGTGATGGATGTAAAGCGCTGGACAAGACGGCCTGCCAATACATTTGTCCCAACGACCTGATGGTCCTGGACAAAGACAAGATGAAGGCCTACAACCGCGACGTCTCAATGTGCTGGGAGTGCTACAACTGCGTCAAGATCTGCCCGACGCAAGCCATTGAAGTTCGCGGATACGCTGACTTCGTCCCCCTGGGGGCATCGGTGACGCCTTTGCGTTCCACCGATTCCATCATGTGGACAGTGAAGTTCCGCAACGGAACGCTCAAACGCTTCAAATTCCCCATTCGCAAGACCCCGGAAGGTTCTGCTGTGCCGGATGGCGGCTTCAAGACCACCGGCAATCTGAACAGCCTGGATCTGTTTACGGAGCCTGAATCTCTCGGATTGCCCGAAGTTTTCCGGTTGGGCGGGAAGGAGTCGGCCAATGCCTAATTTTGAAAAAGTCGTGGTGGAAACCGACCTGCTCATTCTCGGAGGCGGTATGGCGGCTTGCGGTGCGGCGGTGGAAGCCGCGCACTGGGCCAAGGAGAACGGCCTCAAAGTGACGATGGTGGACAAGGCGGCCGTGGACCGGTCCGGCGCCGTGGCCATGGGGCTCTCCGCCATCAATCAGTACGTGGGCCTGAAGGACGGAGCCAACACCGTCAAGGACTATGTGGAATACGTCCGCAACGACCTGATGGGCGTCACGCGTGAGGATCTGGTGGCCAACATTGCCCGCCACGTGGATTCCACCGTGCACCTGTTTGAAAAGTGGGGCCTGCCTATCTGGAAGGACGCGGAAGGCAAGTACGTGCACGAAGGCCGCTGGCAGCTCATGATCAACGGTGAGTCCTACAAGGTGATCGTGGCGGAAGCGGCCAAGAATGCCCTGCGCGAGAGCGGCACGGGCGAGGTTTACGAGCGCGTCTTCATCGTCGGTCCGCTGATGGACGGCGACCGCTGCGCGGGCGCGATCGGCTTCTCCGTGCGCGAAAACAAAATCTACATCTTCCGCGCAAAAGCCACTCTGGTGGCCATGGGCGGCGCGGTACACGTCTTCAAGCCGCGGAGTTCCGGCGAAGGCATGGGGCGCGCCTGGTATCCACCCTGGAACTCCGGTTCCTCCGCTTACTTCACCATGAAAGCCGGCGCGGAGATGACCTGTCAGGAAGTGCGCTTCATTCCGGTCCGCTTCAAGGACGCTTACGGTCCGGTGGGAGCGTGGTTCCTGCTGTTCAAATCGCGCGCCACGAACGCCATGGGCGGAGATTACATGGTGGAGCGGAAACCTGAACTCGAAAACTGGGGGCCGTACGGCCGCGTCAAGCCGGTGCCCGCCAATCTGCGAAACTACCTCGGAATGCTCGACGTGATGGAGGGCAAGGGACCCATCTCCATGCGGACCGAGGAAGCTCTGCAGAAGATCGCCGAGAAGTACAAGGACGATCCCGCGGCGTACAAGAAGAAGTCCAGGGAACTGGAATCGGAAGCGTGGGAAGACTTCCTGGACATGACCATCTCCCAGGCCATACTGTGGGCGGCGACGGACGTGCAACCGGAGCAGAAGAGCTCGGAGATTGCCGCCGCCGAGCCTTACTTCATCGGGTCGCACTCCGGAGCTTCGGGCGCCTGGGTGAGCGGGCCCGAAGACCTGCAGAACGGCGAGACCAAAGGCGAATACTTCTGGGGTTACCCAAACATGTCAACGGTGAAGGGTCTGTTCTGTGCCGGCGACGCATCCGGAGCATCGAGCCACAAGTTCTCCTCCGGCTCGTGCACGGAAGGCCGCATCGCCGCCAAGGCAGCCGTCAAGTTCATCGTGGACAATGGCAAGACCATTCCCCAGGTGGACTCGGCAGTCATTGAGGCTCAAGCCGCGGAAGCCCTTCAGCCTCTCGAGACTTACGAGGCGAACAAAGACAAGACCACGGACCCCGAAATCAACCCGAGCTACATTAAGCCGAAGCTGTTCATGTTCCGCTTGCAGAAGATCATGGATGAATACGCGGGCGGCGTGACGGCACAGTTCACGACTAATAAGGCGCAGCTCGAACGAGGCCTCGAACTCCTGACATTCCTCAAGGAGGACTCCAAGAAGCTGGCGGCTTCCAACCTGCACGAACTCATGCGCTGCTGGGAAAACGTTCACCGCATGTGGCAGGCGGAAGCTCACGTCCGGACGGTGCTCTTCCGGGAGGAGACTCGTTGGCCCGGCTATTACTTCCGAGCCGACAAGCCCAAAATGGACGAGGAGAAGTGGCACGTTTTTGCCAACTGCCGGTTTGATCCAGCCACCGGCGACTGGCAGATGCGAACGCGCCCCATCCATCAAATCTTCCACTAGCACCCGGTGGAGCGCGGTCGAGTGCTTGACCCTTAATCGGGAGGTTCCCGCGATGAGTGGGAACCTCCCGGGAAAGGTGAAGCGATGGCTGACCCGGCAAAGTATGTGTGTCCGCACTGCAACAAACCGATGACTCGCTGGGCCAATCCCCAGTTGGCCTGCTGGAGCGGGGAATTTCAGTATGTCTGCTTCAACGACGAATGCCCCTACTTCGTGCGCGGCTGGGATTGGATGGAAACCCACTTTCACGTCAAAGCGTCGTACCGGCACCGGCTGGACCCCATGACTGGCGAAACCGGCCCGCTGCCGGTCTGGTCCAGGAGCGCCCTGCGTGAACTCATCATCGAGGAGAGGGAAGTGACTCATGCCTGAAGCGAGCCCAAGCCAGGAGACGATTCTGCGCGACTACCCGCGCCTTGGCCTGGATGACGAACTCCAATTCCGGTGCGAGCCCGGCATGGACTGTTTCACGAGTTGCTGCCGCGACGTCTCCATCGTTCTGACGCCCTACGACGTGCTGCGAATGAAAAAGGCGCTGCAGGTTGACTCCACTGAGTTCTTGAAAAAGTACACCATCATCGCTTACACGCAGAAGCAAAAGCTTCCCATCGTCCTTCTCAAGATGAATGCGGAGGACAAGCGCTGCCCACTTGTGACCAAGGACGGTTGCAGCGTTTATACGCATCGTCCCTGGGCTTGCCGCATGTACCCGCTCGGGCTGGCCGAGCCGAAAAACCCCAATCCGGCCGAGCACGGATTCTATTTTGTCATCCGCGAGGATTTGTGTCACGGGCACGGAAAAGGCTCGCCCTGCTCGCTGCGCAATTGGATCGCAGGCCAAGGACTCGAGGCCTTTGAGATGATGGGGGCTTCGTTCCGGCAAGTCATGCTGAACGACTTCTGGAAGAAAGACGAACGTCTGCCGGATGAAAAAGCGGAGATGTACGTCACCGCCGCCTACGACCTGGATCGTTTTCGGAGATTCGTTTTTGAAACGCGCTTTTTCAGTCTCTTCGATATCGATGAAGCGCGCGTGGAGGCCATCCGGACGGATGACGAAGAGCTCCTGGACTTCGCCATGGAATGGCTTCGATTCAGCTTGTTTGGCGAGAAGACCATGCGCCTCAAAAGGCCTGCCGGCGGGGAAAAACGCCCGTCAAGGGCGGCGGGCGAGGAAGCGACGGCGCAAGCCCGTTAGGTTTTTCTTATGGCTGATGCGCGATCCAGCAACGGGAAAAGCATCCTGGTGATCGGCGGAGGAGTCGCCGGGTTGACCACCGCGATCGAGGCGGCGGAAGCCGGCTGCCAGGTCATCCTGGTGGAAAAATCACCTTTCCTTGGCGGGCGGGCGGTTTCGTTCAGTCTATATTTTCCCAAGCTCTGTCCGCCCACGTGCGGTTTCGAAATCAACTTCCGGCGCATCAAGAACAATCCGCGCATCACGGTCCTTACCCAGGCTGAATTGACAAGTCTGACGGGTGCGGCTGGAGATTACGAAGCGACCGTCAAGGTGGCCCCGCGTTTTGTGAGCGAAGCCTGCACGCTCTGCGGCGACTGCGCGAAAGCCTGCCCGGTGGAAAGGCCGGATGATTTTAACTTCGGCGAGTCGAAAACCAAAGCAGCCTATCTGCCGCACAACATGACCTACCCGGCGGCTTATGTGATTGACCGCAGTGTCTGCCCCGCGGGATGCAAAGCCTGCGTGGAAGCGTGCCCCTACGGCGCGATTGACCTGAACCAGGGTGCGCAACAAAAAACATTCCACGTTGCGGCGGTTGTGGTGGCCACCGGCTGGGCGCCCTACGACGCCTCCAAAATCTCCAATCTCGGCTTCGGGCGGTTCCCCAACGTCGTGACCAACGTCATGCTGGAACGAATGGCCGCCGTGAACGGTCCGACGGGCGGGAAAATCCTGCGGCCTTCCGACGGCAAGGAGCCGGCGAGCATCGCCTTCGTTCAGTGTGCGGGCTCGCGCGATGAGAATCACCTCCCTTATTGCTCCAGCGTTTGCTGCTCCGCCTCGCTCAAGCACAGCACGTATATCCGCAGCCTCTATCCCGATGCACAAGTCACGATTTTCTACATTGATGTCCGGACGCCGGGCTTACTTGAAGATTTCCGTGCCAAGGTGGCTACGAACGGCCACTTGAAGCTGGTCAAAGGGAAAGTCGGGAAGATCGGCGAAGATCCCCAAACACACGACCTTTGGGTGACTGTTGAAGACGTTCTTGCAGGGCGGAAGACCACACAACGTTTCAGTCTGGTGGTTCTGGCCACGGGGATGGTTCCGCAGACGGAAGGGCTGCCCCAAGGCTTGCCGAGAGACGAGTTTGGGTTTGTCACTGATGGCGCGCCGGGATTCATCGGCGCGGGTTGCGTGAAGCGGCCCGAAGACGTTGCCTCGAGCGTGCGCGACGCGACGGGCGCGGCGTTGAAGGCGCTTCAGAGCGCGGTGAGGAGCGCGCATCATGGGTAAGAAGCTGGGAGTCTACATCTGCGGCGGCTGCTCGATCGGCGAGTCGCTGGACGTCGCCCGGCTGATGAGCGTGGCTCAGAAGGAATACCAGACTCCGGTTTGCCGGACCCATCCGTTCCTGTGCGGGGACGAAGGTCTCGCGATCATTCGAAAAGACCTGGCAGAGAATGGGGTGGACTCGGTGGTGATCGCCGCCTGCTCGCCCCGCATGAAGTCGGCCGCTTTCAACTTCAATTCCGGAATGATTGTGGAGCGCGTCAATCTCCGCGAGCACGTGGCCTGGTGCCACAAGGAGCGCGACGAAGACACGCAGATGCTGGCCGAAGACTATCTGCGCATGGGAATCTCCAAAGCGCAGAAAATGGAGGCGCTGGAGCCGCTGGCCGAGGGGATTTCCAAAGCGCTTCTCGTAGTCGGAGGAGGAATCACCGGAATTACGGCCGCACTCGAAGCCGCGGAGGCGGACTACGACGTCGTGCTGGTCGAGAAAGAGCCGCGACTCGGCGGCTCGCTGGCGGGCCTCCAAAAGCTTGCTCCCACGCATTCTCCCTACACGGAACTCGAAGACAACCTGGTCTTCGCGAAGATCCAAGAAGTGTCCCGCCATCCGAAAGTCAAAGTCTTCACCTCAACCAGGATTGTCAAAACGGAAGGCCAGCCCGGGATTTTTGACGTGACCTTGCAGAACGGCGGCGCGCCGTTTGTGCAGCGCGTCGGGGCGATCGTGCTGGCGACGGGCGCGAAGCCCTACGACGCCTCCAAACTCGCGCACCTTGGGTACGGCGCATCCCCGGACGTGGTGACCGGCGAGCAGTTTGAAGCGATGGCCGCCGCCGGCCCCCTGACCCGGCCTTCCGACGGCAAGCCTGCCCGAAGCGTCCTCTTCGTCCAGTGTGCCGGTTCGCGCGACCCCAACCACCTGCCTTATTGCTCCGCCTTCTGCTGCATGGCGACCCTCAAGCAGGTAGACTTGGTGCACCAGCGCTCGCCCGAGACCAAGACTTATATTATCTACAGGGACATCATCACAACAGGACAGTACGAGAGGTATTATGCCAAGGTGCAGAACCATCCGGCCACCTTCCTGCTGAAAGGGGAAGTGACCGGAGTCCGAAACCACAACGGAAGCGGGCTGCAGGTTGAGGTGAAGGACACGCTGCTCGGCGAGGCGGTCCGCATTCCGGCGGACCTCGTGGTGCTGGCCACCGGCCTGGTTCCCAATGCCGCGGACAATGACGCCCTGCGCATTCTGCGCGATGCCCAGGCCACGGTGCGCAAGAACGAGTCCGCCACGCAGCGCGCCGAAGCCGAAAAAACCGTCGCCAAGCTGCAATGCCACGCGGGAACCGAAATCCTCAACCTGACGTATCGCCAGGGTTCGGACCTTCCGGTGCTTCAGGATGGCTTCCCCAACTCGAATTTCGTCTGCTTCCCGTACGAGACTTTGCGGACCGGCATCTACGCGGCGGGCGCCGTGCGCGCGCCGATGGACTATGCGCGCGCCCAGGAAGACGCGGCGGGCGCGGCCATGAAGGCGATTCAGTGCGTGGAAATGGCCACCCGCGGCCAGGCGGTCCATCCCCGGGCCGGGGATCTTTCCTATCCCAGCTTCTTCCTGCAACGGTGCACCCAATGCAAGCGCTGCACGGAGGAATGTCCCTTTGGCTCGCTGGACGAGGACGAGAAGGGTACGCCGAAATTCAATCCTTATCGCTGCCGGCGCTGCGGTGTGTGCATGGGCGCCTGCCCGGAGCGGATCATCTCCTTCAAGAACTACTCCGTGGACATGATTGCCGGAATGATCAAGGCCATTCAGGTGCCCGAGGAAGATGAGGGGAAGCCTCGCGCCCTGCTCTTCATGTGTGAAAACGACGCTTACCCGGCTCTCGATCTGGCGGGGATGAACCACGTGACCTATGACCCGAACGTGCGCGTGATCCCTCTGCGCTGCCTGGGCTCGTTGAACATCGTCTGGATTGCCGACGCGCTCTCGCGGGGCATCGACGGTGTGATGCTGATGGGCTGCAAGTATGGCGAAGATTATCAATGCCACTTTGCCAAAGGCAGTGAAATCGCCAACCGGCGGCTGGAGAACGTCAAGGAAACGCTGCAACGCCTGCAACTGGAACCGGAGCGGATCGAAGTCTGGCAGTTTTCGATCGATGAGTACGGAAAGCTGCCGCAGATGATTGACAAGTTTATGAACCGAGTCCGGGAGCTGGGACCGAACCCTTACAAGGGGTTTTAGCAATGGCCGAAACGCTTCTTGTTGAACCCGACAGTGCGTTCATTAACGACGTCATGGCTTCCGGAGGCGCCGACCTGAAGAAGTGCTTCCAGTGTGCAACTTGCACTTCCGTGTGCGACCTTTCGGAGGACGGGCTGACATTTCCACGCCGGGTGATGATTGCCGCCCAATGGGGCCTCAAAGATAAGGCCCTGGCGGACCCCGGAATCTGGCTGTGCCACAACTGCGGCGACTGCACGGTCAACTGCCCGCGCGGGGCCAAGCCCAGCAATATCATGGGCGTACTCCGGAAAGAGGCCATCAAGGCGTTCTCCTTCCCTAAAATCGCGGGGACGATGGTTTCCGAGGCCAAGTATCTCGCTGTGCTGTTCCTCTTACCTATCCTGATTTTTGGGACGATTGCGGCCATCGAACTCAGGCATCCCCTTGTCCGTCCTTACATTTACGCCGAGGTTTTTCCGGCAAGTATCCTGGAGCCGCTTTTCTATGCTGTTTCGGCGTTGGCCGTGCTCGGTTTTGCCGTGGGCGTCACGCGTTTCGTCAGAGCAATGCGCGCCGCGGGAGTGGAAGGCAGGATCCTGCCCGCACTTGCGCCGACGCTGGTTGAAATCATCACTCACCGGCGGTTCATGAAGTGCACCGCCAACAAGGATCGCTACTTGGGGCACCTGCTCACGCTTTGCGGGTTCGTTGGATTGGCCATCACCGGAACGTCGGTGGGCATCGGCACCATGCTGGACTTGATGCACACGCCCTTGCCCTTCCTGAGCGGCTGGAAGCTTTTCGCCAACCTGTCCGCGGGAGTGGTGCTGGTCGGAACCGTTCTCCTGATCGGCGACCGTATGAAATCCCCCGAGAAGTGGAATGACACGACCTATTTCGACGGGTTCTTCATTGTTGTATTAGCCGGCGTCGTGGCCACCGGAATCCTTTCCGAACTGTTGCGGGTGGCGCAGTCGGCCGGACTTATGTACTCGGTTTATTTCATTCATCTGGTGTTGATTTTCAGTCTGTTTCTTTATGCGCCTTACTCCAAATTCGCCCACTTTGTATACCGGACAGTGGCGATGGCGGCGGCGCGCGATGCGCAATTGAAAGCCGGTGCCGTGACGACCCAATCGGTAAACGCATAACTGCACAATGGCAGGAGGTAACAACTGTGGCGGAAGAAAAGAAAAACGGACAAACCAAAATGCTGGACGACCTGGAAAAGGGTCCCTGGCCGAGCTTCGTCAAAGAAATCAAAGGCGCGGCCAAGCAAAACCCTATGGCCAAGGATCTTCTGGGCCAACTCGAGCTCTCGTATGAAGAGAAAATAAGCCACTGGAAACATGGCGGAATCGTCGGCGTGATGGGCTACGGCGGCGGAGTGATCGGCCGCTATAGTGACGTGCCGGACAAGTTCCCTAATGTTTCGCACTTTCACACCCTTCGCGTCAATCATCCTTCGGGGTGGTTTTACACGAGTGATGTGCTGCGAAAGCTGTGTGACATCTGGGAAGCGCACGGGTCCGGCCTGACGAACATGCACGGCTCGACCGGCGATATCATCCTGCTGGGCACGAAAACAAGCGAGCTGGAGCCGACCTTCCAGAAGCTGACCCAACTGGGATTCGATCTGGGAGGTTCAGGGTCCGTCATGCGGACGCCGTCCGCTTGCGTAGGGCCGGCGCGGTGCGAATGGGCCTGTTTCGATACGTTGGGGATGTGCAACCAAGTCACCCACGATTATCAGGACGAACTCCACCGTCCGGCTTTCCCCTACAAGTTCAAGTTCAAATTCAGCGGGTGTCCCAACGATTGCGTGGCCTCGATTGCGCGCGCCGATCTTTCCGTGATTGGCACGTGGAAGGACGACATTCAACAGGATGACGCCGCCGTCACCGAATACGCGAAAGCGGGGCTCGATATTCAGAAAGACATTTGTGGCCACTGCCCCACCAAGTGCATGAACTGGGACGGCAAGAAACTCAGCATCAACAACCGCGAGTGTGTGCGGTGCATGCACTGCATCAACGTCATGCCCAAGGCGCTGCGTCCCGGGAAAGAAAGAGGCGCGACGCTGCTGATCGGCGCCAAGGCGCCGATTCTCCAGGGCGCGCTGCTTTCTTCCGTTCTGATTCCCTTCGTTCCCGCTGCTGAACTCCACGACACGATTAAGGAGCTCGTCTCGCGGATCTGGGATTTCTGGGGCGAGTACGGAAACAACCGCGAGCGCGTCGGCGAGCTGATCCAGCGCGTGGGAATGGCTACGTTCCTGGACGCTATCGGACTTGATCCCGTTCCAGAGATGATTTCCGCTCCCCGCGATAACCCGTACATCTTTTTCCAGGCCGATGGAGACGGCAAGGTGGCAGAAACGGCCGAAAGCGAAGCAGTGCCGAATCAGGCAACTGCGAAGGAGGCAAAATAATGGCGACTCAAACCAGCCGATTAACAGACATCGGACCCCCAAATTACGAACAGTTTCTGCACCCCGTCATCAAGAAGAACTACGGCAAGTGGAAGTACCACGAAAACCTGGGGCCGGGAGTTCTGTGCCATGTTTCGGAGACCGGCGACCGCATTTATTCCGTTCGCGCCGGCACCCCGCGGCTTCTCGGTATCCAGTCCATCCGCCTTTTCGCGGACCTGGCGGACAAGTACTGCAGAGGCTATCTGCGGTTTACCAGCCGGAACAATGTCGAGTTCCTGTTGGAAAATCCCGCCAACATCGAGCCGCTCAAAAAGGACCTCGCTACTGCCGGATTTCCCGTGGGAGGAACGAAAA